>NZ_JBVVQR010000003.1:0-360657 GCF_055811535.1 Mesorhizobium sp. WSM4816 | reverse complement strand
AAAATCCCAACAGCGCGGCGGCTCAGGATAAAATGCTGATCTGCAGCGATCCTTGGCGCCCCCCTCTGTCCTGCCGGACATCTCCCCCACGAGGGGGGAGATCGGCAGCTTGGCCGCTCCGCTCAATCCTGCAAATTAGACAATTGCGAAAGCGGTGGTGACAGCCGATCTCCCCCCAAGTGGGGGAGATGTCCGGCAGGACAGAGGGGGGCGCTGTCCCGCCGGCATCAAACGTTTTGCACCGTCGTGACGCTCTAATGTCACGGAATGGATCCCAGGGTCTGCGCCGCGTTCGCTTCGCTCCTTGCTTCGCCCTGGGATGACGAAGTGTGTCAAGGCTCTACCCGACAAACGCCCGCTCGACGACGAAGCTTGCCGGATGATGCAGCGAGCCTTCCTCGAAGCCGAGGCTTTCGGCCAGTTCCTTGACATCCCTGAGCATGTGCATCGAGCCGCAGATCATGATGCGGTCGGTTTCGGGGTCGAGCTTGTCGATGCCGAGATCGGTAAAAAATTTTCCCGAGCCGATCAGCGCGGTGATGCGGCCCATGCGCTCGGAGGGTTCGCGCGTCGTCGAATTGTAGAGCGTGACGCGGCCGCCGGTCAGCTCGCCGATCAGCGGGTCGTTCTCCAGCTCTGCAACCAGCTCCTGGCCGTAGGTCAGTTCGGCATTGTCGCGGCAGGTGTGGGTCAGCACGACCTGCTCGAATTTCTCAAAAGTGTCGGGGTCGCGCAGCAGGCTGGCGAAGGGCGCGATGCCGGTGCCGGTCGAGATCATGAACAGGCGCTTGGCCGGGGTCAGCGCGTCGACCACTAGCGTGCCGGTCGATTTTTGCCGCATGATGACGGTGTCGCCGATCTCGATCTTTTGCAGCTCAGAGGTCAGCGGGCCGTCCGGCACCTTGATCGAGAAGAATTCCAGCTCGTCATCCCAGGCCGGGCTGGCGATCGAATAGGCGCGGAACACCGGCTTTTCGGCGTTGGGCAGGCCGATCATGACGAACTCGCCGGAACGGAAGCGCAGCGACTGCGGGCGGGTGATGCGGAACGAAAACAGCCGGTCGGTATAGTGCTTCACCGAGACGACGGTCTCGGCATAGACATTGGCCGGTATCGGGAACTGCAGCGGCCGGGCGCCTGCGGTGTTGAGCGCGGATGTGGTGTTCATCAAACCTAACCTTCTGGCCTAACCTTCTGGCCAACCCGAGGGCGCTGACGCCAAACTTTCTGCTGCGCGCCCGAACCGATCAGGTTCCGGCGTGCCGTTTGCACACTGCCAAGCGGTAAGCTCTTGTGTCCGGAATTTATTAGTATACAAATGATATTTGCGTCAAGACGCCAGGCTGAAACACCTTTCCAAACTGAGACATATCTGTAGTCCTGACATTTCGGGTTTCGACAATGGAAGAGAATTTTTCGGCGCAGACGCTGGATTCCTCGGGCAGCGTCGTCGCCGGCATCGATGTCGGCGGAACCTTTACCGACCTGCTTCTGATCGACGGGCGTCACGGCGGCAAGGTGCATATCGCCAAGACCCCGACCACTGTCGACAACCAGGCTTTTGGGGTCGTTTCGGCGCTCGACGCCACCGGTTTTCCCATCCGCGGCATCGACCTCATCGTGCACGGCACGACCACCACCACCAACGCAGTGCTCGAGCGCCGGCTCGCCAAGACGGGCATGATCACCACGCGCGGTTTTCGCGACGTCATCGAGCTTGGCCGGCGGACGCGGCCGCAGGCCTATGGCATGACCGGCAGCTTCGTCCCGATCATTCCGCGCAATCTGCGGCTTGAAGTGTCGGAGCGCGTCGAAGCCTCGGGCGCGGTGCGCATCCATCTCGACGAAGCCGAGATGCGCGACGCGGTTTCACAATTGCTCGCGGCCGGCTGCGAATCCCTCGTCATCCATTTCCTGCATTCCTACGCCAATCCGGCGCATGAGCGGCGCGCCGCCGAGATCGCCGCCGCGCTTTGGCCGAACAGCTACATCACGACGGGCCATGCACTGCTGTCGGAAGCGCGTGAATTCGAGCGCGGCGTCACCGCTTCGGTCAACGCCTCGGTGCAGCCGATCCTCGAGCGCTATGTCGAGCGGCTGCGCAAGGAATTGGGGTCGAAAGGCTACGCCCGCGACTTCCTGATCATGAACGGCAATGGCGGCATGATCTCGGCCCGCTTCGTCACCCGTGAATCGGCCAAGACCGTGATGTCCGGCCCGGCCTCCGGCGTCATCGCCGCCGCCTATACCGGAAAACGCGCCGGCTTCGAAAACCTGGTCACCTACGACATGGGCGGCACCTCGACCGACGTGGCGCTGATCCGCAATGCCGAACCGGCGGTGTCGAACGAGATCGAGATCGAATATGCGATGCCGATCCATGTGCCGATGGTGGCGGTGCACACGGTCGGCGCCGGCGGCGGCTCGATCGCCCGCGTCGATGCGGCCGGCCTGATCCAGATCGGCCCGGAAAGCGCCGGCGCCAATCCCGGCCCGATCTGCTATGGGCGCTGCGGCGTTGAACCGACCATCACCGACGCCAATCTGGTGCTTGGCCGGCTGGCGCCGAAAAAACTGCTCGCCGTGGAAAACCCGGTCACATCAGAACACGTCACCGGCATTTTTGAGGACAGGATCGGCCGCCCCACCGGCCTGTCCGGCGTCGAGGCGGCGGGCGCGGTGCTGCGGCTCGGCAACATCAAGATGGCCGGCGCCATCCGCATGGTCTCGGTGTCGCGCGGCCACGACCCGCGCGATTTCGCGCTGTTCGCCTTCGGCGGCGCCGGGCCGCTGCATGCGACAGCTTTGGCGCGCGAACTCGGCCTGCCAAAAGTCTTGGTGCCGGCGCGGCCGGGCATCACCAATGCGCTCGGCTGCGTCGTCGCCGATCTCAGGCACGATTTCGTCAACACGGTCAACCAGCCGGTGGCCGGTCTCGATGAAATGCGGCTTCACGCGATATTGGAACGGCACCGAAACGAAGGCGAGGAACTAATCGGCAAAGAGGCGATAAAGCCGGAGACGATCCGCGTCACCCATTCCGCCGACATGCAGTTCGTCGGCCAGACCCACATCATCAACGTGCCGCTGCCGTCGTCCGCGGTGACGCGTGAAACACTGCAGCAGCTGTTCGAAAAGGCCTATTTCGCCCGCTTCAAGGTCGAGCTGCCGGAAATCCGCGCCAATCTGGTCAACCTCAACACCTCGGTCACCGGCGTGCGGCCGGCGATCGATCTTTCGCGATTGATCGACCCGGCTGGCCGCGCCAGAACGCTCGATGAGGCGCGCCGCGAAATCCGGCCGGTCTGGTATGGCGGGCGCTGGCACGACACGCCGGTCTACGTCAGGGAAAAGCTGCCGCTCGACGCTGTCATCGCAGGTCCGGCGATCCTCGAACAGATGGACGCCACCACCGTGCTCGAGCCTGGCGACCGGGCGCGCTCGGACGCCGACGGCAACATCATCATAGAGGTGGGGCAGTTATGATAAGGCTTTCATCGAAGAGGACCCCTACCCCTAACCCCTCCCCACAAGGGGGAGGAGGATTTGGTCGAGCCACCAGTTCCTGGCTTCGACACGCAGCGATTTGCTGCTTTGAGCGCCAACGAGAGTCCCCCTCCCCCTTGTGGGGAGGGGTTAGGGGTGGGGGTCCGCGCGGATGATCACTCTCGACACTATTACGCTTTCGGTCATCCAGGCGGCGCTGCAGCAGGTCTGCGACGAGATGGACCTGACGTTTTCGCGCGCCGCCTTCTCGCCGGTCATCGCCGAGGCCAACGACCGCTCCGACGGCATCTATTCGGCGGTCGACGGCTCGCTGATCGCACAGGGCAGCCAGGGCCTGCCGGTGTTCGTCGGCGTCATGCAGTATTCGACCAGAACGGTGATCGAAATGATCGCCGAGGGACGCTGCCTGCCGCCCGAGCCAGGCGACATCTACATCGTCAACGACCCCTATCTCGGCGGCACCCATCTGATGGATGTGCGCTTCGCCATGCCGGTCTACCGCGATGGCAAGATTTTTTGCTGGCTGTCGAACACCGGCCACTGGCCCGATATCGGCGGTTCGGTGCCGGGCGGTTTTTCGGCCTCGGCAACGGCGGTCGAGCAGGAAGGCCTGCGGCTGCCGCCGGTAAAACTGTTCAAGCAGGGCGTGCTCGACCGCGAGATCTACGCCATCATCTGCTCCAACATCCGGGTTGCCGACCAGCGCATCGGCGATATCCGCGCGCAAGCGGCGGCACTGCTGATCGGCCAGGACCGGCTCACCGGAATCCTGGATCGTTACGGTGACGAAACGGTCGTCGAGGCGATCGCCGAACTGCGCCGCCGGGCCGCCGAACAGATGCGCGCCAACATAGCGGCCATTCCCGATGGCATCTATCGCTCCAAAGCCTTTGTCGATTCCGACGGGGTGGTCAACCAGCCACTGACCATTGCGCTGGCTGTCGAGAAACAAGGCGACACGCTCAGCTTCGATTTTTCGGGCTCGTCAAAACCCTGCGCCGGGCCGATGAACAGCGTGCTGGCGACCACCTTGTCGTCGGTCTATCTCGCCATGCGCCACATTTTCCCCGACGTGCCGATCAGCGCCGGCGCCTTCGAGCCGCTGATCGTCAAGCGGCCGGAAGGCACTTTCCTCGACGCAAAATATCCGCGCCCGGTGTCGGGCTGCGCGGCCGAGGTGTCGCAGCGCATCGCCGAAGCGGTGTTCGCGGCGATGGTGCAGGCGCTGCCGGACAAGGTGACGGCGGCGCCGGCCGGCTCCAGCGGCAATTTCGCGCTCGGCGGCAACGATCCGGCCCGCGGCCGCGACTACGTCATGTACCAGATCTCCGGCGGCGGCTATGGCGGCAATGCCGGTCACGACGGCCTCACCAATGGCTGCTCGACCATTGGCATTTCAAAATCGCCGCCGGTCGAGATCATGGAGCAGGCGTTTCCGGTGCTCTATCGCCACTATGCCCTGCGCGAGGGCTCGGGCGGCCCCGGCAGGCATCGCGGCGGTTTCGGCCTCGCCTATGAGGTCGAAATCCTGCGCGGCGACGCCCGCGCCTCCTTCGTCATGGACCACGGTCGTTTCGGCCCGCAGGGCGCGCTCGGCGGCAGGGACGGCGCGGTCAACACGGTGACCGTTTTTCGCGACGGCCAGCAGCATGTGCCGCCGCACCTCTCCAAGGAGCAGGACATCGCGTTGAAGGCTGGCGACCGCGTGCGCGTCGGCACGCCGGGCGGCGGCGGCTATGGCGATCCCCTGCAGCGCGATCCGGAATTGGTGCTGCGGGATGTGGCCCTGGGCTATTATACGCCCGAACAGGCCAGCGAGAAATTTGGCGTCGCTCTTTCCGCGGACGGGTCGGCGATCGACCTGGCCGCCACCGAGCGGGCACGAGCCGCCGGCTGACCGACGAAGCCTCCAATCGGCCTTGCCGCGCCGTGATCGCCGCAGGGCATGTCGTTTCCGTCTCCGCCGCGCCCACAAAACCCCGTAGACTCAGGCCCATCAAGGGAGATCTGGATCATGCGCCTTTTCGGTCGTTTCTTGGCTGCCGCGTCCGTCGCCCTGGCGCTCGCCACCGGCGCTGCCTCTGCCCAGGACAAGAAACTCAGGCTTGGTACCGAGGGTGCCTATCCGCCTTTCAACTATGCCAATGCCGACGGCACGCTGGGCGGCTTCGACATCGATCTCGGCAAGGCGCTGTGCGCCGAGATGAAGGCCGAATGCGAATTCACAGTGCAGGATTTCGACGGCTCGATCCCGGCGCTGCAGGCCGGCAAGTTCGACGCCATCATCAACATCACCATCACGCCGGAACGCGCCGAGAAGGTCGACTTCACCAAAAAATACTACCAGACGCCGCCGGCCATCGCGGTGCCGAAGGAATCGACCGTGTCAGGCACCTCGCCCGAGGACCTGAAAGGCAAGGCGCTTGGCGTGCAGAGCGCGACGATCCACCAGAATTTCGCCGAGCAGAAATACGCAGGCTCGACCATAAAACCGTATCCGACCGGCGACGACGCCCGCACCGACATGGTCAATGGCCGCCTCGACGCGGTGATGGACGGCTCTGACCGAATGGCTGAAAAAACCCGAGGGCGCCTGCTGCAAGCTGCTCGGCACCCTGGCCCCAGACCCGGCCATCCATGGCCCCGGCGTTGGCATCGCGCTGCAGAAGGGCAACAAGGAACTGGCCGAAAAACTCGACGCGGCGATCGACGCCCTGCGCGCAAACGGCAAATACAAGGAAATCAACGACAAGTATTTTGCCTTCGACGTCTACGGCGAGTAGCGAGTCCCGGGCAATCGCCTCAGGTTTGCGCTGCCCCTCATCCGCCTGCCGGCACCTTCTCCCCGTATAGTGACGGGGAGAAGGGGATTTCCTGCACCGCTGCCGATTGGCGAAATCCTCGGTGACGGCGCCCTTCTCCCCGTCACTATACGGGGAGAAGTGCCCGGCAGGGCGATGAGGGGCAGCGCCAACATCGACAATTGGTGAATGCCCGAACGGCGCTCCCCCTTCTACAGCAGCATCGTCGGGCCGGCCCTCACTTTCCCGCTTGACTGACCCGCCGTACCGAATACGCTATTGGGGAAAATACCGGCTCCGACCGCCGGGCGGCAAAAATGCCTCGTATGCCTCGCCTTCCGCGGCGGCGGCTGCGGGGCATTGTTATTTTGGGGATTTGCTTGGGACGGCGCATTGAAATCGGCATCCTTTACTCGCGGTCTGGCAACTACCGCCTGCTGTCCGAATCCTGCCGTTCCGGTGCGATGACGGCCATCGCCGACATCAATGCCGATCCCGCCATCCCGATCGAATTCGTTCCGGTCGAGCGCGACCCGCAAGGCAACATCGATGGCTACGCGACGGGATGCGCCGACATTCTCGCCAACAGCGGCGCGCGCCACATCATTGGCTGCATCACCTCATGGAGCCGCAAGGAGGTCATCCCGATCCTCGAGCGCGCGGGCGGTACGCTCTGGTACGCCTGCCCCTATGAGGGCTTCGAAGCGAACGAGCATGTTGTCTACATGCATGCTTGCCCGAACCAGCATCTCGTTCCGCTGCTGGCCCATGTCGTGCCGCGCTTCGGCGCCAACGGTTTTCTGCTCGGCTCGAACTACATCTGGGGCTGGGAGACCAACCGTGTCGCCCGCGACCTGATCGCCGACGCCGGCGGCAAGGTTTTGGGCGAGCGCTATCTGCCGCTCGGCGAGGTCGATGTCTCCAGGCTGGTCGCCGAGATCCAGGCCACCCGGCCGGATTTCGTCCTGAACAACCTGATCGGCTCCTCGTCCTATGCCTTCATCGCGGCCTATGCCGAGCTCGCCGAACGCGACCCGCATTTCAGGCCGGAGCGCTGCCCGATCCTGTCCTGCAATCTCACCGAATGTGAGTTGCCGGCGCTTAACGGGGCGGGCAATGGCCACCTTTCCGTCGGGCCATACTTTCACGACATCTCGGCAGCGGATCGCCAGGGCGATTCGGCGCCCTCCGTCATGCCTGCCTCGTCCTTCGAGGCGGCCGCCTATGCCTCGGTGCGGACGCTGGCCGAAATTCTCGCCCGCAATCCCGGCGCACAATGGCCCGACCTTCCCCAGGCCTTTGCCGGAACCTCGTTTCGAACCCCGCTCGGCGACATCTCCATCGATCCGCAAACCCAGCACGCCACCTTGCCGGTGCAGATCGGGCGCATCGAGGGCACCGCGTTCAAGACTGTGATGGTGACCAAGAGTGTCGCGCCCGATCCCTATCTGTCCCGCTATGACCGCACCGAGACATTCGGCCGCCCACGCCTGAGGGTGGTCTCGTGAGCAAGGTCCCGCGCATCCCGAACCTCGGCGGCGCCAGGGCCTTTGTCCTGCATCGTCCGCATCCGACGGTACAGGCGATCACGCGGCAATTGTCGGCCATCGGCCTCGAGACGGTCGGCTGCTGGCCGGAACTGCCGGCCGAGGCGCTGGCGGCGGATTTCGTCTTCTTCGATGCGGATCTCGGCTTCGACGAACAATTCCCCTGGGCGCCGGGTGAGGCGCCGATGCCGCTGGTCGCGCTGATCGGCTCCGAAGCGCCGGGCCGCATCGAGTGGGCGCTGTCGCACAAGGCCGACGCCCAGTTGCTGAAGCCGGTCGGCAATGCCGGCGTCTACAGCGCCCTGTTGATTGCACGGCAGAGTTTCGAGGCGCGCAAGCTTTTGGCAAGTGAGATATCGTCGCTTCGCCTGCGCGTCGCAGAGCGCCAGACCATCGTGCGCGCGGTGGAGGCCTTGTCGAAAGGCGCCGAGGACGGCCGCGCCTATGCGCAGCTCCGGTCGCTGGCGATGAGTTGGCAGATCAGCGTCGAGGAGGCCGCGCGCAGGATCGTGGCAATGACGGAAGAAGGCGGCGATGACCAGTCCCATCGCGCCTGACCTTCCGGCAACCGGGCGCATGCCGGCCAGGCCGCGCGCCGGCGTCTGGCGGCGCCTGGTCAAGCGTCCCCTGGCATTGATCGGCCTGGTGATCGTTGCCGTCGTCCTGGCCGGCGCCGTCCTGGCGCCGTGGCTGACCGGCTACGATCCGAACGAGCAGATGTTCGACGGGCTGACGCTTGAAGGCGCGCCCTTGCCGCCGAATGCCAGCTTCTGGCTGGGCACGGATCTGCTCGGCCGCGATCTGCTGACCCGCATCCTTTTCGGCGCACGCACCTCGCTGATCATCGGCATCGTCGCCAACGGCGTGGCGCTTCTGATCGGCACGCTGGTTGGCGTCACCGCGGGCTATTTCCGCGGCTGGATCGGTGGCGCGCTGATGCGCTTCACCGATCTGATGATGGCCTTTCCGGCGCTGCTGCTCGCCATCTGCCTGGCGGCGGTGCTCCAGCCGAGCCTGTGGATCGTTGCCATGGTGATCGCTCTGGTGAACTGGGTGCAGACCGCGCGGGTCATCTACACCGAGACCAGCTCGCTCGCCGAGCGCGAGTTCATCGACGCCGAGCGTACGATCGGGGCCAGCGCGCCCCGCATCCTGTTTCGCCATATCCTGCCGCATCTGCTGCCGACGATCATCGTCTGGGGCACGCTCGGCATCTCGACCACGGTGCTGCTCGAAGCAACGCTCAGCTATCTCGGCATCGGCGTGCAGCCGCCGACCGCATCCTGGGGCAACATCATTTTCGAGAACCAGACATATTTCCAGGCAGCGCCCTGGCTGGTCTTCTTTCCGGGTGCGGCGATCCTGGCGCTGGCCCTGGCCTTCAACCTGATCGGCGATGCGCTGCGCGACATCCTCGATCCGACGCAAAGGGGCCGGGCATGATCGCCTATCTCGGCCGCCGCGTTATCCAGTCCGTGCTCATCCTGCTCGGCGTCTCATTGATCACCTTTGCACTCCTCTACCTGCTGCCCGCCGACCCCGTCCGCCAGATCGCCGGCCGCAGTGCCACGCCCGAAACGGTCCAGAACATCCGCCGGCAGCTCGGCCTCGATCAGCCCTTCTTCATCCAGTACTGGCACTATCTGATCAGCCTGCTCAGCGGCGATCTCGGCCGCTCCTACATCCAGCGTTCAGAGGTCACGGAGCTCATCGTCTCGCGGCTGCCGGCAAGCCTGCTTTTGATGGTCGGCGCCATCCTTTGCGAGCTGGCGATCGGCCTGACGATGGGCCTTGTTGCCGCCGTCAGGCGCGGCACCGCCACCGACCAGACGCTGATGGTCGCGTCCTTTGTCGGCGTCTCGGCGCCACAGTTCGTCGTCGGCCTGCTGCTCCTTTACGTATTCGCCGTGCAGCTCGGCTGGTTTCCGATCGGCGGCTACGGCACCTGGCGCCATCTGGTGCTGCCGTCCCTGACCATGGGAATACTCGGCGCCGGCTGGTACGCCCGCATGATGCGCTCGTCGATGATCGACGTGCTGCGCCAGGATTATATGCGGACCGCCCGCGCCAAGGGCCTTGCGCGCGGCGCCATCATCTTCCGCCATGCACTGCCCAACGCCATCCTGCCGGTCATCGCCATGATCGGCATCGACGTCGGCATCTTCATGGGCGGCATCGTGGTGGTCGAAAGCGTGTTCGGCTGGCCGGGCATCGGCCAGCTTGCCTGGCAGGCCATCCAGCGCGTCGACATTCCGATCATCATGGGCGTCACCCTGGTTTCGGCCTTCGCCATCGTGCTTGGCAATCTCCTGGCAGACACCGTCGCACCGTTCATCGACCCGCGCATCAAGCTCAGATGAAAACCAAAAAAAGACCGGTAACCACCAGAGAAAGGGAACATGATATGAAGAAATTCTTGACCTCCACCGTTGCGGTATCGGCGCTCGCGCTGATGCTCGGCATGACAAGCGCCCGCGCCGAACACGCCGTCGATTCGAACGCCAAGCCGGGCGGCGCGATCACCATCACCTACAAGGACGACGTCGCCACGCTCGATCCGGCCATCGGCTATGACTGGCAGAACTGGTCGATGATCAAGACCCTGTTCGACGGGCTGATGGACTACGAGCCGGGCACCACCAATCTGCGGCCCGACCTCGCCGAGAGCTACGAGATTGCGCCCGACGGCAAGACCTTCACCTTCAAGCTGCGCCAGGGGGTGAAGTTCCACAATGGCCGCGAGATGACCGCCGACGACGTGAAATATTCGCTCGACCGCGTCACCAATCCGAAGACGCAGAGCCCGGGCGCCGGCTTCTTCGGCTCGATCAAGGGCCATGAGGATGTCGCTGCCGGCAAGGCGGAAAGCTTGTCGGGCGTCACCGTCGTCGACCCCTACACCATCAAGTTCGAACTGACCCGGCCCGACGCCACCTTCCTGCATGTCATGGCCATCAACTTCTCGCATGTCGTGCCGAAGGAGGAGGTCGAGAAATACGGCGCGGATTTTGGCAAGCATCCGGTCGGCACCGGGGCTTTCAAGTTCGCCGAATGGACGCTCGGCCAGCGCGTCGTCTTCGAGCGCAACCCGGATTACTGGCACAAGGGCCTGCCGCATCTCGACAAGGTCACCTTCGAGATCGGGCAGGAGCCGATCGTCGCGCTGCTGCGGCTGCAGAAGGGCGAGGTCGACGTGCTCGGCGACGTTATTCCGCCGGCCAAGTTCCAGGAGGTGATGGCCGATCCCGAGCAGAAGGCCCGTGTCGTCGAGGGCGGCCAGTTGCACACCGGCTACATCACCATGAACACCACCATGGCGCCTTTCGACAATGTGAAGGTGCGGCAAGCGGTCAACATGGCGATCAACAAGGACCGTATCGTCCAGCTGATCAACAACCGCGGGGTGCCGGCCAACCAGCCGCTGCCGCCGTCGATGCCCGGCTACGACAAGGAATTCAAGGGCTATCCCTATGACGTGGCCAAGGCCAAGGCTTTGCTTGCAGAGGCCGGTCATCCCGATGGTTTCGACACCCAGCTGTTCGCCATGAACACCGATCCCAACCCGCGCATTGCCCAGGCGATCCAGCAGGACCTGGCGGCAGTCGGCATCAAGGCCAGCATCCAGTCGCTGGCGCAAGCCAACGTCATCGCCGCCGGCGGCGACAAGGCCGGCGCGCCGATGATCTGGTCCGGCGGCATGGCCTGGATCGCCGATTTCCCCGATCCGTCGAATTTCTACGGGCCGATCCTCAGCTGCGCCGGCGCGGTTCCGGGCGGCTGGAACTGGTCGTGGTACTGCAACAAGGATCTCGACGCCAAGGCGGCGGAGGCTGACTCGATCGTCGATCCGGCCAAATCAGGCGAACGTGCCAGGATGTGGAGCGCGATCTACGGCAAGATCATGGAAGACGCGCCCTGGGTGCCGGTCTTCAACGAGCAGCGCTTCACCATGAAATCGCCCCGGATGGGCGGCGCCGACAATCTCTATGTCGATCCTGTCCATATCCCGATCAACTACGACAATGTGTATGTGACCGATGTGCAATAACTGCGACTACACCATCCACGGGCGCCATCACCATTTCGGCTGGGACAATTCCTTTGTCCCGACTGAGCGGGTGGCGCCCGGTTCGACCATCGAGTTTCAGTGCCTCGATTCGTCGGGTGGCCAGCTTCAGGCCGACAGCACCGTTGCCGACGTCGCTTTGCTCGACTTCGCCAAGGTGAACCCCGTCACCGGGCCCATCTATGTCGACGGGGCTGAGCCGGGCGACGCGCTGAAGATCACAATTGAGATGTTCAAGCCGTCCGGCTTCGGCTGGACGGCGAACATTCCGGGGTTCGGGCTGCTCGCCGACGATTTTCCGGAGCCGGCGCTGAACATCTGGACATACGACGCCGCCTCGCTCGAGCCGGCGCTGTTCGGCAAGCATGCCCGCGTGCCGCTGAAACCCTTTGCCGGCACCATCGGCAACGCGCCGGCTGAAATCGGCCTCCACTCGGTGGTGCCGCCAAGGCGCGTCGGCGGCAATCTCGACATCCGCGATCTCGCGGCCGGCACCACGCTCTATCTGCCGGTGGAGGTGGCCGGTGCGCTGTTTTCGGTCGGCGACACGCATGCCGCGCAGGGAGACGGCGAAGTGTGCGGCACGGCGATCGAAAGCCCGATGGATGTCGTGCTCAAGCTCGACCTGGTTAAAAATGCACGGCTGAAGACGCCGCGCTTCACCACGCCGGGTCCGGTGACGCGCCATCTCGATGCCAAGGGCTATGAGGTGACGACCGGCATCGGACCGGACCTGATGACGGGCGCCAGGGAAGCGGTCTCGCAGATGATCGACCTGCTTGCCGGCCGCTACGCAATGGACCCGGTCGAGGCCTATATGCTGGTTTCGGTCTGCGGCGATCTCCGGATCAGCGAGATCGTCGATATGCCGAACTGGGTGGTATCGTTCTACTTCCCGCGCTGCGTGTTTGAATGAACGCTGCGTTCCGTCACACCCCCCTCTGGTCTGCCGACCATCTCCCCCGCAAGGGGGGAGATCGGATGTCACGACGGATTTCGCCAATCTTCAACGGCGAAGAATGGCCGCGGGGGCGAAACTGCCAATCTCCCCCCTTGCGGGGGAGATGTCCGGCAGGACAGAGGGGGGTGCGACGGAATAAATCCCTCGCAGGGCTGCGCCTGCAATGACCAGCGAAACAAAACCCATCCTCGATATCGCCAACCTCTCCGTCAGCGTGCGCGGCGAGGACGGCGAACGGGAAGTCGTGTCGGACCTGTCGCTGACGCTCAAGCGCGGCGAGACGCTTTGCATTGCCGGCGAATCCGGTTCCGGCAAATCGATGACCGCACTGGCGATCATGCAGTTGCTGCCGCAGCCTGCCGCACGAATTTCCTCTGGCATGATCCAGCTTGGCGAAATCGACCTCGCGACACTCGATGAGCGTCGGATGCGCCGTATTCGCGGCGACCGCATCGCGATGATTTTCCAGGAGCCGATGACATCGCTCAATCCGGTGCTGTCGATCGGCCGGCAGCTGGTCGAGTCGATCGAGGCCCATACCGGCCTGTCACGCGCCGAGGCGCGCCGGCGCGCCATGGAGGCGCTGAAGGCCGTCCGCATCTCGGAAGCCGAAAGCCGGCTAAAACAGTTTCCGCACGAACTGTCCGGCGGTATGCGCCAGCGCGTGATGATCGCCATGGCGCTGGCGCTGAAACCGGATGTGCTGATCGCCGACGAGCCGACGACGGCGCTCGACGTCACCGTTCAAGGCGAGGTGCTGGAACTGTTGCGCGATCTGCAGCGCGAACACGGCACCAGCGTCATCCTCATCACCCACGACATGGGCGTGGTTGCCGAAATGGCCGATCGCGTCGTCATCATGCGGCACGGCCGCATGGTCGAGCAGGGAACAGCCGCCGATATTTTTGCCCGCCCGCAAGCCGACTACACGCGCGAGCTGCTCGCTGCCGTGCCGCGCATTGGTACCGGCGTCGGCCGCCAAAAATCCGCCGAACAAAAATCCGTCGAAGCGGAAATGCCCGGAAGCGTGGCGGTGGTCAACGATCTGCATGTCCGCTTCGACCTGCGCGGTGGCTTCTTCGGCCAAGTGAACCGCCGTGTCCACGCCGTCGAAGGCATCAGCTTTTCGATCGCGCCGCGCGAGACGCTGGCGCTGGTCGGCGAATCCGGCTGCGGCAAGTCGACCACCGCCAAGGCGCTGGCCGGGCTTGTGCCCTTCCACGGCGATATCGTCATCGGCGGGCGCAATCTCGCCGGCCTTGGCCGTGACCAGCGCAAGGCGGTTCGCCGCGACGTGCAGATGATTTTCCAGGATCCCTATGCCTCGCTTGACCCGCGCATGCGCGTCGGCGACCTCGTTGCCGAGCCGCTGTTGATCCATGGCATCGCTTCGAAGGAAGAGCGCAGCCAGCTTGTGGCGGCGCTGTTCGAACGCGTCGGCCTCTCGGCCGATCAGATGGAGCTCTATCCGCACGAATTCTCGGGCGGCCAGCGTCAGCGCATCTGCATCGCGCGCGCTCTCGCGCTCAGGCCCAAACTCATCATCGCCGACGAAAGCGTTTCGGCGCTCGACGTGTCGGTCCAGGCCCGGGTTCTCGACCTGCTGAAGGAACTGCAGCGCGAATTCGGCATCGCCTATCTGTTCATCTCGCACGATATGGCGGTGGTCGAGAATATTTCCGATCGTGTCGCCGTCATGTATCTCGGCCAGATCGTCGAAATGGGCACCCGCGACCAGGTCTTTTCGAACCCGCGCCACCCCTACACCAAGCGCTTGATCGAGGCCGTGCCGGTGCCCGATCCGGCAAGACGCCGGCCGCGTTTCGCGCGTCTCGATCAGGAGATTCCGAGCCCGACCCGAAAAATCGGCGAAGAGCCGCCGAAACTGGCCCTGAGGGATCTTGGCAACGGTCATCTCGTTGCGGTTTCCTGACGTGCGCAACTGTCGGCATTCTTGCGACGCTCAGAGCCAGCGCCGCACGCGTCGCCTGTAGTCGAGATACGCACTGCCGAACCGCCGCTCGAGATAGGCCTCCTCACGGGCGACGACGCCGTAGCGGACCAGGATTGCAAGCGGCAGCGTGAGGACAAGGATCCAGATATTCTGCGCGGCCACGCCGATGCCGCCATAGATGAGGAACATGCCGAGGTAGATCGGATTGCGCGTCCAGTCGTGGATACCGGTCGTCACCAGCACGCGCGTCGGCTCATTCGTCGGCACCGGCGTCTCCTCGCGCATGAAGTTGCGAATGCCCGCGGCGAAAAGCGCAAAACCGATCAGGATCAGCGAGCCGCCGATGATCCAGCTAACTAGCCCCGGACCGGGGAACGGCAAACGCAGCAGGCGATCCAGCACGAAGCCGATCAGCAAAGCAGCGAGAAAGAGCAGCGGCGGTCTCGCGATGACACCTGCGGTTCCGCTGTCGGTTTGCCCAGCCGGGTCCATTGCCATGTCTGCTCCCGCTGATGCCGGGGCTACGAAGCCCATAGCCGCCTAGAAACGACAACTAAGGTGTCATTCTAAAAGTTGACAACGGAGGTGTCAATCGCAGAGATTGGCCCGTACAAAAGGAACTGAAGCGATGGCGTCGGCACAACACGGGACTGACCGAACGACGGGGGCGGACCCCAACGTTGACGGCAAGGCCGAGGCGATCGCCGAGCTGATGCTCGAAGTGGCCCAGTGCTTCTTCAGGATACGGGCTCTTGGCCAGAAGACAGGGCTCATCACCAGTTGGGGCGGCGGTGCGTTCGGCTTCATGCGAAGCCTGGCGCTGCTCGGCCCGCTCACCGTGCCGCAGATCGCCCAGATGCGGCCCACCAGCCGTCAGCGCATGCAGCGGCTGGCGGATGAGCTTGCGGCCGAGGGGCTGGTCGAATTCATCGACAATCCAAAACACCGGCGCTCGAAGCTTGTGCAGCTGACGCGCAAAGGCGCCGCGCGCTACGGTGAGCTGAACGCCCAGCTCCTGGCGATCGCCTCGACCATGGGCGTCGCTCTCGACGAAGCCGATATCCGCAAGACCGCCGCGATCGTGCGGCACCTGAGCGACGATGTGAAAGTGCGGTCGGAGCAGCTGTCGTAGCGCTGGCGCAAGGCTGCGGCACCATTGATGGGAATCCTGCTTGAGCCTCCCCGATCGCGTGCCGTTTCAGTCTGGATGCGCTTGGCTGTCGCCGCTTCCGTCGGCCCCGCCGGCGAACATTTTGCCAGCCGGAACCTCTGCGGAGCTGAGGCGTTCGAACCGCAGGAGCTGAGAGCTGCACCTGCAATTTGCAAAGAGTACTGCAATGGCTCAGAAATCAAAGATAACGACAGGCACGAACGACCGGCCGCGCAACGAAACCATAGGCCAATCCGGCGAAGGCCTGCCTGACGACAGCAGCACGTCGCTTGAAGTCGACGAGGCCGCGGTCGGCCGGTTGAGAAAGCAACTGCAAGGCAAACCCGAGCAATTTGGCGAAGGTCAAGCCAATCCCGACGAAGTCCCGGCTGGCATTCCTGGCATCGGCGAGAATTTCTGTCGCCGCTGCGCCGGGACAGGCATGATCGACGGCCGCACCTGCCCCGATTGCGGCGGAACCGGAAAGGTGACGACGCCGATCGGCGGCGGCTGAGGCGGTCAGGGGGAGCGATCGCGCGGCAACCTCGATCACTGAAGCGCCAAGGGGCCGATGGCAATTGCGCGGATCAGATCGCCGGCACCCACTTCCAGAACACGCCCTCCATCCGTTCGGGGTAGTATTTGAACTCGCATTCGAAGCGCCATCCGTAAGCCTTGGCGGCCGCCAGCGCTTCCTTGCTGACCGGGTTCATGCCCGTTCCCGGCGCGAACCAGTCTTCCAGCAAGTCGTCGGGAACATAGGCGCCGATCCTCAAAGGCAGCTTTTCGAGGACGACATCCATTTCCTTCGGTACGGACACGGCGGCGCTCCCTTCAGGTCTACCTACGGAAAAGTCATTCGCGGCCGATTGGGTTCCAACCTATCGCTGAGTTCGAAGGTGACGTGGGCGGGATCGTCCCGGAACCCCGGTGCTTAATTTCGGTCAGGCCCGTTCGGCCAATATAGCTCCCATTCCTCCGGCAGAGGCGGTCGCGAAGGCCCGGTCGCCGCACCCTGCGGCGACCCATACCAGGCATCTCAATTCAGCTTGAGTCTGTCATCTATCGGTGCCTTATCACTCCACCTGCTCTGCCTGCTGAATTGAAGATGCGTCGACGATCTTCGGCAGATTTTCAGCTAAGGCCAGCACAGTGGATGCGGCACCTCTAGCCGCCATACGACGAAAGTCGTCCATGAACTCCCCTATGCCATTATCTCCGGAGCTGTCGGTCCGATGCATGCTGCGAAGCGCATGCTCGCAGCCTAACAAAAGAATGCGCATTCCGAGGATGTACTTCTCGGTAATGACGTTGCGGGCAACACCGTCCTTCGCCGCTATTCGGTATTTGATATGATAGACGTTGTCATAGTTGATCTTGTAAACGCTCTCCTTCCCGAGATCCTGAATCAGGCCACCGTCGGTATCGGAGAAGTCATCCGGCCATTCTTCGGTCTGATAGCCGGACAGTTCTCGCCCGTCCTTGGTCAAGAGAATGACGGCCGGCAATCCGTGGGTCGGGGCATCTTCCCCATCGCCTGCTTTCTTATCCCCAGCACTGACATCGGGCTTCGGCTTTGGCTTCGGCTTTACTTTTTTCTCATCGTCTTCGTCGACCACGGCAACTACCCGCACGGTCACCTCTTCCGATACAACGGCCTGCGGCATTGCTTCGTCCTGTAACGCGATCCGAAATGTGAATGTGTCGTCGACATCAACATCCTCCTTGTCCGGAGAAAGGTAGAGAGTCAGTCGACCGTCCTTCAGATGCTCGCGTACGCCGAACTTCTTCCGAATCTCTTCGTCAAGGATCACTCGGCCGGGATTGTCTGGTCTCTGCAGATAATCGTTGTCCGCGTCCGTTCTGGCTCCCAGCGGCCGGCTGCGGCCAAGCGGAATTTCGACAGCGTTCTTCGCAACGCGTTCCTCCAACCGGATAAAGGTCGGGCTGTAGGATCCCTTGAACTCCTCGGCTGTTCCGCTCTCTTTTCCGCCAGCCTTGGACCCTCCGGAAGCAGGCAGCTTGATCGAAGGATCGCGGCTCGACAGCAAGCCGGCGAGACTGGGATCTCGGTCGACAAGCTTCTGGAACAGCGAATTGCCCTCTGTCTTCGCCGCGCGCTCCAGCTCCTCGGCGGCGATCTTGGCTTGTAGATCCTTCAGTGCCTGTGACTCTTTTATCGTCTTGGTGACCTCTTCGACGTAGCGCTCGCCATCGAGCGTGTTGCTAAGGTGTTCCCGATCGCCCTTCCACACCTCGTTGTGTGCCGCGAATGTCAGATTGCTGGCAT
The DNA here is from genome assembly GCF_055811535.1 of Mesorhizobium sp. WSM4816. Classification (NCBI taxonomy): domain Bacteria; kingdom Pseudomonadati; phylum Pseudomonadota; class Alphaproteobacteria; order Hyphomicrobiales; family Phyllobacteriaceae; genus Mesorhizobium; species Mesorhizobium sp. WSM4816. The sequence continues at coordinate 342,381 of NZ_JBVVQR010000003.1, read as the reverse complement.
CAACGATAACGACGATGCGGTCCTTTAAGGCAGGAAATCCGCATGTGGTGGAGAGATAGCCGCGTGTCTGCTTGAACTGGACCTGTCCGTTGACGGCATGGAAGACACGATTGTTGGAGTTGTTCGGCTTGAGCCACCCTGGGATGTCGCGCTTCAACGGTATCGCGCTGATGCTCACTTCGCCGAGATTCGGGTGCGAAAACTTGCCGACAAACACCCTGTCTTCGCCCGAGGCTTCGTCTTCGCCTTCCAGGCCCTCTTCCTTGTGGGAATTGAGGAGCAGGAATTCCATCCCGTAAAAAGGGCGTGGGTCTACCCCCAATGCGCGGTCCGGACCGCGCTTCGGGTCCGGCTTCTGCCTGAGATCAAGGATGCGGAATGGAAGGATGGTCTCGACCAAGTTCTCGTTAAGCGCATCGCGCGAACCGCGGAAGCTGAGAAACCGGGACCCGACCTGGTAGTCGTAGAGCTTCACGATCGTGCCCGCATTCAAATGCATGCGGTCGTAGCGCTTCTTCTCGATCGTATGGTAGGGAAACAGCTCCTCGGCATCGAACCTGGCGATCTTGCCGCCCGGCATGACGAAATACTCCGCCACAGGCATGCGATCGCCGTCGGTCGGGCGGCGACGCATGATAGTCCATCCCCACGGACCCGACTTATCGTAACGGCGGGACACGATGAGCTTGAACCAGCGACGGCCGCAATAGCGAAGCACGCCGGACGAGCCCATGTTGAACTTGCCCTGGACGAAGTTGATAGATTTCTTGTTGCCGGCGCTCAGCGACAGGAAAGTGGTCTCAAAATCGTCCGGGTGCTGGCCTTCACCGTTGTCGGCGAATGAATAACAAGGCAAGCCTTCCGCCTTGGACTTCGCACCTGTGATACCGATCGCGAGATTGCTCTGGGCGAACTTCTTGAGCCATGGATCGTTGGGCCCGAGGTTCACCAGCTTTCCGCCGTGCATCTTATGAACGAGTCGGTCGACCGCTTGATACATGGTGGCGGGGGCTTTTTTGCCTTTCGGATCGATGCCCTTGAGGTAGGCGTGTTTCAGGAGCACGGCATCGACCATATTAGTCATCAGTTCGGTCAGTGCCTTCCCGCCGTCCGATGCCTGGTTGGAAGTAACGTTGAAGTTGGTCTCGCGGCCGTCAAGAGGCTTCCAGTTTTTGGAGTCCTGCATCTCCGGGACTGAAGCAAGAATTTTTTCGACTTCGAGTTCGGACTCGGCAGCCAGAAGTGACAGACATACTTTTTTGGAATCCATGACTTATCCCCTATTCCAACGTGAACTTGGTCGCCCCATTTCTCTTTCCGGAGAGCTCAAACCGTTTCCGACAAACGCTGATCTCTTCGTTCAGAGCCTTAAAAATCTTCGTAATATCCTCATCGGTGTAGTCATAATTCGATCGATTTGCGAGATTTCCGATAAGCTGGATGTCCTTTAGTGCCTTGGTAACGCGGGTGGATGCCAGCCTTACAAATTTTGCCCTGTCTTCTTCGCGTACCACATTCGCTCTCCACGCCGATAGAGGTCGTACATATGACAAATGTACAACCGTGAAAAGCGGTATGTTGCATTGCAAGGTAGGTGGTGCACCCCGAGTAACGCCTTTGGATGACCGACTACGCGTTAAATGATTGTGACTCCAACGAAATTTCTTGCGCAGCCATTGACTGCATCCCGACGATGAGTATGATTGAATATATTCACGGAGATTTGTGTGTCGCGCGAGAAGACCTACTCCACGGACGGGGCCGCAAAGGAGTTGGGAATCTCGAAAAGCACCCTCCTGCGCTGGTTCCGGGAAAAGAGGATCGAAGATGTGAAGCGCGACAGAAATGGTTGGCGTGTGTTCACGTCTGCCGATATCAAGCGCATCAGGAAGGTACTGTGATGGGTGTTTCGGTCGGCAAGAAAGACGAGCAAAAGGCGGCAAAGATGCCGAATTTTCTCGCAGTTGATTTTTTTTGCGGTGCCGGCGGAACGACTCGAGGTCTGATCGATGCCGGCGGTTACGTGATTGCCGGGATCGACAAGGACAATCGCTGCCGCCTTACCTACGCAGAAAACAATTTCAACGAAACGGTCGACCATTCAAACTCAAGGTTCCTCCACTACGACGTTTTCCCCGCAACCGAGGATTACCCAGGCGGGCAACAGGCAGAACTGTGTGCGGAGCTTGATTCGCTGCTGGGCTACTATCGGTCGAAAGCTCCAGCCACTCCCGTACTTTTTGCCATTTGTGCGCCCTGCCAGCCATTCACCCGCCTTTCCCGGAAGAAACTGAGCGAAAAGCGTCGATTGGGAAGGGAGAAGGACCGTAGCTTGCTGACGGAAGCTGCCGAATATGTCGACCGCTATAAGCCTGAAATGGTGTTGTCCGAGAATGTTGCAGGTATCAAGGATGCCAAGTACGGGGGTATCTGGGAAGATTTCAGAGTGCGCCTTAATCAATTGGGTTACGTGACCGGCTCGAAGGTGGTGTGCACTTCGAACTTCGGCATCCCTCAATACCGCAAACGGTCGATTCTGATCGCGGTTCGACGCGACCTTGTCCGCGAGGAGCGTTTCGCCGATCTCTTGGAAACCGAGTTGTTGGTACCGGACTCCGATCCGAACGAAACTCTGGTTTCGGTGTCCCGTGCGATCGGACACTTGCCACCAGTGGCCGCGGGCGAAGTCCATCCGGAAATCCCCAACCACAAGGCCCGCTCGCTGAGCGAGCTGAACCTCATGCGTCTGTCGTCCGCCAAGCCCGGAGAGTCGAATGCTTACATGGCAAACACCCAATACGGCGACCTGACGCTCGACTGCCACCGCAAGGTCAACGAGCGTCTCAACGACCGCTGCTTCAGCGATGTCTACACCCGAATGCATCCAGATCGGCCGTCGCCGACAATCACGACGAAGTGCCACAGCATTTCAAATGGGCGATTTGGGCATTTCGATACCAACCAAGTTCGCGGGATTTCCCTTCGGGAGGCAGCCATCCTGCAATCCTTTCCAGATGAATACGTTTTCTATCCGACGGAGCAGATCGAGCCCGTCGCTCGCATGATCGGAAATGCCGTCCCTCCCAAGCTGGCTCGCTATTTTGCGGGGTACCTTGTCAACTCGATAGAACCGTCGCGCGCCCGCTGACGTCTGCCAAGTCTGCCAGCAGGGCCTCGGTGTCGGCTTCGAGGCGGCATTCCCAGATCGTTACTACGCGCCAGCCAGCCGCCGTCAGAGCTTCCGAGTTGCGTCGGTCGCGGCCCATGGTTCTGTCGATCTTCTCTGCCCAGAATTCCGTGTTCGAAGACGGGCGCTTACCTCGCCTACAATCGTGACCGTGCCAGAAGCAGCCGTTTATGAACACCGCCGTCCAATATCTCGGCAGCACGATATCTGGTCGGCCTGGCAAATCATTACGATGAAGGCGGAATCGATAGCCGGCAGCGTGGAGGATCCGCCGAACATAAATCTCTGGACGCGTGTTCCTGCCTCGAATCAGGCTCATTATTCGCGAGCGAACTTCTGAGGAAATGCTGTCGACCATCGTCTGTACTGTGGTTCCAGTAGGCTGGAAGAAAGCTTCGGCCATCGAGCGGGGCTGAGGCAATTCTATGGCGCACCCGACAGGATTCGAACCTGTGACCTCTGCCTTCGGAGGGCAGCGCTCTATCCAGCTGAGCTACGGGTGCCTTCAGGATCGAAATCCGGAAAACGAACCAGCCAGTGAACCAGCCAGCCACGGCTTCTTAGCTGAAGCCGGGGCGGGCTTCAACGCAGAAATGGAACAGCGCCCGCCACTTCATGCATGATGATCCGGACACAAACCCAAAAGGTTTCCAACGTGGGGTGATCGGTGATCTGCTGGAAGACACTCAATACGGCACGAGCGCGAAAGCTGGAGAAGCCGGAGCGTTTCCGATTCTGCGCATGGGCAATGTCACCAATGACGGTCGAATTGTCGTGGTTGACCTCAAGTTCATCGATCTTTCTGACAAAGAGGTAGAAAAATACACGATCCGGAAAGGAGACATCCTATTCAATCGGAAAAACAGCGTCGATCTTGTGGGTAAGACTGCTGTTTTTGGAATAGAGGAGCCATTTGCTTTCGCTGGGTATCTTGTTCGGGCGAGGGCCAAGAATTCAATCAGTCCGCACTACGTCGCAGGCTACCTCAATTCTCGACATGGCAAAGCCACCTTGCGCAACATGGCAAAGAGCATCGTCGGAATGGCAAATATCAACCCGAAGGAAATGGCCTCAATCTCCATTCTTATCCCGGACGCCGACAGCCAGGGTCGCTACACGACTTCTCTAACATCAGTCGGAGATCAGCGCAGGCGATTGGAGAGACAATTGCGGGACACCAACTCACTCTTCTCCTCTCTACAATTCCTCACCTTCTCAGGCCAGCTCTGACTATGTCCGACGCGCTGACCGGCAGTGATTGGACCGACCGCGAGATCGACCTCATCATCGCCGGCTATTTCGACATGCTGTCGCTGGAACTGGCGGGCCGTTCGTTCGTCAAGGCGCAGCGCAACGCACAGCTTCAGGAGTTGACTGGCCGTAGCCGCGGCTCGATCGAATTCAAGCTTCAGAACATCAGCGCGGTGCTCTATCGGCTCGGCATGCCGTGGATTGCCGGATACAAGCCGATGGCGAACTTCCAACGCGCCCTGGTCGACGGCGTCGAGCGCCATATCGCCCGCGAACCGGCGCTCTTTGAGAGCCCGATCTTGGCCGCGCCTGCACCCGGGTTGCACGAGCCCCAGCCCCTTTTCTTCGAAGCGCCACCTGTCGCGGCTTTCGAGGCCGTGCCGCCAGCGCTGGAGCGAATCGTGCGGAAGTTCGATCCGGCGCTGCGGGACGCCCGCAACCGACTACTGGGCCAGAGCGGCGAGGAACGCGTCTTCTTCGCCGAGCAGTCGGGCTTGCGCGCGGCAGGACGTGACGATCTTGCCCGGAAGGTGCGCTGGGTATCAGTGGAGGACGGCGACGGTGCCGGCTATGACATCCGCTCGTTCGATCCGGCCGGCAGCGAGCGGCTGATCGAGGTGAAGACCACCACCGGCCACAAGCAGACCCCGTTCCTGCTTTCGGAGAACGAACGGGCCTTCTCGGAGGAGCGGCCGGATGCGTTCCGGCTGGTCCGGCTGTTCGACTTCGTCCGCCAACCGCGCGCCTTCGAACTTACGCCACCGCTGGACAGATCCGTGCTGCTGAAGGCCGCAACCTGGCGGGCGCATTTCTGACACCGCTCAATAATTGAAACTGCTTGCCAATTGGTAACATAAATGACACCATATGATCCGAGAGTATCTGACCGAAAAGGAATGCGCTCGACGGCCAGGCAGCGGCGCTTGTCACGACGCGGCTCGCCAGGCTTGGCGACGGCAATACGTCGAACGTGAAGCCGATCGGCGAAGGTGCGGCGGAACTTCGGATCGATCGCGGACCCGGCTATCGTATCTATTTCGGCTGGGACGGCACGACGCTGGTGATCCTGTCGGGCGGTGGAACGAAGAGACGGCAGCAGGACGACATACAAGACGCGCTGAGACACTGGCGCGATTACAGGGCGCGCAAGCGCGTGGGCAGCAGGACGGGTAGATAGTCATGCCGTTGACGAGGGCTTTTCGCGAGACGGTGCGCGCGCGGGCTGAGCGCGATTCGCTTTTTCGGGAGGCGTTGTTGCGCCAGGCGGTGCAGGATCTGCTCGATGGCGATGCCGCTGGCGGCCGCGCGGCGATGCGCGAGACGATCAACGCAACGATCGGCTTCGAGCGGCTGGGTGAAATCGTCGGCAAGTCGCCGAAGAGCCTCATGCGCATGTTCGGACCAGACGGCAACCCTACGGCGGAGAACCTTCTCGGCGTCATCCGTGCTCTGCAGATCGAAACCGGGGTGCATCTGACGGTGCAAGCCGCGGCCGACGCGGCCTGACCAAAGTCTGCCGGGGGGCTGCGTCAGCCATGTCGAGGACCGTGTGATGAGGCTGGTCAGCCGCATCCGCGAAATCAGCGACAGCGCAGTCGCCTAGTTTCACTGCTCGGCATACAACAATCGTGTCGTCGTGTTCGATGCCGGCGACAGGTTGCGCTGGATCAGCGCTTCGACGTGGTCGTTGCGCTGGCGCGCGCTGTCGGCGCCCATCACCACGAGGATCAGCCGGCGGCCGTCGGCATCGTAGGAGGTGACGATGTTGAAGCCCGAAGCTCTGATATAGCCGGTCTTGATGCCGTTGACGCCGCGGACGCGGCCGAGCATGTCGTTGTGGCCGCGCACCAGCCGGCCCCGGAACATGAAGTCGCTTTCCGAAAAATAGTGGAAATGCTGCGGGAAGCGGGCGCGCAGCGCCATGCCGAGCACCGCCATGTCGCGCGCCGTCGTCTGCTGGCCGGCGTCCGGCAGGCCCGAGGCATTGCGGAAGACGGTGCTGCGCATGCCGATCTGGTGCGCCTTGGCGGTCATCATCGCGGCGAATGCGTCCTCGCTGCCGCCGAGATATTCGGCGACGGCGACCGCCACGTCATTGGCTGATTTGACGGTGATCGCCCGGATTGCCGAATCGACGTCGATCGTCTCGCCGCGTCGGAAGCGCAGCTTGGTCGGCGGCTGCCTGGCGGCATTGGCCGAGACCGGGATCAGCGTCGTCTTGCTGATGCGGCCCTGCTCCAGCGCCTCGAACAGCAGGTAGAGCGTCATCATCTTGGTCAGCGATGCCGGATAGCGCGGCGCCGTCGAGTTGGCCTCGAACAGCGTCCTGCCGCTGCTGCCGTCGACGACGACAGCCGCATATTTCTGCGCCGGCGCCGGCACCGCCAGCATGGTCTCCGTCGGCGTCGTCGCGCAGCCGGCGACGAGCGCCAGCAGCGCAAACGCCGCGACAAATCTTTGGGTGAGCGGAAAGAGGCGCAGTTTGGACATTCTGAAGGTAAGCTGTTGCTGAAACGAGTGGGAAACTAGCCTAACCCAATGGCGCCGTCCATTTGGTTAATGCCGGTGTTCACGGCAATCGCTTCGGGTTTGAATGCCCCACGCTCCTGGCGTTGGCGCCGCCCCTCACCTGCCTGCCGGCATCCTCTCCCCGTATAGTGACGGGGCGAGGGGCCGAGGCTTTCGCCTTACGATTGACCCCCACCCTAACCCTCCCCACAAGGGGGAGGGAACGCTGCCGCGCGCCTTTACTTTCCCTTTGGCGCGCCGGAAGGCAGGCAATTTGCCGAGGTCAGCGCCAACGGAAGTCTCCCTCCCCCTTGTGGGGAGGGGTTAGGGGTGGGGGTCCATCGTAGAGCGAAAGCCTCGGGGCTAGGGTACGTGACCGGGCAAATGCGTCTCTGATGCGAAATGCCCATCACCCAGCTTGCGCAACCGGCACCGAGCGGGTTTGCTGGCGCCGGCAGAATCAGCAGGTGCGCCATGGATACGCTCACGATCAGGGCAAAGGGCATTTCGGTAACGGTCGATCTCACCGTTGGCCATCTCGCCGACATGACGGTCGATATCGACGGGCGCCGGCTAAAACCGCTGCATCGCGCGCCGTGGATCGACGAGCCGCGCGCGACGCTGCCGCCAGACCTGCCCGCGGGCACCGTTCGCCTGTCCGGCGATTTTTTATGCGCGCCGTTTTCGCGCAGCGATGTCGAGGAAGCACCCTTGCATGGCTGGCCGGCCAACAGCCGCTGGGATGTCGTTGCCTCCGCGGCGACAGTCGATGGCTGGCGCGCCGTTTTCCGGCTGCAGCACAAGGTTTTGGGCGCCACGGTCGAAAAAATCCTAACCCTGCGCGACGACCATCCCTTTCTCTACCAGGAGCATGTCTTTTCCGGCGGATCCGGCGCGATTTCCGTCGCCCATCATCCGATGACGGTGATGACGGACGGCGGCAGGCTGGCCTTTTCGCCGAAGCGGTTTGCGGCAACGCCGGACGACCCGCTCGAGCCCGATCCGGCCCGCGGCCGATTTCTTTTCGCCTATCCGGCGCGTTCCACCGACCTGACGCGATTTCCCGCCGCCGATGGCGGCACGCTCGACCTGACCGACTATCGCATCGACCACAGCCGAGAGGATTTCGTCACGCTGGTCGAGGCCGACCATGGCGGGCCGGGCTGGACCGCACTGGCGCGAAAGAAGGAGGCCGATCTGGTGCTGGTGCTAAAAAACCCGGCCGAGCTGCCGGTCACCATGCTGTGGATCAGCAATGGCGGCCGCGACTACGCGCCGTGGAGCGGCCGCCATCGCGGCGTGCTCGGCATCGAGGACGGCCGCACGGCGCTCGGCCATGCCGCGTCGCTGGGTGACAACTGGCTGAAGCGGGAAGGGGTGGCGACCGCCTTTGCCCTTGGCGGCAATGTCTCGTTCCGCCACGTCATCGGCGCACTGCCCTTATCAAGCGGCGAGCCGCCGCGCGACATCGCCACCGCGCCGGGGCACATGCGCATTGCGGCTGCTGACGGTTCGACGCGGGATGTCGCCTTCGACGGCGATTTCCTGCGGATCGGCCGATCCGTGCCCGCCTGATTGGGCTGTGTCGGGGGCGGCGCTTCGGTTGGAGTTAGCCCTCCTATTGCGAGCGTTGGCGCTGCCCCCTCACCCGGATTGCCAACCGACTTGCAAAGGGCAATTCGGGGCAATCCGACCTCTCCCCGAGGGGAGAGGAGATCGCCAGCGCCGCCGCTTCTCTCTTCTCCCCAACGGGGAGAAGGTGGCCGCGAAGCGGCCGGATGAGGGGGCAGCGGCGCCGACCTCGACAATTGGTCGATCTTCAATAATCCCGCGTTTGAAAATCCCGCCAACTATAGCCAAGATGCGATCCAAAACACTTAGGCCAGAAAGGCTCCGATGTCCGAGATTGCCCACCTCGCCGCCACCATCTTCAAGCGCGCCGGCAAGGCGCGGCGCTTTGTCGTTGCCATCGCCGGTCCTCCGGGCGCCGGCAAGTCGACGCTGTCGGCGCGCCTGCATGAGCTGCTGCCGGAAGGCGCGGCCGAAATCGTGCCGATGGATGGCTTCCATTACGACGATATCGTGCTCGAGCGGCGCGGCCTGCGCGCGCGAAAGGGCGCTCCGGAAACCTTTGACTTTGCCGGCTTCGAAACCTTGCTGAAGCGCATCCGCGCCGCCGAGCCCGACATCGCCATTCCGGTGTTCGACCGCAGCATGGAGCTGTCGCGCGCGGCCGCTTCGATCATCGCCGCCGACACCAAGTTCATCCTGGTCGAAGGCAATTATTTGCTGCTTGACGAGGAACCGTGGTCGCGGCTGGCGCCGCTGTTCGATTTCTCGATCTTTGTCGATGTGCCGCGCGACGAGCTCGAGCGCCGGCTGCTCGAGCGGTGGCACGAGCATGGCCGCTCCGACGACGACGCCCGCGCCTGGATCGCCTCCAACGACATGCCCAACATCGACCGCGTGCTTGCCCGCCGCCGCCCCGCCGATCTGGTGCTTGGCGATCAACCCTGATTCGCGGGACAGCCGGCGCCTGGAACCTTCGGACTTTCCGGCCGTTATCTCGAATACGGCAATAATGCTGACATGAGGAAGACTGTCCGATGGCTACTCCGATGGCAAACAAGGCAAGAAAGCCTGCGCCCGGCAAGGGCAGGGCAACTCGATCCAGGGCAACTGGATCAAAGGCAACTGAAGCGAAGACCGGCGCTGGCCCGGCCGTTGCCGCCCGCTCCAAGGATGCAAAGCCCAGTTTTGGCAAGGCAGCACCGAAGAAAGTGACACCGACCGCCGCCAAAACCACGGCAAAACCGGCTAGGTCGAGGAAGTCGGCAAGTGGCGGCTCGATGGCGGACAGCGCGATGCGCACCGTCAAGACGACGGCCAATGTCGCGGCCGGCGCAGTTGTCGCCACCGCCAAGACCGCTGCGTCCCTCGCCGCTTCCGTCATGGGCAAGGGCGGCTCAAAACCCAAAACCAAGTCAAAATAGCCGCTTCCCGGCGCCTGCGACCGATGAGCTAGCCGCGAGCGGGGATGCTGAGACCCCTTTGCACCGCCGGCCGGGCAAGGCCGCGCTCCAGCCATGCCGCGACATGGGAAAAATCGTCGAAGCCGACAAGTTCCCTTGCCTCGTAAAAACCGATCAGATTGCGTACCCAGCCCAGCATCGAGATGTCGGCGATGGTGTAATCGTCGTCCATGATCCAGCTGCGGCCCTTCAGCCTCGTCTCGAGCACACCGATCAGCCGCCGCGATTCGTCGCGATAGCGCGCCAGCGGGCGCTTGTCGGCGATCTCGCGTCCGGCGAATTTGTGGAAGAAGCCGACCTGCCCGAACATCGGCCCGATCGAGGCCATCTGGAAGAACACCCACTGGATCGTTTCGTAACGTCGCGCCGGGTCGGCCGGGATCAGCCTGCCGGTCTTGTCGGTGAGGTAGAGCAGGATGGCGCCGGATTCGAACAGCCCGATCGGCTTGCCGCCCGGGCCGTCCGGATCGATCATCGCCGGGATCTTGCCGTTCGGGTTCAGCGACAGGAATTCCGGCGTCCAGCTCTCGTCCTTGCCGATGTTCACCGCATGCGCCTCGTAGGGCAGGCCGAGTTCCTCCAGCGCGATCGACACTTTTACCCCGTTCGGCGTCGGGAACGAATAGAGCTGGATGCGGTCGGGATGGCTGGCCGGCCAGCGCGTGGCGATCGGAAAGGCGGACAGGTCGGTCATCGAAACTCCTGGGATTTTTTTCGCGCAAGCGCGCCGTCGTGGCGCGTGGCAAGACGCGTCTCGCCGTAGCTGGGAACCGGCTGCGGTCAGACCGCCTTGAACGCCAGCACCGCATTGGTGCCGCCGAACGCAAAACCGTTGCTGATCGCCGCGCGCACCTTGCGCTCGCGCGCCACATTCGGCGTGATGTCGAGATCGCAATCGGCGTCGGTTTCGCGAAAATTGGCTGTCGGCGGCACGATGCCTTCGCGGATCGCCATCACGCAGGCGATCAGCTCCAGCGCGCCCGACGCGCCGAGGCAGTGGGCATGCATCGATTTGGTCGAGGAGATCGAAAGTTTTTGGGCATGATCGCCAAAAACGCGCTTGATCGCCGCCGTCTCGATCTGGTCGTTGGCCTTGGTGCCGGTGCCATGCGCATTGACGTAGTCGATGTCCTCCGGGTTGAGCCTGGCATCGACGAGGCAGAAGCGCATCGCCGCCTCCGGCCCTTCGATGGTCGGCGCGACGATGTCGGAGGCATCGCCGGAAAGGCCGGCGCCGGCAATTTCGGCAAGGATCGTGGCGCCGCGCGCCATGGCATGCTCAAAAGTTTCCAGCACGACCATGCCGGCGCCTTCGCCGAGCACCAGGCCCTGGCGATCGGCCGAAAACGGCCGGCAGGTGTCGGGCGCCAGCACCCGCAACGCCTCCCAGCCTTTCAGGATGCCCCAGACCAGCGGCGCATCGGTGCCGCCGGCGAGCATGACGTCGGCGCGGCCAAGCCTGATCTGGTCGACCGCCGAGGCAATGGCGTGGTTGGACGAGGAGCAGGCCGAGGTGATGCCGAAGACCGGTCCGCGTAGGCCGAGATTCATGCTGACATGGCCGGCCGCGGCGCCCGGCATCACTTTCGGCACGGTGAAGATGCCGGTGCGGTTCTTGCCCTCGAGCAGGATGGCGCGATAGCTCTCTTCGATCGCCTCCCAGCCGCAAACGCCGACGCCGACGATGGAGCCCATCCGGTAGGTGTTGGCCGCGTGCAAGCTTAGCCCGGCTTGTTGCGCGGCCTCGCGCGCGGCGATCGTCGCCAACAGGCTGAAACGGTCCATCGACACGGCCTGCTTGCGGTCGATGCCGTGCTCGGGAAGCGTCCTGATTTCGCAGCCGACCCTGATTTTCAGGTCATGCAGCTCCGAATTGACGATCGGGCCGATGGCCGAACGGCCGGCGCGCATCTCGCCCCAGATCGTCGGCACGTCGGTGCCGAGCCCGCACAGGCCGCCGATGCCGGTAATGACGACGCGCTTGTGCATTCGGTCAGGCTTTTTTCGCGATCAGCGCGCGAACCGCCTCGACCATGTCGCCGACGTTCTTCAGATTGCTCCAGGCGTCGACGGTGTTCATCTCGATCTCGATGCCATACTGTTCCTCGAGGTCGAAGATGATCTCCGTCAGTTCCAGCGAATGGATGCCAAGCGAGGTCAGTTCGGTGCTGGTGGTGATCTCTTCGCCACCCGGCTCGGCATGAGCCTTGATCTTCTCGATGATGTCCGTTGCCAGCTGGTCAGCCATTCGGTTCCTTCCCCAACCCTCGTCGTTTCCCGGCGCCAACGGATCGGCGCCCGTTTTTCCCCAGGTTCAGACCGTCACCGTCGCCTTTTATCCGGCCAGGCGTTGTGTGACCGTACCAAGACGGCTCCTCTATAGAAACCGAAACGTTGTCAAGCAACAAGCTATATGTCGACAAAGCCGGCGCTGTGCTTAAGTTGGCGACGTGGATATGATCGGACAGGACCTGACCTTTGTGCCGCCGGCGCAGCGCGTCGCCGGGACGGCGCGGCTTGCCTGTGAGAAGGATGGCGGCCGCACGCGTCTTCGGCGGCTTTATCAGGATGGATCCGCCAAGATCCGCATGCCGGCCGTCTCGGCCGATCCGCTCGAAGCCGTGCTGATCAACACCGCCGGCGGGCTGACCGGCGGCGACCGCCTTGGCTGGCAGGTCGATGTCGGCGCCGGCGCCTGCGCCAGCATAACCACCCAGGCCTGCGAGAAGGTCTACCGCGCCGCATCCGACCGTGCCGAGGTGCGGGTGAAGCTAACGGTCGGCGCCGGCGGCCGCATCGCCTGGCTGCCGCAGGAAACCATCGTCTTTGATCGGTCGGCCTTCGCCCGCAGGCTTGACCTGGAGCTTGCCGCCGGTGCCGAGGCGCTGGTGCTCGAGGCGACCGTCTTCGGCCGCCTCGCCATGGGCGAACGCGCGGCGCACGGCGCTTTCCACGACCGCTGGCGGGTCAGCCAGGACGGAGCGCTGGTTCATGCCGAGGATTTCCGCATCGGGCCGGACATTGCGGCGATTCTGGGCGGTTCGGCCGTGGCCGGCGGCGCCATTGCCATGGCGACGGTGCTGATGATCTCGCCGCGGGTCGAGGCTTTGCTCGATCCGGCCCGGGACATCATCGGCGGCCAGGGCGACGCCAGCGTCTGGAGCGTGAAGAAATCTGGCAAGCTTCTTGCGAGGCTGTTTGCCGAGGACGGCTACCAGCTCCGCAAGCGGCTGGTTCCGCTCGTCGAATTGCTCAACGGACTGGCCGGTCTGCCCAAATTATGGTCACTCTGATTCCGATTACACCGCTCCTGTCTACGCCATCCTGGGAAAACGCATGAATCTGACGCCAAGGGAAAAGGACAAGCTGCTCATCGCCATGGCGGCGATCGTGGCGCGCAAGCGGCTCGAACGCGGCGTCAAGCTCAATCACCCGGAGGCGATCGCGCTGATCACCGACTTCGTCGTCGAGGGCGCCCGCGACGGCCGCCAGGTCGCCGAGCTGATGGAGGCCGGCGCCCACGTCGTCACCCGCGCGCAGGTGATGGAAGGCATCGCCGAGATGATCCACGACGTCCAGGTCGAGGCGACGTTTCCCGACGGCACCAAGCTGGTGACCGTGCATGAACCGATAAGATGATGGCCGACACGGTGGGGCCGGTAGGAGAAAAAAATGCTTGAGCTACGCCCCAACTGCGAATGCTGCGACAAGGATCTGCCGCCTGAGGCGACGGATGCGCTGATCTGCACCTTCGAGTGCACCTTCTGCGCCGAGTGCGTGGACCGTGTTCTGGGAGGCTTTTGCCCTAACTGCGGCGGTGATTTCGCGCCGCGCCCGATAAGGCCGGCTGCGATGCTGAACAAATATCCCGCCTCGACAAAGCGCGTCCTCAAGGCCGAAGGCTGCGGCCCGGAGCGCCGCGCCGCGTGACGGCACGATCCTGACAGCGAAAGGCATATCGATGGCGATGATCCCGGGCGAAATCATCACGGCAGGCGGCGAGATCGAACTCAACAAGGGCCAGCCGACCATCACCATGAAGGTGGCCAACAGCGGCGACCGGCCGATCCAGGTCGGCAGCCACTATCATTTCTTCGAGACCAATGAGGGGCTGAAATTCGATCGCGACGGAGCGCGCGGCATGCGCCTCGACATCGCCGCCGGCACCGCAATGCGCTTCGAGCCCGGTCAGGAGCGCGACGTCACCCTGGTGCCGCTCGGCGGCAAGCGCGAGGTCTACGGGTTCCAGCAGAAGATCATGGGCGCATTGTGAGATCCCCTGGTCGCGTTGTGAGATCCCCTGGGCGCGCTGTGAGATCCCCTGGTCGCGTTGTGCGATCCAGAGCGTCGAGCGGTTTCGGCTCAGCTGGGCGGCTTGGCCGCCGCGTAGATGACGACCTTGCCAGGATCGTCGAATTCGACGGCGAGAACGTCTTCGGTCTGCACGCGTCGAGAGTCGATGGCGTTGAACAGCAATGCGTTCGCCTCGATCTCGTCGCGCAGTTCCGCAATGTCGTCCTGATGCTGCTCGACCTTGCTTTCGATCGCCGGCGGCAGCCCGCCTTCCGTGCGCGCGGCGTCGGTAAGGAACACGATATCGACCTTGTCGAGCTTGGATGTCTTGCGCACCGCGCCGATGTTTTCACGCGTCCGGTCGATCGCCGTAGCGACTTTGCCGGCCTCGACAGCCGTGTTGGTCTCTTCCTGGCCGACCTCCGAGCCGATGATCTTGTTCTGGGTCTCAGGGCCTTCAAGACCCTGCGCATTCAGCCCGGCCTGGGGAGCGCTCGCCGCAAGAAACGCAGTTGCGGCAAGCATATGCAGCCATCTGCTGTCGGGGAAGGTGGTGATCGCCATCGCTCGCTCTCAGAGCCGCTTTCGAGGCTCGCTTCTAGGCCAAAAAGTCGAAACGTATTCCGCCCTGCGAAGGTTCCCTCCCCGATGCGGCAGGCCGGCCTCGTGCCGGCCCGCCACGGCGCGTCGTCAGCTCGCCTTCTTGGTGATCAAGGTCAGCGAGCCGTTGGCGTCCATGCTGGCGGCGATCACTTGCGCCGAGGTGAGTCCCTTGGCTTCGAGCGCGGATTTGACCTGGGGGGTCGCGTCGATCGAGCTGCGCAATTTCTGCAGGCCGTCCTCGCCGCGCTTGGCGATCACTTCGTTGACCTTGGTCTGCGTTTCCTTGGGCAGTTCCTCGATGTCGACGACGTTGACGGTCTGGATCGCCGGCGCTTGCGGCTGAGCGCCGGGCGCTGCGGGAGCGGGCGAAGCCGGCGGCTCGGCAGGCTGCGGCGCAGGCTGTTGCTGGGCGCTGGCGGCGGTCGCGAGCAGCAGGGTGGCGGCGGCTGCGAGAGAGATCGTTTTGCGCATAAAACTTCCTTTCCATCGATTGGCAAACGGTCGTTTTGGGGTGACCCTGCCACCTCAAACGTTAAATGGGATCGGAAGGTGTCGCCCAGCAGGTCATTGCGTGACCATAGGATGGCGACAATGTGGGGCCGGGCTTCGCCCCGGCCGTATCTTGGGTCGTATTTCGGGAGCAATTGCTGATGGCTAGAATCACCCGCGCCGCCTATGCGCAGATGTACGGCCCGACCGTCGGCGACAAGGTGCGGCTTGCCGATACCGAGCTGTTCATCGAGGTCGAGAAGGATTTTACGCTGCATGGCGAAGAGGTGAAATTCGGCGGCGGCAAGGTCATCCGCGACGGCATGGGCCAGAGCCAGGTGTCCCGCGCCCAAGGCGCGGTCGACACCGTCATCACCAATGCGCTGGTCGTCGATGCCTCAGGCGGCATCTTCAAGGCCGATATCGGCCTGAGCGACGGCCGCATTGCCGCGATCGGCAAGGCCGGCAATCCCGACCTGCAAGACGGCGTCACCATTATCATCGGTCCCGGCACCGAGATCATCGCCGGCGAGGGCAAGATCCTCACCGCCGGCGGCTTCGACGCGCATATCCACTTCATCTGCCCGCAGCAGATCGAGGAAGCGCTGATGTCAGGCATCACCACCATGCTCGGCGGCGGCACCGGACCGGCGCATGGCACGCTGGCGACGACCTGCACGCCCGGCCCGTGGCATCTGGCGCGCATGATCCAGTCCTTCGACGCCTTCCCGATGAACATCGGCCTGTCGGGCAAGGGCAACGCGTCGTTGCCGGCCGCGCTTGAAGAAATGGTGCTGGGCGGTGCCTGCTCGCTTAAGTTGCACGAGGACTGGGGGACGACACCGGCGGCAATCGACTGCTGCCTGTCGGTCGCCGACAACTATGACGTGCAGGTGATGATCCACACCGACACGCTCAACGAATCCGGCTTTGTCGAGAACACCGTGGCGGCGATCAAGGGCCGCACCATCCACGCCTTCCACACCGAAGGCGCCGGCGGCGGCCATGCGCCCGACATCATCAAGGTTTGCGGCCTGCCCAATGTCATCCCGTCGTCGACCAATCCGACCCGGCCCTACACCGTCAACACGCTGGCCGAGCATCTCGACATGCTGATGGTCTGCCATCATCTGTCGCCGTCGATCCCCGAAGACATCGCCTTTGCCGAAAGCCGCATCCGCAAGGAGACCATCGCCGCCGAAGACATTTTGCACGACATCGGCGCCTTCTCGATCATCTCGTCGGACAGTCAGGCGATGGGGCGCGTCGGCGAAGTGGCGATCCGCACCTGGCAGACCGCCGACAAGATGAAGCGCCAGCGCGGCTCGCTGCCGCAGGAGACCGGCGACAACGACAATTTCCGCGTCCGCCGCTACATCGCCAAATACACGATCAACCCGGCCATCGCGCACGGCCTGTCGAACGAGATCGGCTCGGTGGCGGTCGGCAAGCGCGCCGACCTGGTGCTGTGGAACCCGGCCTTCTTCGGCGTTAAACCGGACATGGTGCTGGTCGGCGGCATGATCGCCGCCGCGCCGATGGGCGATCCCAACGCCTCGATCCCGACACCGCAGCCGATGCACTACCGGCCGATGTTCGGCGCCTATGGCAAGGCGATGACCAATTCGTCGGTGACCTTCGTTTCCAGGGCGGCGCTCGATGCCGGCCTGCGCGGCCGGCTCGGCGTCGACAAGCAGATGGTCGCCGTCGACAACACCCGCGGCGGCATCGGCAAGCATTCGATGGTGCTCAACGACGCCACCCCGCATGTCGAGGTCGATCCCGAAACCTACGAGGTGCGCGCCGACGGCGAATTGCTCACCTGTGAGCCGGCCACCGTGCTGCCGATGGCGCAGAGATACTTTTTGTTTTGATCCCTACAAACGCCCTGTTGGCGGGGCGTCAAATTCGGTGCTCAGTTGTCCAAGCTCTGACGTGCCGTTTTGCGATTGTCTCGAAATTGCGGCATGATGGGCCTCATGAACAGGATTGATCGTCTCAGGGCCCTCACTCCCTACGAAGCGGACTACGTCCAGTGGTGCGCCGAGCAAGGCGCATTGTTGCGCGAAGCTCGTTTCTCCGACCTCGATCGCGAAAATCTTGCCGAGGAGATCGAGAGCTTGGGGAGACGTGACAAACGAGAGATTCGCAGTCGGATGGAGGTGCTGCTTGCACATCTCCTGAAATGGGAATTCCAACCCGGCCATCGAAGTCACAGTCGGCAGTCGTCAATTTCCGAACAGCGCATCTGGATCGGAAACATCATCAAGGACAGCCCGAGTCTTCGCCGATATCCCGCTCAGATTTTCGACGATGCATATAAAGACGCTTTGCTTGTCGCGGTCAGGGAGACGGGTCTCAGGAAATCTCACTTTCCAGGCGAACCTCCCTTCACATGCAAGCAGGCGTTCGATGAACGATTTTGGCCAGGCAACCCACTTTCGATCGGCGATTTCCTGCGGGATTAGCTGGCTTCTTCGGCGACCGTCGCTTTCACATCGCCTTTGTCGCCGCCGCCCTCGTCTACCAGATATCGTTCATCCTGCGGCTCTTCGACACGATCGTCTGAGCACCATTGGGGCGACGCACGCGATAGGCTACGCTTGTTGGGAGAGGCAGTTTTACATGAAGCTCGACATCCGCACCGATTTCACCAAATTCCCGCGTGCCGTCTCGGTTCTGAGCGCCGGCGAAGCGGGTGCGGTCACCCCGTATGATCGTGCGGTGCTGGCCCATGACGAGCGGCATCTGCGCCGCCGCGCCATCGAAACGGCCCGTAGCGATAGAGTGCTGGTCGACCTGCCCGAACCGGTGGCCTTGAACGATGGCGACCGCCTGGTGCTGGAGGATGGCCGTCATATCGAGATCGTCGCGGCCGAGGAACCGCTCTACGATATCCGTGCCAGCGGCCCTGTCCATCTGGCCGAGCTTGCCTGGCATATCGGCAACCGCCATCTTGCGGCCGCCATCGAGGCTAACCGCATCCTCATCCTGCGCGATCACGTTATCAAGGCGATGCTGGAAGGCCTGGGCGCCACGGTGAGCGACGTCTCCGAGCCGTTCAAGCCGCTGCGCGGCGCCTATTCCGGGCACAGTCACGGTCATGCCCATGCCGAGGCGCATGCGCACAGCGGTGCGCATTCCCATACCCATGGCGAATCGCATTCCCACAGCCATTCGCACGACCATGACTGACCAGCCTTCCAACGTCGCTTTGTTGCGTCTGATGGCGTGGCTGTCGCCTGCCTTCCCGGTCGGCGGTTTTTCCTACAGCCATGGTCTCGAACAAGCCGTGCATGCCGGCCTGGTCGCCGACAGCAAAGACCTCGCCGCATGGCTGGAGACGCTGGTCGAGATGGGCTCGGGCTGGAACGATGCCGTGCTGTTTGCCGAAAGCTGGCGGCGCGCCGGCAAAGCCGGCGATCTCGCCGAAATCGCAGCCCTCGCCGAGGCCTTGGCCGGCTCGCGCGAGCGCCACAGCGAGACCATGCTGCAGGGCGCCGCCTTCCTGAACGCGGCATCGGCCTGGCCGTGTCAGGTGCTCGACCGTCTGCCGGCCGAGTGCGCCTATTGCGTCGCCGTCGGTGCAACTGCCGGTGGCAACGCCATTGCCCTGCACGATGCACTGTCGGCCTTCCTGCACAGCTTCTTTTCCAACCTCGTCCAGGCCGCGATCCGGCTTGGCGTCGTCGGCCAGACCGGCGCCACGGCGCTGCTCGCCGGCTTCGAGCCGCTGGCGTTGGAAACTGCCGCCCGCGCTGCCGGCTCGACGCTGGACGATCTCGGCGGCTGCGCCTTCGTCTCGGATGTCATGGCGATGAAGCACGAGACGCAATATTCGCGGCTGTTCCGCTCATGATCGTCCTCGCCTTCGCGCTCTCCTTCGTCCTGCTGCTGATCACCACCCTGCATGTCTATTGGGGCATTGGCGGAATCTGGCCGGGCAGGGACGCTGCCTCCTGCGCCCGCGCGGTGGTCGGCTTTCGCGGCGTCGACGAAATGCCGGCGCCCTTCGCCAGCTTCGCCGTCGCCGCCTGCCTCGGCCTGGCGACACTGTGGCCGCTGGCGCTCGAAGGCGTGTTTGCCACGCCCTTTCCTAAGGCCGGGCTTGCCGCGACAGCGCTGCTCATCGCGCTGGTCTTCCTGGGGCGCGGCATTGCCGGCTTCACGCCGTGGTGGCGCCGGCTGGCGCCCGAACAGCCTTTCGCGCGGCTCGATGTCAGCTATTATTCGCCGCTCTGCCTGGTTGTAGGGCTCGGCTTTGCAGTGCTAGCCATCATGGAGTTCCCTGGATGACACAAGCCAATGGTCCCCTTCGCGTCGGCATCGGCGGTCCCGTCGGCTCCGGCAAGACGACGCTCACCGAAAAGCTCTGCAAGGCGCTGCGCGACGAGTTCTCCATTGCCGTGGTCACCAATGACATCTATACCAAGGAAGACGCCATGATGCTGGCCCGGCTTCAGGCGCTGCCCGAGGATCGCATCATCGGCGTCGAGACCGGCGGCTGCCCGCACACCGCCATCCGCGAGGATGCCTCGATCAATCTGCAGGCGATCGCCGAGATGACCAGGAAATTCCCGGATCTCGACATCGTCTTCATCGAATCGGGCGGCGACAACCTCGCCGCCACGTTTTCCCCCGACCTCGCCGATCTGACGCTCTACGTCATCTCGGTCTGCCAGGGCGAAGAAATCCCGCGCAAGGGCGGCCCGGCGATCACCCGGTCGGATTTCCTGGTCATCAACAAGAGCGATCTCGCCCCCTATGTGAACGTCAATCTCGATGTCATGGAGAGTGATGCCGCCCGCATGCGCGGCAAGCGGCCGTTCGGATTTACCGATCTGTCGCGCGGCAAGGGCCTGCAGCAGGTGATCGATTTTGTCGTCGAGCATGGCGGGCTGCGCATCGACGCCGCCAGAAGCACTGCGGCGTAAGCCAAAGCCCTCGCCTGCACCAAACGAAACCGGTTGCGCGCATCGGCGGCGCACGGCATCCTTGCTTCTTTCACGGAGGTTTTCGATGAGCATCGCCCGCCTGCAGAAGGAAATGCTGACCAACCTGCCCTTTTACGAGGAACGCGTCGATCTGGCCTGCGCCTTCCGCTGGACGGCGCGGCTCAACATGCATGAAGCGGTGGCCAATCATTTCTCGCTGGCTGTCAACGATGACGGCTCGCAATTCCTGATGAATCCCAACCAGGTGCATTTCTCGCGCATCAAGGCGAGCGACCTGCTGCTGATCGACGCCAACGATCCCGATACGCTCTCCGGCCCGGATGCGCCCGACCCGACGGCATGGGGGCTGCATGGCGCCATCCATCGCAATGTCCGTCATGCGCGCTGCGTCATGCATGTGCACTCGATCCACGCCACGGTGCTCGCTTCGCTCGCCGACTCGACGTTGCCGCCGATCGACCAGAACGCGGCGATCTTCTTCAACCGCCACGTCGTCGACGGCCATTATGGCGGGCTCGCCTTCGAGGAAGAGGGCGAACGCTGCTCGCAGCTGCTCACCGATCCGAAGGTCAAGGTGATGGTCATGGGCAACCACGGCGTGCTGGTCATCGGCGATACCGTCGCCGACACCTTCAACCGCATGTTCTATTTCGAACGCGCCGCCGAGACCTACATCAAGGCGCTGTGGACCGGCCGTCCGCTGCGGATCCTGTCGGACGAAATCGCCGAGAAGGCAGCAGCGGAGCAGGAAGATTATCCCGGTCAGGCCGAGCGGCACCTGTCCGAATTGAAGGCGATCCTCGACGAGCAGGAGCCGGTTTACAGAAATTGAGCCCCTTCCTGCCCGTAAAGTGACCAGCACAATCGCATTTGGATTCTTGCGAAGGTGGACCCTCACCCTAACCCTCCCCACAAGGGGGAGGGAACGCTGCCGCGCGCATTTATTCTCCCCTTTGGCGCCGAAGGCAGGCAAGTTGCCGAGGTCAGCGCCAACGAAAGTCTCCCTCCCCCTGTGGGGAGGGGTTACGGGTGGGGGTACATCGTAGAGCGAAAGCCTCGGCTTCCACCTGCAAAAGCGCTGGTATAGTGACGGGGAGAAGGACGCTCCCATCGCCGGTTTCGCCGATCATCGGCGTCGCAGGATGCGCGTCTAGGTTGCGGCCACTCCACTTCCTAAGCTCAGAGCCCGAGTTCAGCCCGCAGTTCGGCGGCGCTGTTGATGAGGATCGCGCCGGGCGGCCCTGCCATGGGCGCTTCCGGCCAGAAGATCGTCCTGATCCCCGCCGCCAGCCCTGCCGTGGCGCCGGTCACGCTGTCCTCGACGGCCATGGCATCGGCTGGATCGACACCGGCCAGCCATGCGGCGCGCAAAAACGGTTCGGCATGCGGCTTGCCTTCGCGCACGTCGTTGCGGCTGATCGTCTTCATGCCGGGATAGAAAAGACAGACCATGCGCAGATTGGCGTCGACGACCAGCCGGTCGGAATTGGACACCACCGCTTGCGCCACGCCAAGGGCACGCAGCTCGTTGTAGATCTCGATGGCGCCAGGACGCGGCTTCAGCGTCTCGGCCATCGGCAGATAGTGGTCGTATTTGCGCACGATCCAGTCGTCGAAGGCCAGATCGAGGCCGAAATCGTCGCGCAGCATCTCGTAGACCGGCCATGCGGCGATGCCGAGCACCCGCTCATGCAGGTTGGCCGGCGCCGCGATGCCGACGCTGTGCAGCGCCGCTATCAGCGCCGCCTCGTGCAACGGCTCGCTGTCGACCAGCGTGCCGTCCATGTCCCAGAAAACCGCTTTCGGCGTCATGCGAGGCTCCTTTGTCCGAAATCCCTTAAAGGGTTTGCCTCGCGAGATAAACTGCCGCGCCTGGCTGCACCAACATTGTGGGATCTGCTTGGATATTACCACCCACCCGAAACACCGCAGGCACATCGGGAGCTTTACCTAGGCAATTGCTCTGGCAACAGGCAATTGCTTACAAGCGCATTCCCCGGTAGAACTAAATGCGCTCCCGCTCGGTGCTCGGGGGCAGGGAGGCAGCAAGTTGAATTCCCGGCAGGACAGCGGCAGCAACAGGCTGGACGACGCGGCGCGCGCCGGCTGGCTCTATTATGTCGCTGGCAACACGCAGGACCAGATCGCCTCGACGCTTGGCATCTCACGGCAGACGGCGCAGCGGCTGGTGTCGCTGGCGGTCTCGGAAGGGCTGATCAAGGTGCGTGTCGACCACCCGATCGCCAATTGCCTCGACCTCGCGGCCCGGCTGAAATCGCGCTTCGCGCTCGATCTGGTCGAGGTGGTTCCAAGCGATCCCGCTTCCTCCTCGACCATCGGCGTCGCCGTGGCGGCGGCCGCCGAGATCGAGAAACGGCTGCGCTCGCCGACGCCGATCGTCATGGCGATCGGCACCGGCCGCACGCTGAAGGCGGCAATCGAGCAGCTGCCGCCGATGGAATGCCCGCAGCACAAGGTGGTGTCGCTGACCGGCAACATCTCGCCCGACGGTTCGGCCGCCTTCTACAACGTCATCTTCACCATGGCCGACAGGGTCAAGGCTCGCTCCTTCCCGATGCCGCTGCCGGTCATCGCCTCCTCGCCACAGGAGCGCGAGATGCTGCTCAGCCAGCCGATGATCCAACCGACGCTGGCGCTTGCCGCGGAAGCCGACGTCACCTTCGTCGGCATCGGCGATCTCGGCCCCAAGGCGCCGCTTTACGAGGACGGCTTCATTTCGGAGAGTGAATTGAAAGCGCTGCAAAAGGCCGGCGGCGTCGCCGAGATCGTCGGCTGGGTGTTCGATCGCGAAGGCCGCATGATCGAGGGCATCACCAATGACAGGGTGTCGTCGGCATCGTTGCCGTCGCGTGAAAAATCGCTGGTGATCGCGCTCGCCATGGGCGAGCGGAAGCTGCCGGGCATCCTTGCGGCTGTCAATCGGCGGCTGGTCAACGGCCTCATCACCGACGAGCGGACCGCCGCCGCCTTGCTGGCGGCCAGCTGATTTGCGATAAATCAAGCAGGGCTATTTGCGCCGGCCATAAGGATCGTTGCCGTCGAGAAAACCCATGTCGCGCTGCAGATGCGGCGGCAATTCCCTGATGTCGAGATAGGCCCGTTTCCTGGCTCCGTGCCGCGCCAATCCACGCGCCAGCCGCAAAAACCAGCCTTGGCCTGGCGTCAGAAATAGCTTTTCCTGTACAATGGTCATGATCATCAGCCTTCGTTATCTCTGGCGCATGACCCGAAAATCGATGTCGATTTTCGGAAAGGATCATGCGCAAAATCAAAAGGGCTACAGCGTCCTTTGCGCGTCCAAAAGGACGCGCGGCGCTGTAGACGAGAGTGATCGTCGACCTCAAATATCGGCTGGCTCGGCCCTTGCTGCCAATCAAACGTCGATCATGGCCCATAAGGAGGGCTTATGCCTGAACTCAAGTCACGGCAGGTCTCCCAGCTCCCTCCGCTTCAGGCGATCCGGGTGTTCGAGGCGGTGGCGCGGCATCTTTCCTTCACCAAGGCAGCCGGCGAGCTTGGCATGACGCAGGCGGCGGCGAGCTATCAGATCAAGCTTCTGGAAGAGCGCGTCGGTGCGCCTTTGTTCCTGCGCCGGCCAAGGCAGATCGTGCTGACCGAGGCGGGGCAACGCCTGGCGCCTGCGGTCAGCGAGGCGTTCGCCTTGTTGGGTGGAGCCTATGCCGCGGCGCGCAGCGGCGCCGACGGAGTACTTTGTGTCTCGACGCTGCTGACCTTTGCCTCGAACTGGCTGGCGCAGCATCTCGGTTCGTTCCAGGTCGCGCATCCGTCGCTGGCGGTGCGTCTCGATACATCGAACCGCCTCGTCGACTTCGCCCGCGAGGACATCGACATCGCCATCCGTTCGGGCGGCGGAAACTGGCCGGGCGTGGAGGTGCACAAGCTTTTCAATGCGGACTTCACGCCGATGCTGAGCCCGAAACTCGCGGCAAGCATCGGCGGGGTGAAGGAGCCGGCCGATCTGTTGCGCCTGCCGATCCTCGACCCCGGCGATATCTGGTGGCGGGACTGGTTTATCGCCGCCGGCCTGCCGGTCGAGGAACTGGCCAAGCGCCCCGGCTCCAGCATGGGTGCTCAGGCCTATGAGGCCAACGCCGCGATCGCCGGGCAGGGCGTGGCGATCGTGACGGCCGCTTTCTTCAAGGCCGAGCTTGCCGATGGCCGCCTGATCCAGCCTTTCGATTTGGTCGGCGACGACGGCCACGCCTATTGGCTGGTCTATCCCCAGGCGCGGCGCAACGTGCCGAAGATCCGCGCTTTTCGCGAATGGATACTGGCCGAGATTGCCGGCGGATAGTCGATAATCCATCCGATCAAGCGGGCACCGACATCCGTCATTTTTGCGCGCCCAAATCCTCCGGAGCAAGATCCCGCACGCGGCCGGATGCTGCGCTGCAGCAACGAATCCGGCTTGACATAAATCACGCGAGGTGAGTAATTGCCCACAGCCAAAGCAAATGCTCAGCTTGGTCCATGGGAGGAATTTTGATGAAACTTCGCACGCTCACCCTGGGTCTGTTGTCGGCCAGCACCCTCGCGTTCGCCGCGCATGCCGAATCCATCACCATCGCCACCGTCAACAATGGCGATATGGTCCGCATGCAGACGCTGACCGACGATTTCACCGCCAAGAACCCCGATATCCAGCTGCAGTGGGTCACGCTCGAGGAGAACGTGCTGCGCGAGCGCGTCACCACCGACATCGCCACCAAGGGCGGCCAGTACGACGTGATGACCATCGGCACTTACGAAGTTCCGATCTGGGCCAAGCAGAGCTGGCTGCTGCCGCTCGACAAGCTCGGCGACGACTATGACGTCAAGGACATCATCCCGGCCATTGCCGGTGGCCTGTCGGTCGATGGCACGCTTTATGCAGCACCGTTCTATGGCGAAAGCTCGTTCGTCATGTACCGCAAGGACCTGATGGAGAAGGCCGGGCTGACGATGCCCGACGCGCCGACCTGGGACTTCGTCAAGCAAGCCGCCGAGAAGATGACCGATCGCGCCAATGGCGTGAACGGCGTCTGCCTGCGCGGCAAGGCCGGCTGGGGCGAGAACATGGCCTTCCTGACCGCCATGTCGAACTCCTTCGGCGCACGCTGGTTCGATGAGAACTGGAAGCCGCAGTTCGACCAACCCGAGTGGAAGAACACGCTGCAGTTCTATGTCGACCTGATGAAGGCCAATGGCCCGGAGGGCGCATCTTCGAACGGCTTCAACGAAAACCTGGCGCTGTTCCAGCAGGGCAAGTGCGGCATGTGGATCGACGCCACCGTCGCCGCCTCCTTCGTCTCCGACCCGAAGAACTCAACTGTCGCCGACAAGGTCGGTTATGCGCTGGCGCCCGACAATGGCCTGGGCAAGCGCGGCAACTGGCTGTGGGCGTGGTCGCTGGCCATTCCCGCCGGCACGCAAAAGGCTGACGCCGCCCAAAAATTCGTATCCTGGGCAACCAGCAAGGCCTATCTCGAGCTCGTCGCATCGAAGGAAGGCTGGGCCAATGTTCCGCCGGGAACACGCACCTCGCTCTACGCCAACCCCGAGTACCAGAAGGCGGCGCCGTTCGCCAAGATGACGCTGGACTCGATCAACGCCGCCGATCCGACGCATCCGACCGTCAAGCCGGTGCCCTATGTCGGTGTCCAGTTCGTTGCCATCCCCGAGTTCCAGGGCCTTGGCACCACCGTCGGCCAGCTGTTTTCGGCGGCACTCGCCGGCCAGACCAGCGTCGACGACGCTCTGAAGCAGGCCCAGGACGCCGCCACCGCAACGATGACCGAGGGCGGTTATATCCAGTAGGCTCCTCCCGGTGCCGAACGCCGGTTGCCCATCTTGACCGGCTGGGGCCGCCCTAATCCCAGTTCGGGCGGCCCACCTTCACAACACTGAAAAAATTTGGCTGACCTTTGAAGGGTGACCGTCATGGCTACTCAGCAGACCCGTTCGCTTGCCCGCTTCATGATGGCGCCATCCGTGGTGCTGCTGTTCGTCTGGATGATCGTTCCGCTGGCATTCACCCTGTGGTTCTCCTTCCAGCAGTACAATCCGCTCAACCCGATCCGCGACGGCTTCGTCGGCTTCTCGAACTACGCGCTTTTCTATTCCAACCCGGCATTCCTGCAGTCGATCCTCAACACGCTTATACTGGTTGGCAGCGTACTTCTGATTACGGTGATCGGCGGCATCCTGCTGGCGCTGCTGATCGATCAGCCGATGTGGGGACAGGGCATCGTCCGCATCCTCGTCATCTCGCCGTTCTTCGTCATGCCGCCGGTCGCCGCGCTGGTGTGGAAGAACATGATCATGCATCCGCAATACGGCGTCTTTGCCGACATTGCGCGTTTCTTCGGCGGGCAGCCGATCGACTGGTTTGGCCAATACCCGATGCTGGCGATCATCATCATCGTCGCCTGGCAATGGCTGCCGTTTGCGACATTGATCCTGTTGACGTCCCTGCAGTCACTCGACGGCGAGCAGAAGGAAGCCGCCGAGATGGACGGCGCCGGTTTTGTCAGCCGCTTCATCTATCTGACGCTGCCGCATATGTCGCGCGCCATCACCGTCGTCATCCTGATCCAGACGATTTTCCTTCTGTCGGTCTATGCCGAGATTCTCGTCACCACCAATGGCGGCCCGGGTTACGCCTCCACCAACCTGCCCTTCCTCGTCTACCAGAAGGCGTTGCTGGAGTTCAAAATCGGCCAGGCATCCGCCGGCGGTATCATTGCCGTCATTTTAGCCAACATCGTCGCCTTCTTCGCCATGCGCGCGGTCGGCAAGAACCTGGACAAATAAGGGAGGAAACGATGGCACGTGCAGTCAGCACCAAGCACAAGACGATCGCGACCGCGGCCGCCTGGATCGTCGCCCTGCTGATCTTCTTCCCGATCCTTTATACGATCATCACCTCGTTCAAGTCGGAGCAGGAGGCCATCCAGGGCTTCAACCTGTTTCCGTCGGGAACCACGGAAAGCTACACCGCGGTCGAGGCGCAGAGCGGCTACTTCAAGTTCTTCCTCAACTCGGTGTTCCTGTCGGTCGGCTCGACCATCCTGGCCTTGCTCGTCGCCATACCGGCGGCCTGGTCGATGGCGTTCTCGCCGGGCAAGTGGACCAAGGACATCCTGATGTGGATGCTTTCCACCAAGATGATGCCGGCGGTTGCCGTGCTGTTCCCGATCTACCTGATCTTCCGCGATACCGGATTGCTCGACAGCCGCATCGGCCTGATGATCATGCTGATGCTGATCAACCTGCCGATCGTGGTGTGGATGCTCTACACCTATTTTCGCGAGATCCCCGGCGAGATCCTGGAAGCGGCGCGCATGGACGGCGCATCGCTCTGGAACGAGATCGTCTATGTGCTGACGCCGATGGCGGTGCCGGGCATCGCCTCGACGATGCTGCTCAACATCATCCTGGCGTGGAACGAGGCGTTCTGGACGATCCGGCTGACCACCACCGAGGCCGCGCCGCTCACCGCCTTCATCAGTTCCTTCTCAAGCCCGCAAGGGCTGTTCTGGGCCAAGCTTTCGGCGGCCTCGACGCTGGCGATCGCGCCGATCCTGATCATGGGCTGGTTCAGCCAGAAGCAGCTGGTGCGCGGCCTGACGTTTGGCGCCGTGAAGTAACACCGCCGCAAGCGATGAACGACGGACAATAACCCCTCGGGGAGGAAACCATGGGAAACATCACGCTCAAGCACGTCTCCAAGTCGTTCGGGTCGACGATCATCATTCCGGGCATCGACCTGGTTATCGAAAACGGCGAGTTCGTCGTCTTCGTCGGCCCGTCGGGCTGCGGCAAGTCCACGCTGCTGCGACTGATCGCCGGGCTGGAGGACACCACCGCCGGTACCATCAACATCGACGGCCGCGACGTCACCGGCGAGGCGCCGGCCAAGCGCAAGCTGGCCATGGTGTTCCAGTCCTATGCGCTCTACCCGCACATGACGGTGGCCAAGAACATCGCCTTCCCGCTGAAGATGGCGGGCGAGGACCAGGCGACTATCGACAGGAAGGTGAAGGACGCGGCGCGCATCCTGAACCTCACCAACTATCTCGATCGCCGCCCTGGCCAGCTCTCCGGCGGTCAGCGCCAGCGCGTCGCCATCGGCCGCGCCATCGTACGCCAGCCATCGGCTTTCCTGTTCGACGAACCTTTGTCCAATCTCGACGCGGCGCTGCGCGGCACCATGCGGCTGGAGATCAGCGAGCTGCATCATCAGCTCAAGACGACGATGATCTACGTCACCCACGACCAGGTCGAGGCGATGACCATGGCCGACAAGATCGTCGTGCTCAACGCCGGCAACATCGAACAGGTCGGCTCGCCGATGGAGCTCTACAAGACGCCGAAGAACCTGTTCGTCGCCGGCTTCATCGGTTCGCCCAGGATGAACCTGATCGAAGGCGCGCCGGCGGCCAAACATGGCGCCAAGACCGTCGGCATCCGTCCCGAGCATATGAACATCTCGACGACTTCAGGCGAATGGAAAGCCACGGTCGGTGTTGCCGAGCATCTCGGCTCCGACACGTTTCTGCACGTTCAGGCCGACGGTGTCGGGCCGCTGACAGTGCGCGCCGACGGCGAACTGGCCGCCCATCACGGCGACACGATCTATCTGACGCCGGACCAGACCAAGCTGCACCGCTTCGGCGCCGACGGAAAGGCGATGTTGCAATGAGGCTCGAGGGTAAATCGGCGCTGATCACCGGATCGGCGCGCGGCATCGGCCGGGCGTTCGCCGAAGCCTATGTTCGCGAGGGCGCCACCGTCGCCATCGGCGACATCAACCTCGAAGCCGCGGAAAAGGCCGCTTCGGAGATCGGTGGCAAGGCTTACGCCGTGAAACTGGACGTCACCGATCTCGCTTCGATCGAGGCGGCGATCAAAGCGGTCGAGACAGGGGCCGGCGGACTGGACATCCTGGTCAATAACGCCGCTTTGTTCGACCTGGCGCCGATCGTCGAGATCAGCAAGGCGAGCTACGACAGGCTGTTTTCGGTCAATGTCGCCGGCACGCTGTTCATGCTGCAGGCAGCCGCCCGCTCGATGATCGCGGCTGGCCGAGGCGGCAAGATCATCAACATGGCGAGCCAGGCCGGGCGCCGCGGCGAGGCGCTGGTTGCCGTCTACTGCGCTAGCAAGGCAGCCGTCATCTCACTCACCCAGTCGGCCGGCCTCGACCTGATCAAGCACCGCATCAACGTCAACGCCATCGCGCCCGGCGTCGTCGACGGCGAGCACTGGGACCATGTCGATGCCCTGTTCGCCAAATACGAAAACCGGCCGAAGGGCGAGAAGAAGCGGCTGGTCGGCGAAGCCGTGCCTTACGGCCGCATGGGCACGGCGCAAGACCTCACCGGCATGGCGGTGTTCCTGGCCAGCGATGACGCCGAATACATCGTCGCCCAGACCTACAATGTCGATGGCGGCCAGTGGATGAGTTGAACTTTCCTTCTCCCCTTGGGGGAGAAGGTGCCGAGTGAAACGAGGGCGGACGGGGGGTGTTCTGATGCAGCACTTCGTCCAGCACCCCTCAACCGTCTCGGCGCTGCGCGCCGATCCACCTTCTCCCACAAGGGGAGAAGGTCAGGCAGGCGCAGGCGCCGCAATGAGAAGGCGTTTGTTAAAATGACCGTAAAACTCTCATCGGCGGCACTGTCCCGCCTGCCGGAAAAAGTCGTCGGCCCGAAATATGATCGCGCCGCGCTCAAAGCCGGCATCGTGCATTTCGGCGTCGGCAACTTCCATCGCTCGCACCAGGCCGTCTATCTCGACGACCTGTTCAATGCGGGCGTCGGCCACGACTGGGCAATTGTCGGCGCCGGCGTTTTTGAGGGCGAAAAGGTCGGCCGCGGCAAGTTGCAGGAACAGGACTGGCTGACCACCGTGGTCGAGCAGGATTCTGGCCACATGAGCGCCCGCATCACCGGCGCCATGATCGACTTCCTGATGCCGGGCGATGCAGCCGCGATCTTAGAACGGCTTGCCGACCCGGCGATAAGGATCGTTTCGCTGACCATCACCGAGGGCGGCTACTTCATCGATCCGGCATCGGGCGTGTTCAATCCGACCCATCCCGATATCGTCGCCGACGCGCAGCCGGGAGCAATGCCGAAGACTATCTTCGGCATCATTCTTGCCGGGCTGTTGCGCCGCCGCGACGACGGCATCGTGCCGTTCACGGTCATGTCCTGCGACAACATCCCCCACAACGGCCATGTCACCGCCGACGGCGTCATCGGGCTCGCGCGGCTGATCGACGAGAAACTGGCGACCTGGGTGAGCGAGAACGTCGCCTTTCCCAACGGCATGGTCGACCGCATCACGCCGGCCACAACCGACCGCGAGCGCGGCATTCTGTCGAGCGAGTTCGGGCTCGACGACAATTGGCCGGTATTTTGCGAGCCGTTCAGGCAATGGGTCCTGGAGGACCATTTCACCGACGGCCGCCCGCCGCTGGAAAAGGTCGGCGTGCAGTTCGTCAGCGATGTCGCACCCTACGAGCTGATGAAGATCCGCATCCTCAATGGCGGCCATGCGACCATCGCCTATCCGGCCGGGCTGATGGACATCCATTTCGTCGACGAGGCGATGCAGGAGCCGCTGGTGCGCGGTTTTCTCGAAAAACTGGAGCACGACGAGATCATCCCGACCGTGCCGCCGGTGCCGGGTACCGTGCTGGAGGACTATTACCAGCTCATCGAGCACCGCTTCTCCAATCCGAAGATCGGCGACACCATTCGCAGGCTTTGCCTCGACGGCTCCAACCGGCAGCCGAAATTCATCATCCCGACCATCGCCGACCGGCTGAAGGCCGGCAAGGGCGTGGCCGGCCTGGCGCTGGAATCGGCGCTCTGGTGCCGCTATTGCTTCGGCACCACGGATTCAGGCGCGGTCATCGAGCCCAATGATCCAAGCTGGGACCGGCTGCAGACGACCGCCAGGGCGGCAAAGGCTGCGCCTGCCGCCTGGCTGGCCATGGAGGACATCTATGGCGAGGTCGGCCGCTCGACGCCGTTCGTCGAGGCCTTTGCCAAGGCGCTCGAGGCGCTCTGGGCCGATGGCGCACGTACGACGCTGACGCGCTACCTCGCCGGCAACCTCTAAGATCGGCTCAATGCATGTCCCCGCCGATGAGGGCCCTGCAATGACGCCTGACCTGGTCATTTTCGACTGCGACGGCGTGCTGGTCGACAGCGAGGGGCTGTCCGTTTCGGCGCTGCTTGGCATGATCACGCTTGCCGGCGGCAGTGTCAGCGAGGATGCCGCCTATGAGCATTTCCTCGGCAAAAGCATGAAAAGCGTTCGCGAAATCCTCGGTCGCGACTTCGGACTTGATATCACCGACCTGCATCTGAGCGAGATGCGCGTCGGGCTGATGCGCAAATTTCGCGACGAGCTCAAGCCGATCCCCGGCATCGGCCAGGTTCTTCCGAAGCTTACCGTGCCATGCTGCGTTGCTTCCTCCGGCACGCTGGATCGCATCCGCTATGCGCTCGAGGTTACCGGGCTGCTCGGGCTGCTCGAGCCGCATCTGTTCAGCGCCGCCATGGTGGCGCGGGGCAAGCCGGCGCCGGACCTTTTTCTCCACGCAGCCGCCAAAATGGGAGCGATCCCGCAAAATTGCGTCGTCGTCGAGGACAGCCCCGTCGGCGTCGCGGCGGCACGGGCGGCGGGAATGCGCGTCCTCGCCTTCACCGGCGGCTCGCATGCCGGCAACCCGGCACTGAAAGCGCGGCTTGCGTCGAGTGAACCGGACTTTATATTCGCTGACATGCTGCAACTGCCCGATCTGATTGCAGGCCTGGGAGCGAGAGTAAGAACATCTTGACGAACAGTTTCGTTTGCGCGGTCGATGTCGGCACCGGGAGCGCCCGTGCGGGCATTCTCGACACCGGAGGCACCTTGCTCGGCCGCGCCGAGCATCCGATCGTCATGAACCGGCCGAAGGCCGATCACGCCGAGCACGATTCGCAGGATATCTGGTCGGCGGTCTGCATTGCGGTGCGCGCGGCCAATGAAAAAGCCGGCGTGGCAGCGCAGGACATCGTCGGCATCTCCTTCGACGCCACCTGCTCGCTGGTGGTGCGGGGCAAGGATGGTGGCCAGCTCAGTGTCTCGGTGACAGGCGAAAGGCGCTGGGACACCATCGTCTGGCTCGATCACCGCGCCATTGCCGAGGCCGATGAATGCACCGAAAGCGGCCACGCCGTGCTCGACTATATCGGCGGCGTCATGTCGCCGGAAATGGAGACGCCGAAGCTGATGTGGCTGAAGCGAAACCTGCCCGCAACATGGAACGACGCCGGCTATCTATTCGACCTCGCCGACTTTCTCAGTTGGAAGGCAACCGGTTCGCTTGCCCGCTCGCAATGCACGCTGACCGCCAAATGGACCTATCTGGCGCATGAAGAGACCGGCTGGCGGCGCGACTTCTTCAAAGCCGTCGGGCTCGGCGATCTTTTCGAGCATGGCAATCTGCCTGACAAGGCCAGCCCGGTGGGCGCCGATATCAGCCGGCTGAGCGCGCAAGCCGCGGCCGAGCTTGGCCTGAGCGAACAATGCCGGGTCGGCGCTGGCGTCATCGATGCCTATGCCGGCGCGCTCGGCGTGCTCGGCGGCTTCGCCGGCGATGAAACCAACATCGGCCGGCATCTGGCGCTGATCGCCGGCACTTCGAGCTGCGTCATGGCGATGTCGCCCGACCCGCAACCCTTTGCCGGGGTCTGGGGCCCGTATTATGGCGCGGCGCTTCCCCGGCTTTGGCTGTCGGAAGGCGGCCAATCGGCCACCGGCGCGCTGCTCGATCACATCATCCGCTGGCACGGCGCCGGCGGCGAGCCGGACGCCGCCATGCACGCCAGGATTGCCCGGCGCGTTGTCGAGTTGCGCGCCATAGAGGGCGAGAACCTGGCCGGAAGGCTGCATGTGCTGCCGGATTTCCATGGCAACCGCTCGCCGCTCGCGGACCCGCATGCCGTCGGCGTCATCAGCGGTCTGACGCTGGATTCCTCCTTCGACAGCCTGTGCAAGCTGTATTGGCGCACCGCCGTCAGCATTGCGCTGGGCGTGCGCCATGTGCTGGAAGCCCTGAACGAGAACGGCTATCTGATCGACACGCTGCATGTCACCGGCGGTCACACCAAGAACCCGCTGCTGATGGAGCTTTATGCCGACGCCACCGGCTGCACGGTGGTCGAGCCGCTGGCCGATGAGGCGGTGCTGCTCGGCACCGGCATGATCGCCGCCACCGCCGCCGGGCTTTTCCCCGATTTGAACGCCGCCTGCGTCGCCATGCAGCAAGGCGGCAAGACGCGAGAGCCAAATTCGGCGGCCGCCGGCCGGTTCGACCGCGACTACCGCGTGTTTTTGGAGATGCACCGGCAGCGGCAGGCGCTGGATGCGATCAGGTAGTCTCGAATGGCCTGCAATGCGTCTGCTATTTCTGATTCCATCGCCGGATAATTGGCTCGCCAAGGTCGTGCTCATAACCGAGCACGCTTGTGCTGGCGGTATCCAGCACGAACAAGGCGCCATCTTGCGGCGGCAGGCCGAGCCAGCGCGCCGCCAGCACCCGCAGAAAATGCGAGCTTGAAAACACCAGGACATTGCCGTTGACGTCGCGCAATTCATTGACGATCCGATCGGCCCTCGCGCCGACGTCGTCTGCCGCCTCGCCGTCAGGGCAGCCGTCGCGAAACAGGCGCCAGCCGGGGTGCTCGACGAGGATCTGCTTCGTGGTCAGTCCCTCGTAAGCGCCGTAATCCCATTCCGCCAGATCGGCCTTCTTCACGCCGGCCGAACCGAAGCCGGCCAGCGTACAGGTCTTGAAGGCCCGCTGCGACGGGCTCGACCAGACTGCCTGGAACGAAAGCCCCTGCAGCCGCTCGGCGAGCTCACGAGCGGCCTTCTCGCCGGCTGGCGTCAACGGTATGTCGGTCAGGCCGGTGTGCTTTCCCGACGCGCTCCATTCCGTCTCGCCATGTCGAACCAGATGGATTTCGGGAAACGCGCTCATCCGCATGCCTTTCGATTGAATCCGATGTGATGACCGCTCTTCAAATCGGCCAACGACGCGATCATAGCTGTAGCGGAATTGAGATTGTCCGCGGTCGGGCGCGAGATCATCGCGATTCCTGGCTCACTCTATTTGTACTCGAAGCGAAGTCGAGCAGCGAGAGAATGACGTAGTCGAGCAAGGCGTCTGTTCGATTGGTTAAGGATGAACGTCGTCTGATATGCTGATGAGCGCTGATGAGCTACCATTGATAGGCGGCTGTGTTCTGATAGCTGTTGCTGGCGCGGTGTGCCTGATAACATTGCGGCTCTCTTGCAGTGGTTGCGGACAAGGACAAGCAGGAAAGCTCCGATGACGCAACGGATACAGTTCTGCACGTCGCGGGACGGGGTTCGAATCGCCTTGGCGACGGCAGGCCACGGCCCGCCACTGGTGCGGGTCAACAACTGGTTCACGCACCTCGATATTGATTGGGAAAGCCCCGTCTGGCGGCATTGGCAAGAGACTCTCAGCGATCGACGTATGCTTGTCCGTTATGACCCGCGCGGGTCAGGCCTTTCGGACCGGGATGCGACCGACTTCTCGCTCGATGCCTGGGTAGCCGACCTGGAAGCGGTCGTCGATGCGCTCGGTTTGCATCGCTTTCCCATCATCGGGCTCTGTCAAGGTAGTCTGGTGGCGATTGCCTTTGCTGCGCGCCACCCCGAGCGTGTCACGCGGCTCGTCCTCTACAGCGGCTATCTACACGGCGCCTATGTCGACGGTGTGGGCGAGAAACTCGCCAAGCAGGCGCGGACGCTCTCGCAGATGATCGAGGTCGGATGGGGCCGTGAATCTGGAGCGTTCCGTGAAGTTTTTGCGAATCTTCTGATGCCGGACGGAGGCAAGGAGCAGCTCAAATGGATCGGTGAACTGCAGCGGCTAAGCGCGTCGCCTGAAACCGCATGCCGGCTGTGGAATGCCTTCCACGCATTCGACATTCGGGAAGAGGCACCCAAGATCACGATGCCGACGCTGGTCTTTCACGTTCGTGGCGACGGCATGGTACCGTTCGAGGCCGGCCGTAGCCTTGCTGCGATGATACCGAATGCCCGCTTCGTGTCGCTCGAAAGCAAGAACCACATCCTGCTGCCGCGCGAGAAGGCCTGGAGGAAGTTTCGGAAGGAACTCGACAATTTCCTTGATGCCGACGAGCCGATCAGTATGGCGCGGGGCAGCGAATTGTTCGACCTGACAGAGCGCGAAAAGGAACTGCTGGACCGCATCGCGCGCGGCCTGACCAATATCGAGATTGCACGAGGGCTGAACATCTCGGAAAAGACCGTGCGCAATCACATATCCAGCATCTTCTCCAAGCTTGGTGTCGAGCATCGTTCCCAGGCCATCGTGGCCGCGCGCAAGGCGGGATTTGGCCACGACTGAGCCGTTTTGGCTCGCCCACTGGGGCCGGCGCCCCAGAAAACCCGCCCCTTCTGGCAAAATAAGCAAGATCGGTAGGGCTCTCGCCCCATGACCGGGGCCCGTCGTTGCCCCATTTTTGCACCAGGATTGCAGAACTTGGGACACGGACCCATGAGCCAAACCTCAGCAGGCATCGTCAAGCAACGCCAGGATCCGCTTCGCGAGCGCTATCGCAGCGCTGCGGAAGAAGCCCTCATCACCGACCGCGCGAGAACGATTGATGATCGCGCAGATCCTTTCCACGGCAGCGTTGCTCTCGGGGAAGGAGATGGTTCGCCATGGCGGTTCGGTATTCATCGGGCGGTCGGCGGTTATCACGATCTGCCGAATCCGGGCGACATGCTGTGCGCCGCGCTCGCCGGCTGTCTCGATTCCACCCTTCGAATGGTTGCCGACCGGCTCGAGATTCGCCTTGAGTCGCTGGAGGTCGCCGTAAGCGCCGACGCCGACGTGCGAGGCGCGCTGCTCGTCG
The DNA here is from genome assembly GCF_055811535.1 of Mesorhizobium sp. WSM4816. Classification (NCBI taxonomy): domain Bacteria; kingdom Pseudomonadati; phylum Pseudomonadota; class Alphaproteobacteria; order Hyphomicrobiales; family Phyllobacteriaceae; genus Mesorhizobium; species Mesorhizobium sp. WSM4816. The sequence goes on along the minus strand of NZ_JBVVQR010000003.1, from coordinate 306,065 downwards.
ATCGCTCCGTTCCGGCAGGCTTCCAGCGCATAGGCTGCCGCGTGCGCTTGCAGCCGGCTTCTGATGCCGATCCCACGAAGCTGCAGGTGCTCTTCGCGGCGGCCGAACACAGTTGTGTCGTGCTGCGGACCCTGCGCCACGGCGTTCCGGTGCGAACGCGCATCGGAGCGCCCTTCGACGAGGTGGCAGGTTCGCCGCCCGATCGACCCGGTCAACACGATTCCACGTCGCCTCCCGCGTCCGCGCCCATGGACTGGCCTCATCATTCACAAGCAGATCATTGGGCGTCTTTGGCGCCGGACCAGCGCCCGAGAGGAGAAGCGTCATGACCACACTGCTTGTCCGAACCAATAAAAACAACCGCGCGAGCCCGCAAGTTTCGTTCGCCCCAGCAGAGCGCAGGCCGTTCCCGTGGCCTCATTGGCGGATGCGACGGCAGACGAGCACAGCAACAGGGGGTGGCTCATGACACCGCCACGGAGGCTTCACCGACCGCAGAATGAGTCGTGCGAACAAGTCCACGACGATCGAAAACGCCAACCCTGAAATGGAGGAACAGACTATGCCACTCGTCGACATTCACGTCATCCGAGACGTTTTCACGCCCGCCCAGAAGCACAAGCTGATCGAGAAGGTGACCGAAGCGATGGTCGCCGTCGAAGGCGAAAACATGCGCGGCGTCACCTGGGTCAAGATCAACGAAGTCGCAAGCGGCGACTGGGCGATCGGCGGAGAGATGCTGACGTCCGAAAAGGTCAAGGCCATCGCTGCCGGACGCGGTGCTGCGGCATAACCCGTGCCGGACCTGGTCCGATTGTCCAGATCAACGAAACGGATCCCTTCGACATCACTTACGTCGATCCCGGACCAATTGAGCGCGATGCCCGGACACCGGGCTGCGCCGGCCAGCGCAAGCTCAAGTGCTTGACCCGCGCCGCGGGCGACCTCGTCCCGGGCAACAGAATGAGACAGTGGCGGTGATCAGATTCGACGCCATAACTGCGGGCGCTCGCTGCGCTGGTTCACCGGTGGCGTTCCGCAAACTCGCTGATGCCGCGCAGCAGCTGGTTCTGGTCGCCGACCCAGAACCAGTGGTCGTCGCCGGCGACCTCCACGAACCGCCCTCCGGGTATCTTCGCAGCAAGGAAACGACCCACCTCGGGGTGGACTGCGCGGTCGCCCGAGCGATGCAGCACCAGTGTCGGGACCGAGACCCTTGCGAGCAAATGGCGGACGTCGGTGTCGCGCAGCGCATCGATCACACCTGCAACGGCACCTGGACTGGACGCCGCCCGCAGCAACCCGGCCCACCAGGCTTCCGCTTGGCGGTCGCCGACCAGGCTCGGGGCAAAGGTTTCGATCTCGGCAGGTCCGCCCCAGTTGGCGACCAGGCGGCGCTTCCAGAGGTCGTATTGCTCGGAGGTCAAGGCGAAAGCGTATTCGGGCGTCCGGCTGCCTTTGGCCAGGGAGCCCCACAGAACGAGCCCGATGAGGCGATCGGGATGATCGACTGCAAAGCGGATGCAACCGGGACCGCCTTCCGACGAACCGATGAGGAGCGCAAGGCGGCTTCCGGCCGCGTTCATGACCGCCAATATGTCCTGCGCCGTCGCGTCGACGGTTGGACGCGCTCCGACGCGGTCGGAAAGGCCCACGCCGCGCCGGTCGAAGAGGATAAGGCGACCGATACGCGAAACCGCCGCAATCCACGCGCGGCAGCGGCTGTCTTCCCAGATCCGCTCCACATGCGACACGAACCCGGGAACGAGCACGATGTCCGGCGGGCCACTGCCGACGGTCTGGAACGCGAGGTGGATCCCATCCACCTCGACATAACGCGTTCGCGGCGCTTCCGGAGCAGTGGTCTTGCTTGGCTCTTGCAACAAGGCAACGGTTGCAGGGTCAGGTGTCACGCCAAGCTCTTCTTGCAAGTGCCGGGCGCATGCTTCGAGTTGGCGCCCGGCTGCCGCCCTGTTCCCGGCCGCCAAGTGGGCACGGATCAGATGGCGGTGTGCATTTTCGCTCAGCGGATCCAGTCCCACCAGACGCGTCGCATGCACAACTGCGGTGAGAGGTTCTCCAGCGGCGATCTGCGTTTCGACCAGGCGCTCCAACGCCTGTGTCAGGCGGCTGCGCAGGGCCTCGCGCCTGAAGAACGCCCATTCCTCGAATTCCTGACAATCCGGCAGGGAGAAACCCGCAAGAAAATCGCCCGTGTATATGTTGGCCGCCGTTTCAAGAGAGCCGTGGTCGCAGGCGTGCTCAAAAATTCTGGAGTCAATCTCGACGGAAAGCGCCGGGTGCAGGCTGAGGGAAGTTCCGCTCACGGCGACGAGTTCGCTGCGAAAGGCGATCCGGATCTTGTAAAGGACACGCCGAAGGCGCGCCCGAGCAGTCTCTTCGTCGGCTTCGGGCCACAGCAGCGTGGCCGCAGTTTCACGCGCGACGGGCCGACCGGCCTCGGCAAGAAAGATGAGCAGCGCGGCTGCCTTGCGCAGGGCAAGTGGCATCGGCTGTCCGTCCAAGCGGAACTCCGGAAAGCCCAAAAGCCGAAACTCCAATCGCTCCATCGATCCGCTCGCGACAAATCGCACCAGGCAGGGGACGTTGAGGGGACGCCTGCCGTCTATCGTTCCCCCTGCGACTTTCGGGCCAACTGCGCCCAACTTTGGAGCGATAAATGTCACTGGTCAATTCTATCATCCCCCACCACCCATCCGAGGCTGTTGCCGCGGATGGCGTCTCGATTGCTTATGAAGACATTGGCTGCGGCGAGCCGCTCATGCTGCTTCACGGCGTAACTGAAAGCCGTGAGTCTTGGCATGAGGCCGGTTATGTCGAGCAATTCCTGCAGCGCGAACGGCGGCTGATCCTTGTCGATTGCCGCGGCCATGGCCGCAGCGGCAAGCCGCACGATCCGGCTGCCTATTCGGGCCGCAGGCGGGCGGCCGATATCATCGCGGTCCTCGACCACGCCGGCATTCGCCGCGCTGCACTAATGGGTCATTCGATGGGCGGTGTCATCGCACTTGCCACCGCCGCGTATCATCCGGACCGCGTCGGTGCACTGATCGTCAATGGCGCGCATCCCTTCGCGGAAGACCTGACTCCCTTGCGAGCCGCCATCAAGGATAACTTCGAAGCGTGGCTTGCCTTCGTGAAGCAGTTGGCCCCCGACCTTTCGCCGAACAGCTGCCGACGCATCCGAGATAATGATCTCCCTGCTGTTCAGGCAAGCCTTGCCAGGGATAGGGCGGATTTCTCAGCGGCCCTTGCGAAGCTCGACATCCCGGTGCTGGCGATCAGCGGCACGCTCGACCCCCGCTGGGAGTGCGTCCGGAATTTCGCGGAACTGGCCGGAGGTGAATTCCTATCGCTTGAGGGCAGGAACCATGTGACGGCCTTTCTAGATGTCGAGACGATCGTGTCGGTCGTCGACCAATTCCTCGGCTGTATCGGCACCCGCAATGCAGGGCGAGGAGGCTGAGCCATGTGTCGGTCATGTCTCTCCTGGTACGGACGACGCATCGCGCCGTATGTCGTCCACGCCGGCTGTTCGGCGACCGCCTTCTCGCGCATGCGGCAGCGCATGGTGCCGCTGGCGGAGGGCGTTGTGGTCGAAGTCGGCTTCGGTTCCGGCCTGAACCTGCCTTACTACGATGCAGCCAAGGTGAGGCGGCTCGTCGGCGTCGATCCTGACGGCACTATGCTCGCTTTGGCGAAACGACAGAACCGCGCTTTGCCGTTCGATGTCGAATGCCTCCAGGCCTGCGGCGAAAGCATGCCACTTGTGAGTGGATTCGCCGACACAGTGATCGTCGCTTACGCCTTCTGCACCATTCCGAAGCCGGCGGCTGCGCTGACGGAGATCCGGCGCATCTTGAAGCCCGGCGGGCGGTTGATCTTCCTCGAACACGGGCAAGCGAATGCCGGCTGGCGGAGAAGGTTGCAGGATCGGCTCAACCGCTTCTGGGGCGTTCTTGCCGGCGGATGCAATCTCAACCGCAACCCGTTTCAGCTCGTGGCGAGCGCCCACTTCGACATTCGAGACGCATGGCAGGAGGGGTTTCCGCCCACCTTCTGGCTGTTGGGCAGCCACTACGCGGGCGTCGCCATAAGGCAGCCTGACTGCCAGCCATCACAACCGAGAACGTCAACCTGAACAGGAGGAAGTCATGCCACTTGTCGACATTCACCTGAGTAGGAACACTAGCTACACGATTGCCGGACTGCTTGCCGTGCTCGTGATCATGCCGGATCCGGCCAATGCAGCCGACGAGGCGGAGGTAGCGCCTTCAAGCGATAGGGGTTGGCTGACGACGTCGTTCGCCGGCCCCGACGTGCCCAACCCGCCCGCCGACGCTGGCGCCGAACTCGACGAGGTGAAGGCGTTTGTCGCACGGCGGAGCGCTGCCGACGTCGAACGCATCCGCTGGTGGAACGTCGGCGGACCGGCCTACCGGTGGAATGAGATCGCCGTCGACACGATGCTCGCCGACTTCGTCACCTCGCTCGCCGCGGGACGTGGTCTCGCCTTGATGCACGCGGCGATCGACGACGCGATCGCGGCCGCATCAGCGATGAAGCAAACGCCCGGCAGGGCGCGCCCGGCCAGAGCCGATCCATCGATCGACACGGCGATTCCGACGCCGGACAGTTCGTCCTACCCGTCCGAGTATGCGGCAGCGGCGGCAGCGGCCGCAGGCGTGCTCGGCGATCTCTTCCCTAATCGCGCGAGCGCATTTGCCGAGAAGGCGGAAGAGGCCATGCAGAGCCGGCTCCTTGCAGGGTCGAATTTCGGAGGGACCAGGCAAATGGCAAGGCAGCAAGCCGATCGCCCCGCTCGCCGGCACCTGGCGTCCCTGGGTGCTCGACCGTCCGGACGAGTTTCCGCCCCGCCCCGCCGCCTGCCTTCAATTCCGAGGTGGTCGCCGCGGCCCTGGCGGAGCTCAAGAGCTACGAGCGCACGCCGGCGAGCAACCACAAGGCCCTCTATTGGGAGGTGTTCGGCGGCGGCCGTGACTTCGCGCTTTGGAACGAGATCGCGCGGACGAAGCTCCTGGAATACGGCCCGGCGTTCGGCCCGCAGGCGTCGGCCCGCGCGCTGGCGGCTCTGAACGTCGCCCATGTCGATGCCACCATTGCCTGCTTCGACGCGAAGTATGTCTACTGGTACATCCGGCCCTCGCAGCTCGACCCCGAGCTCGAGACCGTGTTCCCCTCGCCCAACCATCCGAGCTACTCGGCCGCTCACTCTTGCCTGTCGACCGCCCGCGCGACGGTGCTGGCGCACCTCTTCCCGCGCGACCGCGAACGGCTTTTCGCGCGCGCGACGGAGGCGAGCGAGTCGCGGATCTGGGCCGGCATCCACTACCGCTTCGATATCGAGGCAGGGGAGACCGTGGGCCGGCAGGTCGCCGAGAAGGTGCTGTCGCGCGCCTTCACCGACAGGGAGGAGTGAGAAGCTTACCGTTCCCATTGGAGGCTTCGGCGCCCAGCTGGCTCAACGCTTCCCCTGAGCCAGCCCCCTTGCCATAGCTGCCCATTTCGTGGACAAGCCGTGCGGATAATGCGGAATCCGGGCCGATCACGGCCATTTTCCGCGCTGAGACGCGGCTTCCGGCCCTTTTTGCCGACGCGCCGCAATCGGATAGGCGAAATAATGTCTGCGATCGAAGCCGGCGCGCGCGCGCCGGAAAATCTTTGGCGTCGGGAAATCAAGGCGACGCTGGCGCTCGCCTGGCCGATGGTGCTCACCAATCTCGGCCAGACCGCGATGACCGCCACCGATGTCATGATGATGGGGCGGCTGGGTCCGGACACGCTGGCCAGCGGCGCGCTCGGCGCCAACCTCTATTTCATGCCGCTGATCTTCGGGCTCGGCCTGATGTTGGCGACCTCGCCGATGATCGCCACGGAACTCGGCCGCCGTCGCCACTCAGTGCGCGATCTGCGCCGCACCGTGCGGCAGGGCCTGTGGCTGGCAATCCTCATCTCAATCCCGATCTGGATATTTCTCTGGTACGGCGAGGCCGTGTTGCTGGCCATGGGCCAGGAACCGGCGCTGGCGCATCAGGCCGGCATCTACCTGCGCTGGCTCGAATGGGCGGTGCTGCCGTTCTATGGCTATATCGTCCTGCGCTCGTTCATCTCGGCGCTGGAGCGGCCGGGTTGGGCGCTGGTCATCGTCTTCGTTGCCGTCGCCTGCAATGTGTTCTTCAACTGGGTGTTCATGTTCGGCAATCTCGGCGCTCCTTCGATGGGCATTGCCGGCTCCGGCCTCGCCACCACGCTGTCCAGCATGCTGATGTTCGCCGGCATGGCGGCGGTGGTGACGCTTGAGCCGAAGTTTCGCCGCTACCAACTGTTCGGGCGGTTCTGGCGGGCCGACTGGCCGCGCTTCAAGGGCCTGCTGCGGCTCGGCCTGCCGATCGCCGGCCTGCTTGCCTTCGAGGTGACGATCTTCAACGCGGCGGCCCTTCTCATGGGCCTGATCGACGCCGCCTCGCTCGCGGCGCATGCCATCGCCATCCAGATCGCCTCGATCAGCTTCATGGTGCCGCTCGGTCTCAACCAGGCGGCGACAGTGCGCGTCGGGCTCGCCCATGGCGCCGGCAATCCGGAAGGTGTTTCTCGCGCCGGCTGGACCGCTTTTGTCATCGGCGTCTCGTTCATGGCGCTGATGGGGCTGGTGATGATCCTGTGGCCGCAATTGCTGATCAGCGCCTTCATCGATCTCGGCGACCCGGCCAATGCCACTGTGATCGGGCTTGCCGTGTCGTTCCTGGCCTTTGCCGCGCTGTTCCAGATTTTCGATGGCGCCCAGGCCGTGGCCGCCGGCATGCTGCGCGGTCTGCACGACACCCAGGTGCCGATGATCTATGCAGCGATCGGCTATTGGGGCATCGGCCTGCCGCTCGGCGTGCTGCTTGCCTTCCATTCCGGGCTCGACGGCGTCGGCATCTGGATCGGCCTGTCGATGGGGCTGGCGGTGGTGGCGGCGCTGCTCCTGGCGCGCTGGCTGCGGCGCGACAAGATCGCGCCGCCGCTCTCCTTTGGGCATTGATGAAAGCAGCTTCGTCACGAGGAGGGCGGGGATCGTGACGTCTATGGATACTTCGTCTGATTTGCAGTTGCGGCCTGTGGGCTTAAGTCGCTGTGCAACTCCTTTGGCAGTGGAAGGCTTGAGCACCGCAAGTGCACCGCGCGGGCGAACAATTTTCGTTGCTTCTGCTGGTGCTCCTTGATGGCTGCTGCGAGCCCTAATCCGTACGGGCCAAGAAAGACGCCGGTTCCCCAGCCCGGCTGCTTTTTTTCGCGAGCGTCGTAGTAGGAAGCCTCCATGCGGGCTTGCTGGCATTCCGGCGACGCCCATTTCCGGTCTTGCTTCGAAAGCGACGCTCCATAGTCGACCGGAGAGGTCGCGCACCCGGCTACTGTCGCGGCCAACGCGACCAACATTGCAATTCTCATCCCAAGCCCTTGATTAAGCATTGTGAGAGTACACAGAACTCTTCTTCCAACAAGGAGATAGCTCCGAAGAAGCGAAGAAGGCGTTCGAAGACCAAGCGCAGAGGCGGTTTGCTAGTTTGAAGTCGCCCGTCGTTCAAGCGAGCGTGCATATTGCGTCAGCGGGAAGCACATGACGAAGAAGATCAAGGCGACCAGCCCATAGACGGTGAACGGCTCGAAGGTCGCATTGTTGATGGCGTTGGATGTCCTGACCAGTTCCTCGAAACCGATAATCGAGGTCAGCGCGGTCGACTTGATCAGCTGCACCAGGAAACCGACGGTCGGGGCGCGGGTGATCGAAAACGCCTGCGGCAGGATGATAAGCCTGAGTTCCTGCAGATAGTGAAGGCCGAGGCTGGCGCCGGCGTCCCACTGGCCGCGCGGCAGCGCATCGACGCCGCCGCGCCAGATCTCGGCGAGATAGGCGCTTGCGAAGAAGGTCAGGCCAAGCGCTGCAGCGGTCCACGGCTCGATGCGCAAGCCCAGCATCGGCAGGCCGAAGAACATCAGGAAGAGCTGCATGAGCAGCGGCGTGCCCTGGAAAAGCGCAATGTAGCCCGAGGCCAGCCGCCGCGCCCATTTATTCTTGGCGATCCGGAAGAACAGCACGACCATCCCGACGACGCCGCCGCCGACGAAGGCCGCCAGTGACAGAAGCACCGTCCAGCGCGCGGCGAGCAGAAGGTTGCGGACAATATCCCAGAAGGTGAATTCGATCATGACACGCCGGCTCCCAGAGCGCGGCGGCCGCCGCTGACCAGTAGCCGGCGCAGCCCCATCGACAGGACGAGATAGACCATCGTCACCACGAAATAGGTCTCGAAAGCACGGAAGGTGCGCGCCTGCAGCATGTCGGCCTCGTAGGTCAGTTCGCGCACCGCGATCTGCGACACCACGGCGGACTCCAGCATCATGATGATGATCTGGCTGGTCAGCGCCGGAAAGATCACCTTGAGCGCTTGCGGCAGCACGATCTTGACGAAGACCTGACGCAGCCTGAGCCCAAGCGCAAGGGCTGCTTCCGTCTGCCCGCGCGGCACCGCGTCGAGCCCGGCGCCGACGATCTCGATCGTGTAGGCCGCCATGTTGAGCGTCATTGCCAGCATGGCGGCCAGCAGCGGATCGAGCCTCACGCCGATGCTGGGCAACCCGAAGAAGATGAAGAACAGCTGCACAAGGAACGGCGTGTTCCTGATAATTTCGACATAGACGCCGATTGCCCGCTTGAGCAGCAAGGGGCCGTTTCGCCGCCCTGCTGCGCCGAGGATGCTGAGGAACGTTCCCGCCAGCGTGGTCACGGCGATCAAAAGGATCGTCATGGCCGCCCCGCGCGCGATCGCACCTGTCGCATCGGCAAGCCAGCCGAAGTCGAGGCTGTAGCCCATGATAGGTCCTTACCTCGGAGATCAATCCTTGAGGTTGTCGGGATTGAGCGGTGTTTTGAGCCAGGCTTTCGAGCTTTCGTCCAGCTTGCCGTCGGCCAGCATCTTGGCGACCGCGTCGTTGACCACCTGCTTCAGGCGGTCCTCGTTCTTGTTGAGGCCGATATGCGAGGGCGAGGTGAGAAGCTGGAACTTCTGCTCCGGCTTCAGTGCCTCCTGGCGGGCGAGCACCTGGGCGCCGACATCGTTGCCGACGACCATCAGTTGGGTCTGACCCGAGATGAAGGCCTGGATGACGGAATTATAGTTGTCGAAACGGCGGATGTCGGCCGAGGCGGGTGCTGCCTCGGTCAGCGACGTATCTTCCAGCGTGCCGCGGTTGACGGCGATCGACTTGTCGGCGAGATCGTCCTTGCCTTCGACCTTGAGCGCGGCCGGGCCGATGACGGCGATATAATAGGGCGCGTAGGCGGCGGCGAAATCGATCACCTGCTCGCGCTCCTTGGAGTAGCCGACGCTCATCAGGATATCGACGCGCTTGTCAGTAAGATACGGGATGCGATTCTGCCCGGTCACGCTGACCAAGTTGAGCTTGACCTTGAGCTGGTCGGCGATGAACTGCGCCACGTCGACGTCATAGCCCTTGATGCTCATATCGGCACTGGCCGAGGAGAAGGGCGGAAAGTCGGAGAAAATGCCGACATTGATCGCGCCGGCCTTAGTAATGTCGTCGAGCGCGTCGGCATTGGCGGCTTGGGTGGCAAGACCGAGGCCGGCAAGCAGCAGCACGGCGGCGATGGATGATTTCATGTGAAATGTCATTGTCGTTCCCCTGCTGGAAGCTTGTTTTGTTTGAATGCGGCCGCCGGCTCCAGCGCGGCGCTCGCCTTGGATGTGCGTTAAGCTCGCTTGCCTGAGATCACCGGGCTGAACACCATCAGGCTGAGGATCTCGAACAGCACCTGCGCGCCGGCATGGGCGGTGTTGGTGGTCGCGTCATATTGCGGCGCCACCTCGACGACGTCGCCGCCGACGATGTTGAGCCCTTTGAGGCCGCGCAGAAGTTCAAGCACTTCCCGCGTCGTCAGCCCGCCGACTTCCGGCGTGCCGGTGCCCGGCGCAAAGGCCGGGTCGATGCTGTCGATGTCGAAGGACACATAGGTCGGGCCATCGCCGACTATTCTCCGCGCCTTCGCAATGATGGCGGGGATGCCGAGGCCGGTCACCTCTTCGGCATGCACGACGGTCATGCCGGATTCGTAGGTGAACTCCCACAGATATTCGGCCGAGCCGCGGATGCCGATCTGGATGGTGCGCGACGGGTCGAGCACGCCGTCGAGCACTGCATTGCGGAACGGCCCGCCATGGTGGAACTTGGTCATGTCGAACAGGCCGCTGGTGTCGCAGTGGGCGTCGATATGGATCATGCCGACCGGCGCTTTTTTGCCGACAGCCTTCAGGATCGGATGGCTGATCGAATGATCGCCGCCGACCGAAAGCGGAATGACGCCGGCGTCGACGATCTGGTTCGTCCGGCGCTCGATGTCGTCATGGCTGGTCTCCAGCCGGTAGCGGCTCTGGAACGGCACGTCGCCGATGTCGGCCACCTTCAGTTCGTGTGTCGGCGCGCATTCCAGCACATGGTTATAGGGGCCGATGCGCTCGATGGCGCGCAGTGCCCTTGGCCCGAAGCGGGCGCCCGGCCGGTTGGTCACGCCAAGGTCCATCGGCACGCCGATCATCGCCACCTGCAGATCGCCGAAATCAGGATTGTCGGCGGCTATTTCCCGGTAAGGCGCGCTGAGGAAGGTCGGGATGCCGGAATAGGGCGCCAGCCGCGTGCCGCTCTTGGAAAAAATCTTGTCGGCGACGCGCCGGAATTTTGGGTCGAACATCTCGCCGCCATGGCTTTCGCCATATTTGCGGCGCAACGCTTCGAGCTTGCCGCTGTTATAACCCATGTCGGTCCTCCATGGCTGGTGCAGTGCGGCCATCAATGACGGTCGCGCCGGCTGCCTGCGGATTTTCACGTCTTGATGCTGTACGAGCCAAAGTGTCTTGCAGCTGCATTGAAAAATCAATTGATATTGTTAGGGTGTTTGCTGTGAGAAGATCTCACATTGATGTCGAGCACGGTCTTATCCAAACCGGGGGGATCGTGTTCCTTTGAGGCTCCGATGGCCAAGCGTCTGCCTCCCCTGAATCCATTGCGGGCCTTCGAGGCGACGGCGCGCCATGCCTCGCTGACCAAGGCGGCGGCTGAGCTCAACGTCACCCACGGCGCCGTCAGCCATCAGATCAAGGCGCTCGAACAGTCGCTGGGCGTCAAGCTGTTCCAGCGCGCCGGTCAGCGGGTGAAGCTGACGCCGCACGGCGCCGAATTGCTGCCGGCGGTGTCGACCGCCTTCGACGGCATCGCCGCCGCCACGCAGCGCATGACAAGGCCGGCGAGCACCGGGGCCCTCTCGGTCTCCTGCGTGCCGGCACTGCTGCTGCTGTGGATGATCCCGCGGCTCGGCAGCTTCACCTCGCAGTATCCCGATATCAGGCTGACGCTGATCCCGTCGAATGATGCCAAGGACGTCCGCGCGCCGCATATCGATATCTGCGTGCATTATGGCGATGGCAGCTGGACCGATTGCTGGATGCGCAAATGGTCGGGCCTCGAACTGTTCCCAGTGGTCAGCCCGACGCTGATCAACAACCGTCCGATCCGCACCGTGCGCGACCTCGCCGATCACGTCTTCCTGCACGGCGACGACGGCCGCGAATGGCACACCTGGCTGGCCGCCGCCGACGCGCTGGACCTGGAGCGCGGCCGCCGCCATCATCTCGGCGACGCGCGCATGGCGAGCGAGGCGGCGGTCCACGGCCATGGCGTGGCGCTGGGCGATACGGTGACAGCAAGCGGACTGCTTGCCAGGGGACTGCTGGTCGCGCCGTTCAGCCTGTCGGTGCCGGCGGTCGACGATTTCTATGTCGTCTGCCGCAACGAGATGAGGTCGGCGCCGATCGTGCAGCTGTTCATCGACTGGCTGTTTGCCGAAAAGGAGCAGGCCGACGGCCGCGCCGATGCGCCGGTGGCGGGCCGCATCGGCATCCGCAGGAAGCGTCCGGCGCTGAGGGTGATCGGCGCCAAGACCGCGCCCTGAAGTTGCTGCAGCCGGCGCAGCGCGCTTCCCGCAGCCTTTTCTTTTTGTCGGGCCAGCCGGCAAAGCGGGAGGCGCATTCAAAAATTCAATGCTAAGAGGCATTTGGAGCAATTCCCGGAATAGTGCGCAGCGGCTTCCCGGGAAAAGCGCTAAACAAAAGCTAGGGCGAACAGCGAAGGCGGCATCGAGACATGACCAAGACCGATATAGCGCGGCGCGTCTACAACCACACCTGGAAGCTCGACCCGATTGTCCGCAGCCTGCTCGACACCGATTTCTACAAGCTGTTGATGCTGCAGATGATCTGGGGCATGTATCCCAAGATCGACACCACGTTCTCGCTGATCAACCGCACCACCTCGGTTCGCCTTGCCGAGGAGATCGACGAGGCGGAACTGCGCGATCAGCTCGACCATGCCCGCACCTTGCGCTTCTCCAAGAAAGAAATGATCTGGCTTGGCGGCAACACCTTCTATGGCCGCAAGCAGATATTTGAACCGGAATTCCTCGCCTGGCTCGAGAATTTCCAGTTGCCGGAATACGCGCTTTCCAAGCGCGATGGCCAGTACGAGCTCACTTTCAGCGGTCCGTGGATGTACACGACGCTGTGGGAGATCCCGGCGCTGGCAATTATCAATGAACTTCGATCTCGCGCCGCCATGCGGGCGTTCGGGCCGTTTGCGCTCGACGTGCTCTATGCCCGCGCCAAGGCCAAGATGTGGGCCAAAACCGAGCGGCTGAAAGCGCTGCCGGATATCCGCATTTCGGATTTCGGCACCCGCCGCCGCCATTCCTTCCTGTGGCAGCGCTGGTGCGTCGAAGCGCTGAAGGAAGGCATCGGCGAGGCTTTCACCGGCACCTCCAACGTGCTTTTGGCCATGGACAACGACCTCGAGGCGCTCGGCACCAACGCGCATGAACTGCCGATGGTGTTCGCCGCGCTCGCCAATTCGGAAAAGGAAATGAAGCAGTCGCCCTACAAGGTGCTGCAGGACTGGCAGCGCTACTATGGCGGCAATCTGCTGATCGTGTTGCCGGACACCTTCGGCACCGCGGCGTTCCTGCGTGACGCGCCGGACTGGATCGCCGACTGGACCGGTTTTCGCCCCGACAGCGCGCCGCCGATCGAAGGCGGCGAAAAGATCCTTTCCTGGTGGCGCGGAAAGGGCAAGGACCCCAGACAGAAGCTGCTGATTTTCTCCGACGGGCTCGAGGTCGAGACCATCGAGGAAACCTACCGCCATTTCCACGGCAAGGTGCGCATGTCCTTCGGCTGGGGCACCAACCTGACCAATGATTTCGAGGGCTGCGCGCCGACCAAAACCAACCGGCTCGACGCCATCTCGCTTGTCTGCAAGGTCACCGAGGCCAATGGCCACCCGGCGGTCAAGCTCTCCGACAATCCCGCCAAGGCCACCGGCGACGAAAAAGAGATCGAGCGCTATTTGCGCATATTTGGCGAGAAAGACCGCGTGGAGCAGCTGGTCAAGGTGTGAGGGGCTGCGGATGGTTTCGCCTCGCCAAAAGGGAAATCTCGGATAGCGTGAGTTCCCGCCCACCCCCCTCTGTCCTGCCGGACATCTCCCTCGCAAGGGGGGAGATCGGCAGTTCGTTCGAACGGCGCCCTTCCTGCAACGTTGAAGATTGGCGAAAGCCGGCATGCCAGCCAATCTCCCCCCTTGCGGGGGAGATGTCCGGCAGGACAGAGGGGGGTGCGAAGGATCACTGCGGGCGAGCATATTCTTTCTGGACGGGAGCTTTCATCTGTTCGGCTTTCATCGCATCACCCACCCCAGCCTTCGCCCATGCCTCCGATCGCGGCCACGTCCTGCTTCTGCCCACCGGCTACTACGTCGCCGGCGGCGCGTTCGCGGTCGCAGCCAGTTTTCTTGTCCTGGCGCTGCTGCCCTCAGACTTTCCTGCCCGCTTCTGGCGGCGGCGCCTGCCGCTTATTGCATTCGGCGACGGCGCGCGGGCAGTCGTCAGCTTGATATCCTTTGCCGGCTTTGTAGTTCTGGTTGCGGCCGGCCTGTTCGGCAGCCGTGATCCGCTCTCCAACCCGCTGCCGCTGGCGATCTGGACACTGCTCTGGGTTGGCCTGGTTTTGCTGCAGGGGCTTTTCGGCAATCTCTGGTCATGGCTCAACCCCTGGTATGGGCCCTGGCGTGTCATTTCCCGCGTGTTCGGCAATCGCAAGGTCGTCAATCGCAAGACATGGCGACCGCCTGCGTGGCTCGGCTGCTGGCCGGCTTTCGCGCTGTTCTTCGCCTTCGCCTGGTTCGAGTTGATCGACCCGGCGCCCGACGACCCGGCGCGGCTCGCCTGGGCCGCCAGCCTTTATTGGCTGCTGAGTTTTGCCGCCATGCTGGTGTTCGGCTACCGCGACTGGAGCCGGCGTGGCGAGTTCCTGACCGTCTTCCTCGCCATGGTGACGCGCTTCGCCCTGCTTGAGCGCAAAGAAGGCGGTCGGCTCAGTCTGTGCTGGCCGGGCGCCAAGCTCGGCGATGCCGCGCCGCTGTCGCTCAGCGGCATTGCTTTCCTGCTGCTGGCGCTGTCGTCGGTGTCGTTCGACGGCCTGTCGAAAACCTTCTTCTGGCTCGGCTTGTTCGGCATCAATCCGCTGGAAGTCCCGGGCCGCACGGCGGTGATCGGCATCGGCAGCTTCGGGCTCGTGGTGACGTTCGTCCTGCTTGCGGCCGCGTTCATCCTTGCCATTGTCCTCGGCCAGCATCTTGCCGGCAGCCCGCATACCCTCGGTCAGGCCGCAGGGCTGCTGGTCTGGTCGATCGTGCCGATCGCGCTCGCCTATCATTTTGCGCACTATCTGACGGCGCTGCTCGTCGACAGCCAATATGCGCTGGCTGCGCTTTCCGACCCATTTGGGCTGGGCTGGAACCTGTTCGGCACCGCCGACATGCCGATCGAAGCCGGCGTCGCTGCCGGCGCCGGCTCGGCATGGTGGCTGTGGAATATCCAGGCCGGCGTCATCATCATCGGCCACATGCTCGCCGTGCTCGTCGCGCATGGCCTCGCCTGGCGATTGCACCCGCGTCCCGCCGGCGCCGCGCTCAGCCAGTTTCCGCTCACCGTGCTGATGATCGCCTATACGGTGTTCGGCCTGTGGCTGCTTGCCACCCCGGCTGCCGGATGAGACAAAAACCGCTTCGATCGCGTCGATTGATCCCCCGGGAAAGCCCGCTTGCCACATCAGGGCTTTGGTGATTTAGTTTGTACACATGCAATTTCGGCGCTCTTACCGAGAGTGGCCCGCGTCGCTACAGCCATTGGTCAAACTCAAAAAACAAGGGGAACTGCCGTGACTGACAAGAATGGGTTTTTCGATCTCTCCAAGACCGGTTTTACCCGCCGCACCGCGCTCAAGGGGTTGGCCGCGGGCGCCGGCCTCGCCGTCGCGCCCGGGTTCGTGCGTTACAGCCAGGCGCAGAGCTCGGCGCCGATAAAGATCGGCTTCCAGTGCCACCGCACCGGCATCGGCGCCGCCTATGGCCGCTGGTACGAGCGGACCACCGCAGCCGCGGTCAAGGCGATCAACGAAGCCGGCGGCATCAACGGCCGGCCGGTCGAGGTGATCATCGAGGATGACGGCACCGATCCCGGCCGCGGCGCCGAAGTGGTCGGCAAGTTCGCCACCCAGCACAAGACCGACATCGTCTACGGCACGCTGTTTTCGCATGTCGTCATCGGCTCGGCGCCGGCCGCCGGCGAGGCCAAGATGCCCTATTTTGTCGTCAGCGAAGGCCACCACGTCGCCTCGACCAAGCTCAACCGCTACGTCTTCCAGCCCGGCATCACCGACGTGAAGAGCCAGATCCAGGCGATGGCGCCGTGGATCGCGGCGAATGCCGGCAAGAAGGTGACGCAGATATTCCCCGATTTCGCCTTCGGCTACGACCATCGCGACTACCTGCCGCCGGCGCTGAAGGCGCAGGGCGCCGAGGTCATCGCCCAGATCGCCATCCCGCCGACGGAATCGTCCTTCACCAAATACTTTCCGCAGATCCCGGCCGAAACCGAAGTGATCTACCACGTCATGGTCGGCCCGGCGGTACTCACCTTCGTCAAGGAACTCGGGGAATTCTACGGCTCCAGCCGGCCGCAGCTGTTCGGCTTCATCGATTCGCTCGAAGCCACCGACATCAACAGCCTCGGCCTCGAATTCCTCGACGGCAGCCATTTCTGGGAAGGCTCGCCGCGCTACGCGCAGCCAGATGATTCCGCCGCGCAGAAGGCCTATCGCGCCGCCGTCGGCATCGACGACAATGGCGCTGCCGTCGGCGATCCGAAGGACGTCTCCACCGCCGCGCACATGTTCGGCTGCTGGGAAACGCTCTATGTCGTCAAGAAGGCGATGGAGGATGCCGGCTACAAGGGCCCGGAAGACCGTGCCAAGCTGGTCGAGGCGACCGAGGCCTTGACCGAGTTCGCCGAGGGCCCCGAGCATCCGCAAGGGCCGAAGACCTTCAACGGCAAGATCCACCAGTGTTTTGGCATCCAGAACATCTCAAAGGTCGAAGGCGGCCGGCTGAACGTCGTCCACAAGACCAAGATCGAGGACGGCCTCTACGAGCCGGAAGGGGATTACACGACCCAGGCCCTGTGAGTTTGCACCCCGCCAGCGTATAGCCGATGCACTTCGGACCTCATCTTCTTCTCGCCGCCCTCGAAGGCCTCGTCACCTCCGCCGTGCTGGCGCTGACGGCGCTTGGCCTGTCGCTGGTGTTCGGCGTCATGCGCGTCGTCAATGTCGCCCATGGCGAGTTCTTCATGCTCGGCGCGGTGCTTGCCTGGGCGATCTCCACGGCGATATCAGGCCATCCGGCGCTCGGCTTCCTCGCAGCCCTGGTGCTGGCGCCACTGATCGTCGGCCTGATCGCGCTGGTCTCCGAACGGCTGGTGCTGCGCCGGCTGAATTACAATCCGGAAGCCACCATCGTCGCCACCATCGGCATGCTCTACATCATCCAGCAACTGGCGCTGACCTTTTATGGTCCGGAGGCACGGCCAGTGGAGCCGCCCTTCAGCTACCGCATCCTTTTGCCGTGGTTCGGCTACTCCGGCTACAAGCTGTCGATCATCGCCGCATCCGCGCTTCTGCTGGTGGCGACCTGGTTCGTGCTGACGCGTACGAGAATCGGCCTCGTCATGCGCGCCACGCAATATGACAGCGAAACGGCGCAGGCCTTTGGCATTCCGGTCGACCGCGTCTATGCCGGCGTCTTCGCGCTCGGCGCCATGCTGGCGGCGGTGGCCGCGGTGCTGATCGTGCCGATCAGCCAGGCGCATTACCTGATGGGACAGGACCCGCTGCTGCTGTCCTTCATCGTCGTCATCATCGGCGGCCTCGGCTCGCTGCGCGGAACCGTGGTCGCCGCCGTGCTCATCGGCCTGTCGGACGGCATCATCTCGGTGTTCTTCTCGCCGACGCTGGCCAAGATCATCGCCACGCTGCTGGTGGCCATGGTGCTGGTGTTCCGGCCGCAGGGCCTGTTCGGGACGGCATCGCGATGAAGGAGGCTTCACCGTCAAACGCCTATGCGTTGCATCTGGGCGTCATCGTCCTGCTGTTCGCCCTAAGCTTCGTCCTGCCGGAATATCACCACGGGCTGCTCGCCCGCATCATGGTGCTGGCGGTTTTCGCCATGGGCTACAATCTGCTGTTCGGCTATGTCGGGTTGCTCAGCCTCGGCCACGCCATGTTCTTTTCGGCTGGGCTCTATGGCGCAGGCCTTGCCGTCATCCATCTCGGCTGGAGCGTGCCGGCCGCCTTCGCCGCCGGCCTTGCCTGCGGCGCGCTTCTCGCGCTGGTGATCGGGCTGCTGGCGCTGCGCACTTCCGGTGTCGCCTTCATGATCGTCACCATGATGTTCGCGCAGGTGTTCTATCTCATAATCCTCTATCTCGCGGCCTGGACCGGCGGCGATCAGGGCCTGGTGGTGCCGCAGTCGGCGCGTGTGCTTGTTTTGGGCGACACCTCGCTCGGCCTCACCAATCCGACCGTGCGCTACATGAGCGCGCTGGTCCTGTTCTCGATCGTGCTGCTGGTGACGCTCGTCACCGTCCGCTCCAGGTATGGCCGTGTGCTTGTCGCCATCCGCGAAAACGAGGAGCGGACCAAAATGCTTGGCTACGACACTTTTTCCAACAAGCTTGCCGCGGTCGTCGTCTCCGGCACCATCTGCGCGGCTTCGGGCGCCGCCTACGCGCTGCTGTTCGGTTATATCGGCTCGACCTTCGCCTCGGTGCAATATTCCATCCTGCCGTTGCTCTGGGTGCTGCTCGGCGGTGCTGCGACCACGCTCGGTCCGCTGATCGGCACTCTGTTCATGTACTATGTCGTCGACATCACCAGCGGCTACACCTCGGCCTATCTGCTGATCGTCGGCATCGCCCTCATCGCGCTGGTGCTGTACTTTCCCAGGGGCATTCTCGGCACCATCCGTCAGCGCTGGCTCGGATGGCTGCCATGATGCCGCTGCTGACGACCAAAGGCCTGTCCCGCAATTTCGGCGGCCTGCGCGCTGTCGATGGTGTCGATTTCGCTCTCATGCCGGGCGAGATCCGCGCCGTCATCGGCCCCAATGGCGCCGGCAAGACCACCTTCGTCAGCCTGATCAGCGGCCGCATCCAGCCGTCATCGGGCATGATCGTCTTCGACGGCGCCGACATTACCAACCTGCCGGCCTACGCCAGGGTCCGCCTTGGCATCGCCTACACCTTCCAGATCACCAGCGTCTTCGCCAACCTCACCGCCTACGACAATGTCGCGCTGCCGGTGCAGCGCACGCTGACCGACGGCCGCTCGAAAGGTGCTGTGCATGCCGGCGTCATGGTGGCGCTGGAGCGCACCGGCCTTGCCGACCGCGCCCATATGCCGGCCGGGCAATTGTCCTATGGCCATCAGCGCCTGCTCGAAGTGGCGATGGGGCTGGCGCTGAAACCGCGCCTGCTGATCCTCGACGAGCCGACGCAGGGGCTGGCCGACAGCGAGATCGACAATTTCATCGGGCTGGTGCGCGAGATCGCCAAAAGCGCCACCGTGCTGCTGATCGAGCACAACATGCCGGTGGTCATGCAGCTTGCCGACCGCATCACCGTCTTCAACGCCGGCAAGATCCTGGCCGAAGGCACGCCCGAGCAGGTCCGCGCCAATACGCAAGTGCAGGACGCCTATTTGGGGACGACCCCATGACGCAACCACGGGCTGAAGCACTGACCATCTCCGGGCTCGACTGCTTCTACGGCGAGGTCCAGGTGCTCTACGGCCTTGACCTCGTGCTGAACAAGGGCGAGGTGCTTTGCCTGTTCGGCCGCAACGGCGCCGGCAAGACGACGACGCTGAAGGCGATCATGGGACTCGTTCCCACACGCGCCGGCTCGATCAGGCTCGACGGCAGGGAATTGACCGGCCTGCCGGCGCATGACGTGCCGAAGGCCGGCGTCGCCTATGTGCCGCAGGGCCGGCGGCTGTTCGCCGAGATGACGGTGGCCGAAAACATCGAGATCGGCCTGATGGCCCGCGGCAAGGGCAAGGCGACGCGCGAAAACGTGCTCGAGCTCTTCCCGCTGCTGCGCCAGCGGCTGAGACAACGCTCCGGCACGCTGTCGGGCGGCGAGCAGCAAATGCTGGCTATGGCGCGGGCCCTGTGTCTCGAGCCGCAGGTGCTTCTGCTCGACGAGCCGACCGAAGGGCTGATGCCGTCGATGATCGCAAAAATCCGCGAGACGGTAGCGAAGCTGCGTGTATCAGGCGTCTCGACGATCCTGGTCGAGCAGCGCGTCGATGCCGTGCTGTCCGTCGCCGACCGGGTCTCGTTCATCGAAAACGGCCGCAACCGCGAGACCGTCGATGTCGAGGAGCTCCGCGCCGATCCGTCGGCGGTCCGCCGCTATGTCGGCGTCGGCTGATCAGCGAAAGAACAGGAAACCCGCGATCAAAAAAATCGGGATCAGCACCGCGCCCGACCATGCCATGTAGCCGAAGAAGCCCGGCATTTTTACGCCGCGATGCCTGGCAATGGCGTAAACCATGAAATTCGGCGCAT
Source organism: Mesorhizobium sp. WSM4816 (assembly GCF_055811535.1). NCBI lineage: Bacteria > Pseudomonadati > Pseudomonadota > Alphaproteobacteria > Hyphomicrobiales > Phyllobacteriaceae > Mesorhizobium > Mesorhizobium sp. WSM4816. Next base: position 285,956 of record NZ_JBVVQR010000003.1, on the reverse strand, counting down.
TGCCGATATAGGTGTTGGCGCCCATGAACACCGCGCCGGCCGAGATCGCCGCCAGCGTCGAGGCGAAGGTGGTCATCAGATGCTGCGGATCGCCGCCGGCGAGCTCGAAGAACACCAGGTAGGTCGGCGCATTGTCGAGGAAGGAAGACAGCGCTCCGGTCATCCAGAAATACGCCAGGTCGTTGGGCTCGCCCGTTGGCGAACTGACCAGCGAGACCAGCGGCGCCAGCGCGCCGCCAGCACCGGCCCTGAGAATGGCGATGACCGGCACGATGCAGATGAAGATGCCGGCGAACAGTTTTGCCACCTCTGATATCGGCTCCCAGTGGAAGTTGTTCGCCCGCCTGTGGCTCTTGCTTGAGACAGCGAGCGAAAGCAAGGCGAGGGCCAGGATGATGGCGTCACGCACAAGGTTCTGCAATTCAAGGCTCACGCCCTGGACGGAGAACGCCACGCCCGGCTTCCAGGTCGCGGAAAGCAGGATCGCGCCGATCACCCCGGCCAGCAGCGGGAGGTTGGCCAGGCCTCGGATGCGCACCTTGGTGTCCGGTGTCGGATCCTTGATTTTCGGTGCGCCGGCCTCGCGGTGATGCATGATGATGTCCATGGCCAGGAAGACGGCCAGCACCAGGCCGCCGACGAACAATGTCTCCTGATAGAGATTGGCAGCGGTCCAGAAGAAATCGACGCCGCGCAGGAAGCCGACGAACAGCGGCGGATCACCGAGCGGCGTCAGCGAGCCGCCGATGTTGGACACCAGGAAAATGAAGAAGATGACGACATGGGCGTTGAACGGCCGGTTGTCGTTGGCGCGCAGGATCGGCCTGATCAGGATCATCGAGGCGCCGGTCGTGCCGATGACCGAGGCGAGCATCGCCCCAATCAGCAGCAGTCCGGCATTCACCAGCGGCGTGCCGTGGATGTTGCCGGCGACGAGGATGCCGCCCGAAATGGTGAACAGCGCAAACAGAAGAATGATGAACGACATGTATTCTGTGAGCAGCGCATGCAGCACCGCCTCTGCAGCCGAAGCCATGCCGAACGCCAGCGCCAGCGGCACGACCGCAAGCGCCGCCCAGAACAAGGTAATCTTGCCGTAGTGATGCTCCCAGACATGGTGGAAGAGCAACGGCCCGGTGGCGATCGACAGAAGCAGGCCGGCAAAGGGCAGCGCCCACCACAGCGACATTGTTTCGCCGGGCAATTCGTGGGCCTCGGCTGCAAGCACTGTTCCCGGAAACAGGGTTGCGACTGCCACCACAGCGCCCGCCGTCAATGCCGCCGCAAACCGCATAATGCCCCCTCTGGAATTGTGTCGAATGCGATTGGTGATGTTCAAGCCAGCGTCACGCCGGCATCGCGCATTCGGTTCAGCATCGTCTCGAGTGAGCCATTGAGATCGATGCCGCGGCAGGCGTCGAGCCGCACTGTCGTGTGAAAGCCGTGCTTGACCGCATCGAGCGCCGAGAAGGCGACGCAATAATCGGTCGCCAGGCCGACCAGGGTCAGCGTGTCGATGCCGCGCTCCTTGAGATAGCCGGCAAGGCCGGTCGGCGTCGCATGGTCGTTCTCGAAGAAAGCCGAATAGCTGTCGATCTCCTGGCGGAAACCCTTGCGGATCACCAGTTCGGCCCTGGTCCAGGCAAGGCCCGAATGGAAATCCGAACCCAGGCTGCCCTGGATGCAGTGGTCGGGCCACAGCGTCTGCGGGCCATAGGGCATCTCGATCGTTTCGAACGGCTGCTTGCCGGGATGATTGGAGGCAAAACTCGAATGTCCGGCGGGATGCCAGTCCTGCGTCAGCACGACATGTTCGGTCCGCCGGATCAGGTCGTTGACCAGCGGCACGATCTCGTCGCCGCCGGCCACCGCCAGCGCGCCGCCCGGACAGAAATCGTTCTGCAGGTCGATGATGACAAGCGCTTCGTCGGCCATGGAGCCTCCCTCTTGTTTGTCCCGGAGGCATGAAGTCTGCCGAAACGTGGAATCCGGTGTTCGAACCCGCCGAAAATGCCGCTGACGCAACGGATGCAGAAACTTGACCAGATGGCCGGCTGCGTCAACTCTAACGGTATAACAAATGCGTGCCGTCGCGCCGATGCGGATAGCGGCGCAAAACTCTGGCTTTGACAATTCCTGCCGGCTTGATATCATTTGCATACGAATGAATTTGACCGGCCCGAATGCCGGAAGGACTCCCTATTTTTGGGAAGGCCCATTTTTTGGGAAGGCGGGCGTGATCCGTTACGCGAAACCCACCACGGTCGACGAGGCGCTCGCTCTGCTTGGCGAGGCTCCGTGGCGCATCCTTGCCGGCGGCACCGATTTCTATGCGGCACAAGGAGCCAAGCCTTTCCGCGACAATGTCCTCGATATCAACGGCCTAGCGACGCTGCGTGGTATTGCTGAGACCGACAGCCATTGGCGCATCGGCGCGCGCACGACCTGGACCGATCTTGTCCGTCATCCGCTGCCGGCGGCCTTCGACGCGCTGAAGCAGGCGGCGCGGGAAGTCGGCTCCGTCCAGATCCAGAACGTCGCCTCCATCGCCGGCAATCTCTGCAACGCCTCCCCGGCGGCCGACGGCGTGCCGGCGCTGCTCGTCCTCGACGCCGAGGTCGAACTGCGCGCGGTGACGATGGTCCGCCATCTGCCGCTGGAAAAATTCATCCTGGGGAACCGCCGCACGGAACTGCAGCCGGGCGAAATGGTCACCGCCATCCGCGTGCCGAAAGAAGCGGCCACCGGCACGTCGGTTTTCGAAAAACTCGGCGCGCGCCGCTATCTCGTCATTTCGATAGCCATGGCGGCGGCTCGCTTGACCATTGAGGATGGCATCGTCGCCAACGCCGCCGTCGCCGTCGGCTCCTGTTCGGCGGTCGCCAGCCGTCTTGCAAGTGTCGAAGCAGCCTTGCGCGGCCTCCCGGTCAACGACGCTCTCGTCGCTGCGATCCAGTCCGCACCGATGGACGAGCTTTCGCCGATCGACGACGTGCGCGGCAGCGCCGAATACCGGCTGGACGCCGCGCGCGAGATTGTCGCCCGCGCCGTTCTCGGTGCCGCGGGTCACGCGTCGGTCGAGAAGGTAGCGGCGGCATGAGCCAAGCTCAACCTGGCATGACCAAAACTCAGCCTGGCATGAGCGGAGCTCAGCCTGGCATGAGCATGGAGCGCGCTGACATCGCCTTCGAGGTCAACGGCGCCGCCGTCTCTGTCTGCGTGCCGCCGGTTCGCCGTCTCTCTTCGGTGCTGCGTGACGAATTGCGGCTGACCGGCACCAAGGTCGGCTGCGACGCCGGCGACTGCGGCGCCTGCACGGTGCTTGTCGACGGCGAACCTGTCTGCGCCTGCCTGATGTCTGCGGCTTCTGCCGCTGGCACCGTGGTGACCACGGTCGAGGGTCTCGCCAACGGCAGATTGTCGGCGCTGCAGGCCTCGTTCCTCGACCATGGCGCGGCGCAATGCGGCATCTGCACACCCGGCCTGCTCATCGCGGCGACAGCGCTTCTGGACAGCAACCCCAATCCAACCGAGGCCGAAACCCTGGATGCCCTGGGCGGCGTCCTCTGCCGCTGCACCGGCTATCGCAAGATCGTCGCGGCGGTGATGGATGCGTCGCGCCATGCAGATGACCTCGACCATCGCATGCCGCAGTCCGGCCACGCCGTTGGTTCATCCCCGATCAGGCTCGACGGCCTGCCGAAAGTCACCGGCGGCGAAAAATTCGGCGGCGATTCCTTCCCGGCCGATGCGCTGGCGGTGCTGGTGGTCCGCTCGCCGCATTATCACGCCCGCTTCGCCTTCGGCGATCTCGACGCCTGGGTGAAAGTCCATCCCGGCATCGTCGGCGTCTTCACCGCTGCCGACATTCCGGGAAGGAACTGCTTCGGCGTCATCGCGCCTTTTGCCGACCAGCCGGCGCTGGCCGAAAATTTTTCGCGCTTTCGCGGCGAGGCGGTGGCGCTGGTTGCCGGCGAGCGCGAGGCCATCCTCGATCTCGACCTTGCGGATTTTCCTGCTCGTTGGACCGAGTTGCCGCATGTCCTGCAGCCAGCCGAGGCGCAAGCCGGCGGTGTGCAGCTGATCCACGAGAACCGGCCGGCAAACCTGCTCACATCGGGCTTTGTCGAGCGTGGTGACCCCGACGCCGCCCTTGCCGGCGCCGCCTTCACTGTTTCCGGCGCCGTCGACACGTCCTATGTCGAACATGCCTACATCGAGCCCGAGGCCGGCTATGCCTATATGGACGGCGACACGCTGGTCGTCGTCGCCTGCACGCAGGCGCCCTATATGGACCGCGACGACGTGGCAAAAGTGCTTGGCCTTGCCGTCGACAAGGTGCGGATCGTGCCGACCGCCACCGGCGGCGGCTTCGGCTCCAAGCTTGACGTTTCGTTGCAGCCGCTGATCGGTCTGGTCGCGATGAAGACCGGGCGGCCGGCAGCGCTCGCCTATACCCGTCATGAATCGATGATCTCGACCACCAAGCGTCATCCCGCCGAGATGACGGCGATGATCGGCGCCGATGCCGATGGTCGCGTCACCGGCATGGTCTTCGCAGGCGATTTCAACACCGGCGCCTATGCGAGCTGGGGACCGACCGTCGCCAACCGCGTGCCGGTGCATGCCTCCGGTCCCTATGCGACGCCGAACTATCGCGCCGAAGGCCGCGCCATCCACACGAATGGCCCGATCTCCGGCGCCTTCCGCGGTTTCGGCGTGCCGCAGGCGACGATCATGCAGGAGACGCTCTATGACGAGCTTGCCGCAAAGCTTGGACTGGACCGGCTCGATTTTCGCCTCAAAAATAGCCTTCGGAACGGCTCCGAAACGGTTACCGGCCAGAGGCTGGAATCGGGCGTCGGCATCGCCGAGTGCCTCGAAGCGCTGCGGCCGCATTGGATGCGTGCGCTTGTCGATGCCGATGCGTTCAACAGTGCCAATGACAGCAGGAAACGCGGCGTCGGTGTCGCCTCCTGCTGGTACGGCTGCGGCAACACCTCGCTGCCCAATCCGTCGACCATCAGGGTCGGCATCTCGGCTGAAGGCGATGTCGTCCTGCATCAGGGCGCGGTCGATATCGGGCAAGGTTCGAACACGGTCATTGCGCAGATCTGCGCCGACGCGGTCGGCCTGCCGCTCGAAAAATTCCGCTTGAAAAGCGCCGACACGGCGATCACGCCGGACGCCGGCAAGACGTCCGCCTCGCGTCAGACCTTCGTGACCGGCAAGGCCGCCGAAAAGGCCGGCCGTGCCCTGCGCGAGACGATGCTGCGCTTCGCCAATGTGTCGGAGAGAGCGGCGATCGCTCTGGATGGCGCAAGCCTGGTCATCCGCGAGGGCGAAGCGACACGGCATATCGATTTGTCCACGCTGAAGGCCGATGCCGACGGCTTGGTCTTTCGCGCTGAGGAAAGCTATGACCCGCCGACCCTGCCGCTCGACGCCAGGGGCCAGGGCAAGCCTTACGCCGTCTATGGCTACGGCGCGCAGATCGCCGAACTGGAGGTCGACCTCAAGCTCGGCACGGTCAAGCTGATCAAGATCACCGCCGCGCATGATGTCGGCAAGGCGATCAATCCGCTGCTCGCCGAAGGCCAGATCGAAGGCGGCATCGCGCAAGGCATCGGCATGGCGCTGATGGAGGAATACATCCCCGGCCGCACCGAGAATCTGCACGACTACCTGATCCCGACGATCGGCGACGTGCCCCCGATTGAGACCATCCTGATCGAAGTTCCGGATCCGGAAGGACCCTTTGGCGCCAAGGGATTAGGCGAGCATGTGCTGATCCCGACGGCACCGGCGATCCTCAATGCCATCCGCCATGCCACCGGTGCCCTGGTCAGCAAAATTCCGGCGACGCCGAGCCGCATCCGCGCCGCGATCCGCGACAAGGAGGCACGCCGATGAGCGAGCTTGCCGAACGTTTTGAGACGCATGATCCCGGCGAGAAGCAGGTGGCGGAAAAGATCCGCTGCGATGCCTGCCCGGTCATGTGCTACATAGCAGACGGCCGCACCGGCGCCTGCGACCGCTACGGCAATGTCGGCGGCAGGATCGTGCGGATGGATCCGCTGACCATCCTCGACCACGCGACCGAGGCCGGCGGCGCGGTCGTGCCGTTTGTCGCCGAGGGCGAAGAATGGGACGGCGAACTGGTCAACACCGGCCGCCGCTTCGTCACCGCGATCGGCGCCGGCACCACCTATCCCGACTACAAGCCGGCGCCTTTCATCGTCAGCCAGGAGGTCGAAGGCGTCGATCTCGTCACCGTCGTCACCGAGGGCATCTTCTCCTACTGCGGCGTCAAGGTGAAGATCGACACCGACCGGCATATCGGCCCCGAAACGGCGACGGTCCGCGCGGCGGGCGAGGCGATCGGCCATGTCACGACAGGCGAATATGGCTCGCAGATGCTGTCGCTGGGCGGCGTGCATCATCTGACCGGCGGATCCAAGGCCGAAGGTCGCGCCACCTGCGATGCGCTGCTCAATCTATGCAACCGCAAGCCGGTCGAACTCACCATCGACGGCGGTGCCACGGTCATCGTCGAAGCCGGTAAGCCGCCGGTCATCGACGGTCAGCTTGAACAGCGGATGCGGGTCGGTTGCGGCTCGGCCACCATCGGCATGTTCGCCACCCAGTGGCGCGGCCTGGTCGACGAGGTGGTGGTGGTCGACGACCACATCACCGGCGTCGTTTCCGAGCATCAGGCAGGCAAGGTGCTCGGCTGGCAGGACACGGGGATAAAAATCATCGGCCGCCGTTCGACGCCGGGCCGCTATTTCAAGGTGTCGGAGCCCGGCCTCGGCTGGGGCGGCACCAGCATTTCCGACCCGCTGTCGATCCTTGGCGAATGGAATGCGAAGAAGGGCGCGCGTCCCGGCCTGTCGCTGCTGATGGTCTCGACCACCGGCGAGCAGTTCGCCTACTACGAGCTCGACGACGCCTTGAAGCCGGTGCAGAAACCGTTCCCCGAGCGGCTGCAGAAATCCGTCGGCCTGATCGAGGACAATTGCGAGCCGGCGCTGTGCACCGTGCTGTTCGTCGGCGGCGCCGGCGGCTCGCTGCGTGCCGGCGTCACCGAGAACCCGGTCAATCTGACCCGCTCGGTGCAGGGCCTGACGACCTATGTGACGGTCGGCGGCGCGCCGGTCTATGTCTGGCCGGGCGGCGGCATCACGCTGATGGTCGACGTCACCCGCGTGCCGGAAGGCGCCTTCGGCTATGTGCCGACGCCGGCGCTGGTGGCGCCGATCGAGTTCACCCTGCGCCGCGACGATTATATCAGGCTCGGCGGCTACGAAGCCGAGATCCGCAGCGTTGACGACATTCTCGCCAAAGGCGGCGAGTATCTCAACCCGCGCCGCGGCACGGGCGCGCCGGCCAGCAACCCATGGCCGCCGCTGGCGCAGTTGCGGCGCGCAGCGGCAGACGGGGCAAAGTAGTGATGAACGGCCCGCAGGCGTATTGGCTTGAGGACGGCAGGCGGCTGCATCTCAATCATGGCCCGATCGACCTGATCGTCGAGGCATTTGGCGATGCGGGCGAATGCCGCGCCGCCTATGGCCAGGCGGTGGCGCGGTTTCAAACAATCCTGCAGGAGCTCGTCGACGAACTGCCGGAACTGCGCCGGCCGGCCTCGTCGCGGTCCCGTGCTTTCGCTGGCCCGACGGCGCGACGCATGGAAGCGGCGGTTGTTCCGCTCGCGAAACAATTCATCACGCCGATGGCTGCGGTCGCCGGTTCGGTAGCCGACGAAATGCTTGGCGCGCTGCTGGCCGGTCGCCGGCTCGATCGCGCCTATGTCAACAATGGCGGCGACAGCGCGATTTATCTCGGCAATGGCCGGTCCATGACGCTTGCCATTGCCGGGACAGGTCATGGACTGGCAGACCGTGTCACGATCGGTGCCGAAGACGGGATCCGCGGCATCGCGACAAGCGGCTGGCGCGGCCGTTCCTTTTCGCTCGGCATCGCCGACGCTGTTGCCGTACTGGCGCGGACCGGTGCTGAAGCCGATGCCGCCGCGACCCTGATCGCCAACGCCGTCGACCTGCCCGCTCATGGCGCCATCGAGCGCATGCCGGCGCGCGATCTGGCGCCCGACAGCGACCTTGGCGATCGCCTGGTCACCCAGGCCGTCGGCGCGCTTTCCTCCAGCGAAATCGGTAAGGCGCTGGATAGCGGGCTCGCCGTGGCCGAAGATTTTCGGCGACATTGCCTGATTGCCGCTTCAGCCTTGTTCCTTGCCGGTCAGGCACGGATCGCCGGCCCCATGGCGCTCGTTGCGCCCAACGAGAAATCAAGGAAGGAAATTGCCCATGCCTGAGTTTGCCATCCGCAAGATTGCGGTGCTGACCGAGGAGATATTTCATGAGGGCGGGCCGGTGGCGAAGGTGCCGCGCCGCCGCGCCGCCGCCATGGCGGTGGTGAACAACCCATTCGCCGGCCGCTACGTGGAAGACCTGCAGAGCGCCATGGACGATCTGAAGCCGCTCGGGCTGCTGCTCTCGGACAAACTGATCGCCGCATTGGGCGGAGACGTGAAACAGATCGACGGCTACGGCAAGGGCGCCATCGTCGGTATCGCCGGCGAACTGGAGCATGGCGCGCTGTGGCATGTGCCTGGCGGCTATGCCATGCGCGAGCGGCTCGGCGACGCCAAGGCGATCGTGCCGTCGGCAAAGAAGGTCGGCGCCTTCGGCGCGCGGCTCGACGTGCCGCTCGGCCATATCAACGCCGCCTATGTGCGCAGTCATTTCGATGCCATGGAGGTCGGCATCAGCGACGGGCCTCGTCCCGACGAGATCCTGTTCTGCCTCGCCATGACCTGCGGCCCGCGCGTGCACGACCGCATGGGCGGTCTCGCGGCAAAGGACATCAAGGCATGGGACGGACTGCGGTGAGCGCCGAAGACATCAAGCTCAAGCTGGTCGAGGCCGAGGAGCCCGACGAGAACGATTACCGCCTGCAGGAGCAGGTCGGCTTCATCCTGCGCAAGGCGCACCAGCGCCATGTCTCGATCTTCGCCGCGCACATTGCCGACCTGACGCCGCCGCAATTCGCCGCGCTGGCCAAGTTGCACGATGTCGGCGAGACCTCGCAGAACCAGCTTGGCAGCCTGATCGCCATGGACGCGGCGACGGTAAAAGGTGTCATCGACCGGCTCAAGGCGCGCGGCCTGGTCGAGCTTTCCAAGCATGAGGTCGACAAAAGGCGCCTGCTGGTCAATTTGACCGCGGAAGGCCGCAAGGCCGTCGAGCGGCTGATCCCGATCGCCCGCGAGATCACCGAGGAAACGCTGGCGCCGCTTTCATCCAAGGAGACGGCGATTTTCATGAGGCTTTTGGCCAAGCTGGCGTGAGCGCGGCCTTGGTCAAAAAGGGTGCCGGCCCTGCGGCAGTCCCCTTCTCCCCGTCACTATACGGGGAGAAGGTGCCGGCAGGCGGATGAGGGGCAGCGCCATGCCGCGTCCCTCAAGCGCCCTCACCGGCGACACGCCTCAGAGCCCATGCTCCTTCAGGATCTGGGCGGCATTTTCCTTGGTGATCTTCTGCGTCGGCAGCGTGATGGTCTTTTCGACCTTCTCGCCGTTCAGAAACTTGATCGCTTGCCGCAGCCCTTCGGCGCCCGGTGTCACATAGGTGAACGTCGCCGTCAGCTCGCCATTGGCAACAAGCTGCACGCCTTCATTGGGCAGGCCGTCGATGCCGATGAACTTGATGTCCTTCTCGCGGCCGACATCCTTGGCGGCAAGATAGGCGCCGTAGGCCATCGGATCGTTGTGACCATAGACGAGGTCGATCTTCTCGTTGTTGCGCAGTGCCGTGGCCATGATGTTGTAGGCCTGGTCCTGCTTCCAGTCGCCCGACTGTTGGTCGAGCAAATATTTTATGCCCGGCTCCTTGTCGGTGAATTCATGGAAGCCGTCATGGCGGTCATGTGCCGGCTGGGTGCCCATGCCGCCCCAGATCTCGACGACATTGCCTGATGCCTTGCCCTTGCCGCCGAGCAATTCGACCGCGTATTCACCGGCAGCCCGGCCGATCAGCTTGTTGTCGCCGCCGACGAACTGCGTGTAGTCTTTGGTTTCGACATTGCGGTCGAGGACGAAGACCGGGATCTTGGCGTCGATCGCCTGCTGCACGACACCGGTCAACCCCGCCGATTCCTTCGGTGACACCAGCAGCGCATCGACTTCCTGGCGGATCAGGTTTTCGACATCGGCGACCTGCTTTTCCGTCTTGTCCTCGCCGTCGGTGACGATCAGCTCGACTTCCGGATGCTTGGCGGCCTCAGCCAGGATGTCCTTGTTGAACTGGGCGCGCCACGGCTCGATGGTCGTCACCTGCGAGAAGCCGATCTTCCACTTCTTGTCCTGTGCGTAGGCGTTGCCGCTGGCCAAAAGCGCGGTCGTGGTCAGCAGTGCCGCGGTGACAGCTGCAAGCTTCAACAATTCACGTCGTTTCATTTCTTGTTTCCTCCAAGATTTAGAGACGGGGTCTCTTTTGACGGCCGCTTTGCTGCGGTCGTTTCCTTGTGCGCCGCTTTTCCGCCAGGCAGGCGCAGATAGTAGAGAAGATCAACGGCATTGCGCTCCTGGACGAGCACGGTGCCGATGATGATCATCCCCTTCAGCACGAGCTGAAGGTTCGAATTGATGTTGTGCAATTGCAGGATGTTCGAGAGCAGCCCAAAGATCAGCACGCCGCAGAATGTGCCGATCAGGCTGCCGCGTCCACCCATCAGGCTGGTGCCGCCGATGACCACGGCGGCGATGGCATCGAGCTCCAGCCCGGCGCCGGCATCCGGCTTGCCTTGCCTGTATTGCGCGACATAGAGAACTGCCGCCACGCCGGCCAGCAGCCCGGACACGGCGTAGGTGGCGATCTTGACGCGGCCGGCGGCAATGCCGGACAGCCGCGCCGCCTCTTCGTTGCCGCCGATGGCGTAGACATAGCGGCCGAACGGGGTGAAGCGCAGCACTGCGCCGTAGATCAGTATCGCTCCGAGGAAGAACAGGCCCGGCATCGGGATCACGCCGAACACCAGCGAGCGCAGCATCTCGAAATCGGCGGTGGCGTTCGATCCGGTGTAGACCGGCAGCACTGCATTGTTCTGGCCGGCGGTCAGCCGGGCGATGCCGAGCGCCGTCACCATCATCGCCAGCGTGACGATGAAAGGCTGCAGCCGCCCGGCAACGATGATGAAGCCGTTGAGCGCGCCGAACAGCAGGCCGACGCAAGGCGCCACCAGCAACACGCCGACCACGCCGAATTTCGAACCGACCTGCGGCAGCAGGTACCACAGCACCAGACTGCAGAGGATCACCCCGACAATGCCGGGCGTGACCAGCCCACGAACGCCATCCAGCCTGATGGCGTGGGTGGCCTGCGGGCCGGCGCGCGATTTTTCGATGTTCAGGAAGATGAAGCGGGTGACCAGGATGCCGAGGCAAAGGGCGACAACGGCAACTGTCGGCACCCCCAGCACCACCGCCGGCGTGACGCCCGGAACCGTCAGCAGCATGGCGCAGACCACGGTGCAGATCGCCATCAGCGAGCCGACGGAAAGGTCGATGCCGCCAGTGATGATCACCGCCGTCATGCCGGTGGCGATCAGGCCGGTGGTCGACACCTGGCGCAGCACATCGAGCAGATTGCCGTAGGACAGGAAGATGTTGTTGCCCTTGGAGCTGATCGGCGAGCCCAGCACGCCGATCAGGAAGATGGCGATCAGCCCCCAATAGAGCTTCGTCCGCGACAGGATGTTCAAGATGCTCATGCTGCGGGTCTCGTCATGGTCCGGCGCGGCGCCGCGAGCCGCATGATGGCCTCCTCGCTGGCTTGCGCGCGCGACAGGATCCCCGTCTGGCGACCATCGGCCATGACCAGGATGCGATCGGAAAGAAGCAGCAGCTCCGGCAATTCCGAGCTGATGACGGCGATGGCGAGCCCGTCTCGCGCCAGCTTGAAGATCAGGTCGTAGATCTCCCGCTTGGCGCCGACATCGATGCCGCGTGTCGGCTCGTCCAGCAGCAGCACCCGCGGCCGCGTCGCCAGCCACTTGCCGATGACGACCTTCTGCTGGTTGCCGCCGGACAGGGTGCCGGCCGGCTGCTCGATGGTCCCGCAGCGAATGCCGAGCGCCTTGACCGCCTGCCGCGCCAGGCCTTGCTCGGCGGCCCGCGAGCGAAGTCCGAACCGCGCCAGCGTGCCGACCAGCGGCAGCGCGACATTGTCGGTGATCGACGCCTGAAGATGCAGGCCCTGCGTCTTGCGGTCCTCCGTCACCAGGGCGATGCCGAGCCGGCGGGCGTCGCGCGGCGAACGGATTTCCACCGGCTCGCCGTCGAGCCGGATTTCGCCGCCGGCGCGGCCGCCGCTCGAGCCGAAGATGGTCTCCAGGATTTCGGTGCGTCCCGAGCCGAGCAGTCCGCCTATCCCCAGAATTTCGCCTTCGGCAAGATCGAAGGCGACGCCGTCGAGCGCGGTGCGCCAGCCGTGGCGGTCTGGTTTCGACAGCGATAGGCCGCCTATGGAGAGAACGACCTTGCCGCTGGGACCACGCTCTTCCTGGGAAGAGGCAAGCAGGTTGCGCCCGACCATCGCCGAAATAATGGTGTCTTCGTCGAGCTTTGCCATCGCCTCGGTCAGCACGCGGCGTCCATCGCGAAACACGGTGACCCGGCTGGCCAGATGCATGACCTCGTCGATGCGGTGCGAGATGTAGATGATCGCCACGCCGTTGTCGGCGAGCTGGCGGATGATCCGGAACAGCCTCTGGCATTCGGCCGGCGAAAGCGCGGAGGTCGGCTCGTCCATGATCAGGATGCGCGCCGACATCGACAATGCCTTGGCGATCTCGACCAGCTGCTGCTCGCCGACACGCAGGCTGCCGACCCGCGCATCCGGGTTGAGCTCGATGCCGAGCCTCTGCAGCAGGGCGCCTGCGGCATGGCTGCTTGCCTTGCGGTCGACGATAAGTCCGGCGATCAGCTTCTCGCGCCCGAGGAAGATATTATCGGCAACGCTGAGTTCGGGAACGAGATTGAGCTCCTGGTGGATGATGGCGATGCCGGCATGCTCGGCGTCGCGCACCCCGGCGAAACGGACCGGATGGGCATCGACGTTCACCGTTCCGTCGTAATCCGTATAGATGCCGGAGAGGATTTTCATCAGCGTCGACTTGCCGGCGCCGTTTTCCCCCATCAGCGCATGGATCTCGCCGTGCCGCAGCTCGAAGCCGACATCGACAAGTGCGGCGATGCCACCGAAGGTCTTGGAGATGTGCTCGGCACTCAGAACGACAGCCGAGCGGCCGGCGGCCGCATCATCTCCGGACGTGATGGAATTGCCATGCTCCATGACAAGAACGGCCTCCCTTCCGTTGTCGTCGAACATCTCAAACGCTAATCTAAACGTTTCGAACATGTCAAGTCGCTATCTGATGAGGCGGGATTGATGCATTTCAATTCTTGCACAAATCCGCAGGATTCCGTAGATATTGCAGCTAGAGGGCGATGAAACGTTTCGAAAATGATGGCGTCAGGGCGAAAAAAGCAGCGAAAGTCCACGGCCCCGACCATGCTGCACGTGGCTGAAACGGCGCGTGTTTCGGTTGCCACCGTCTCGGCGCTGATCAACGGCACCGCGACCGTCAGTCCCGAGCTCAGCCAGCGCATCGAACAGGCGATCCGCGACATCGGCTACAAGCGCAACGCGATCGCCCGCAGCCTGAAGATGGGCACGACCCGCACCATCGGGCTGACCGTTCCCCACATCACCAATCCGTTCTTCACCGATGTCGTTTCGGTCATCCAGCAGGCATTCGACCGCGCCGGCTATGCGGTCATGCTGTGCTGCACGGACGAGGACCTGAACACGCAGGACGACCAGATCAGGCTGCTGCTCGACCGAATGGTCGACGGACTGATCGTTGCGCGCGTCGGCGACGGCGCGATCCTGAAGAGAATTGTCGACGACGCCAACGTGCCGGTGGTGCTGCTCGACCGCGTTTGCGAAGGCATCGATACCGACACCGTCGTTCTCGACAACCAGCGCGCGGTGTTCGACGCCATCACCCATCTGATCGATCTCGGCCACCGGCGGATCGGCTACATCTCCGGATCGTTCGACATCTCGCCCATGCATGACCGCATGACGGGATATCGCGAGGCGCTCCAGGCTGCCGACCTGCCGGTCGAGAGCGAGCTTGTCCGCTTCGGCAATTTCCATGAAGTCGACGGCTACAACGCGACGATGCAGCTGCTTTCGCTGCACGACCGCCCGAGCGCGGTCTTCTCGGCCAACAACCCGATGGTGATCGGCACCATGAAGGCGATCCGCGATATCGGGCTGTCTTGCCCCGAGGACATTTCGGTTGCCTGCTTCGACGATTTTCCGTGGTCGGACGTGTTCCAGCCGCAACTGACCACGGTCGCACAACCGGTCAAGGCGATCGGTGAGCAGGCGGCCAATCTGTTGCTCGACCGCCTAGCCGGAAACAGGGACGCGCCGCCGCGCAAGCTGACGCTCAAGGGACGCCTGATGATCCGCAATTCATGCCGGCCCCTTGGCGCGCCGCTGGGGGCGATCGCCCAAAGCGTCAGCGCCTAACGCGCCTTCGCAGCGTCGCAAAAAAGTCAGGCAGCTTCTGACAGCGATTTGTGGACGTTGGCCAGAATCTCGAAGGATCGCACCCGCGCTGCGTGGTCGAAAATCTGCGCGGTAACCATCAACTCGTCGGCGCCGGTGCGCTGTACGAACGCTTCGATGCCTTGCCTGACCGTTTCCGGGGCGCCGACGACGGCGCAGGACAGCGCCTGGTCGAGCATGGTTTTGGCCATCGGGTCGAGGTCGCGCTCATATCCGTCGACCGGCGGCGGCAAGCGGCCGGGCCGGCCTGTGCGCAGATTGACGAAGGCCTGCTGCAGCGAGGTGAACAACAGCCGCGCCTCGGTGTCGGAGGGTGCAGCGAACACGTTGAGGCCGAGCATGACATAGGGCTTGTCGAGCTGTTTCGACGGCTGGAAGCGCGAGCGATAGATCTCCAGCGCGTGGTCGAGTTCGGCCGGCGCGAAATGCGAGGCGAAGGCGTAGGGCAGGCCGAGCATGGCTGCGAGCTGCGCGCCATAGAGGCTCGAGCCCAAAATCCAGATCGGCACCTGCTCGCCCTCGCCGGGCACGGCGCGGATACGCTGACCGTCTTCGGCCGGCTGGAAATAGCCCATCAGTTCGACGACATCCTGCGGAAAACTGTCGGCGCCGGCCTCGAGGTTGCGGCGCAGCGCACGCGCCGTGCCCATGTCGGTGCCCGGCGCTCGGCCGAGGCCGAGATCGATGCGGCCCGGGTGCAACGCGTTAAGCGTGCCGAACTGCTCGGCGATGACCAGCGGCGAATGGTTCGGCAGCATGATGCCGCCGGCGCCGACGCGTATCGTTGTGGTGCCGCCGGCGACATGGGCAACGACGACGGAGGTGGCGGCGCTGGCGATGCCCGGCATATTGTGATGCTCGGCCAGCCAATAGCGCCTGTATCCCAGCCGCTCGGCATGGCGGGCGAGATCGAGCGAATTGGCGAGCGATTGCGAAGCGTTGCTGCCTTCGACGATCGGCGACAGGTCGAGAACGGAAAGAGCGGTCATGGGCGGCGAGGATCCTGTGGACGGGAGGGATGTAGGAACCGACCGCGATGGCCGCAAATTCAAAAAATTGAACTGACGCCCATGAGTCCACCCAAGCAAAAAGGGGCGCTCTGGATTTTACAATCCACGGTTCCCTGCCGCAGCTTATCCCCCTTCTCGTATCATACGCCCGCAGCCGTGTCGGTTTCTGAAATCTCTTCGTCCTCAACCGCCGTATGTTGCGCCGCCAGGAAATTGCCGACATGGCTGAGGCCGTCGAAATGGTCGCAGAACACCTTGATGACGACCAGCAGCGGCACCGCCATCAGCGCGCCGACGAGACCCCACAGCCAGGACCAGAAGGCAATGGCGATGAGGATCGCCACGGCATTGATCTCTAGGCGGCGGCCGACCACCGTCGGCGTCACGAATTGGCCTTCGACGGTATCGCACAACAGCACGAAGGCCGGCGCCAGCAGCGCGTAGGAGATGCTGTCGAAGCTGATCAGCGCGATGATCGTGACCAGCGTGATGGTAATCAGCGCCCCGATATAGGGCAGGAAATTGAGCAGAGCCGCTGCTGCGCCCCAGACCTGCGAGTTGGGCATGCCGAGTGCCCAGAGGCCGAGTCCGATGACCACGCCCAGGCATGTATTGATGACGGCGACGGTAAGCAGATAGTGCGAGATTTCACGTTCGACGTCATAGACGACGCGCAGTGCCCGCTTCTTTTCGCTGAGACTGGGGAAGGATTCGACGATCTTCTCATAAAACATCGTGCCGGAGGCGAGCAGGAACAGCGACAGGACGAAGACGATGATGAGGCTGGTGCCCGCCGACAGCAAATTGCCGGCGGCTTGCGAGAGGATGCCCGATTGCGCCATGGCTACCCTCTGGACGCCCGGCCCTTGGGAGGTCTGCGTCAGTCCCTCTATCTGCCGCGAAATCTCCATGATCCTTTCGAAAGGACGCCGCAGTTGCGCGAGACGTTCGGTCAGCTGCTGGCCAATCGCCGAGGTGTTGTTGATGAGGTCGATGACCGGGCCGCTGAGCAGATAGCCTGCGACGGCGATGACGCAGAACGACAGCAGCACCAGCAGTGTCGCCGATATCACATCGGGCATGCCGTGTTTGCGCAGGAAACGGACGATCGGCGTCAGCGTCAGCGCCAGCAGGAAAGCCAGGATGACCGGCATGAAGAAGGCACGGGCGAAGGAGAGCGCGTAGATCGCCATAAGGATGAAGATGCCGACTAGCAGCGAACGTATCAGGTGCATGTCCGCACGCGCCTCGACGCGCGGATCGGGGCTCTCGGCAGCGCCCGAAGCGGCGGGTTCGGCTTTCATTCTGGCCCTCGGCGGCACACTGCGATTGGTGTACGCTGTTGGCGGAAACGCCTTTGCGGCTTCAAGGTTCCGTTGGAGCGACGTGCGTCCACTTGGACGCTCAAAGTACGCTCTAACGCTTTGAATTTACCATCGGCCAGAAAATCGATTCCGATTTTCGGCCGATGCGTTAGCCGGCGCTGACGATGACCTTAGGCCCCACCTGGCCGGCGAGTCAGGCGGCCGGCGCGGCAACGGCGGGGATCGCCTTCGCCGTTTCCTTGCGCACGATCGGTGCCACCTTGGTGCCGTAGAGTTCGATCGCCTTCATGATCTTGGCGTGCGCCATGGTGCCGATCGCCATTTGCAGCAGGAAGCGGTCGTTGCCGAATATCCTGTGCTGGGCAACGATCTTTTCGGCCACCTGTTCGGGGTTGCCGACGAACAGCGCGCCGTTCGGGCCGCGCGACTGGTCGAAATGTGCTCTCGACGTCGGACCCCACCCGCGCTCGCGGCCGATGCGGTTCATCACCTCGGCCTGCGGCCCATAAAAATCGTCGGCCGCCTGGTCGGTGGTCGCGGCAATGAAGCCGTGCACGTTGAGGCTGGTGGCCAGACCAGCCGGATCGTTGCCAGCCCGTTTGGCCGCTTCCCTGTAAATATCGAACAGCGGCGCGAACCGCGCCGGCTCGCCGCCGATGATGGCAAGCGCCAGCGGCAGGCCGAGCGCACCGGCCCGCGCGGCGGATTGCGGCGTGCCGCCGATCGCGATCCAGATCGGCAATCGGTCCTGGAACGGGCGGGGGTAGACGCCGCGATCGTTGATCGGAGCGCGCAGCCTGCCCGACCAGCTCACCTTGACATGATCGCGGATGGCAAGCAGCAGATCGAGCTTTTCGGCAAAGAGCTCGTCATAGTCCTCAAGATTGTAGCCGAACAGCGGAAAGGATTCGATGAACGAGCCGCGCCCAGCCATGATCTCGGCCCGGCCGCTGGATAGAAGGTCGAGCGTTGCAAACTGCTGGAAGACACGGACCGGATCGTCGGAGGATAGCACAGTGACCGCGCTGGTCAGCTTTATGCGCCGGGTGCGTTCGGCGGCTGCGGCCAGGGCTACGATCGGCGCTGAAGCCGCATAATCGGGACGGTGATGCTCGCCCAACCCAAACACGTCGAGGCCGACCTGGTCGGCCAGTTCGATCTCCTCGATCAGGTTGCGCAGCCGCTCATGCGCACCGATGGCGCCTGGGCCTGATTCCGGGCTGACGTCGGCGAAGGTGTAGAGACCGAGTTCCATCATCTGTCATCCTGGTGTTTTGTTCTGGTGTTTTGTTTTTCGCGCTACAGGTAGCGACCAGTCCGCCGCGCCGCCAGAGGGTCGGATGGTGAACAGTGCATGTCCGTTTCAGCCGAATTCAGCCGAAAAGGCGTCTCCCGGCTGCAACAGCTCAGAATTTCATGGCTGGCATACCGTTTTGGCGCTTGAACTCTGGGTTTTCACGCGTATGTAAGCCTCGCAAATTGACTCCAGGGAAGTGGACTTGGCTATCTATAGGGAAAAAGACGTTTTCGAGCGGCGCAATGCCGCAAACGAGGCAAAGAAGGCGCTTCTCGAGCGCTTCAAGGCAAAGCCGGCAGCGGACGATCCTGCGGTGCTGGCACGACAGGCCGAACGCAAGGCGATCCTCGAAGCCCGTGCGATACGCGAGGCCGAAAAGGCCAGGCTGAAGCAGGAGAAGCTGGCGCGCGAAGCGGCCGAAAAGGCCGAGCGCGAAGCTGCTGCGGAAGCCGCGCGGATTGCTGCGGAAGAAGCGGCGCAGGCGGAAGCTAAGATCCGGGAAGCCGAAGAGAACGAGCGCATCGCTCGTTTGCTTGCCGACGAGGCCGAGCGCAAAGCCAAGCGCGACGCGCGCTATGCGGCGCGCAAGCAGCGCACCGGCAGGACGCCTCCGGGCTTTTCCGCTCGCTAGCGCTCCAAGCGCGATTCACCAATCAAATTCAGGGCCGCCTTGCAGCGGCCCTGAAGGCGTTTGTGCTGCTGCCTTGCAGCAAAACTAGTGCATGTCGCCCAAAAGTGCGCAGCGGTTTTGGGACGACGACATGCATAAAAAAAGAGCGTAAAGCGCGTCGCATGAGTCCCTTCAGACGCACGCGCTTTACGTCGCGAGTTTCAATCCCATGATGCCGCAGACGATGAGTGCGATGCAGGCCAGCCTGATCGCGGTCGCAGGCTCACCGAGCAGCCAGATGCCAAGCAGCGCCGTGCCGACGGTGCCGATGCCGGTCCACACCGCGTAAGCCGTGCCGACCGGCAGCGTCTTCAGCGCCAGTCCGAGCAAGGCGAGACTGACGACCATCGAGGCAACCGTCAGGACGGTCGGAAGCGGCTTCGAAAAACCGTCAGTGTATTTGAGGCCGATCGCCCAGCCGATCTCGAACAGGCCAGCGAAGAAGAGAAGAATCCACGACATCGGAACGCTCCATTGGACTGCGGGTCGTCCCGGTCTTTTCGGAAAGCGCGAAGTCGTCTTCGCGGCATTGATTTAGAAATGCCCAATCAACAGCAGCGCCGACAGCACTTCAGGACCAGTCGCTGAATGTCGATGGTCCTGGAATGCCGTCGGTCATGACTGCGCCGAAACGCCGAGGCTTACTTGTCCTTGAGTTTGGTCGCCTTGACGGGCGGCGCTTTCAGGGTCGGGGCAGCGGCAGGTTTCTTCGCGTCCTTCTTCGGCTTGCGGGCTTCCTTGCCCGCCTTCATCGCACCTTTAGCCATGATTCGTTTCCTCCAATTGTGGCAAGCGAAATGAACCAAGAGAAACGCCCGACCGCAAGAGGCATAATCTGGCGCCGGCGCCAGGCGTCGGCTGTCAACCGTTTCTAATTCGCTCGTAAACCGCGCTGGTCCGTGCGATGATCTTTTTTGCACTGCAGCAACGGCCCGTGCCTTCGCCGGGTGGTGATCCGGCAGGACGGTCAGGACGACAATGCGAATCCATATCGGCTGCGAGATGAGCTTCGACTTTCCGCAGGAAACGCCGCTGATCGCGATGCTCAACGTTCACTATTCCCGCGCGTCCGATCTCGAGCGGCCGGATTTCCTGACTTCGAACCCACCGGTGCCGATCGAGAGCTACCGCGACAGTTTCGGCAATTGGTGCAACCGCCTTGTCGCCCCGCCCGGTCGCTTCACCTTCGGCACGGATGCGGTGATCCGCGATCCCGGAAGTTTTGAGATGGGCGATCTGGTGGCGTGGCAGCACGAGGTGCGCGACCTGCCGTCGGAGACGCTGCTGTTCCTGCTGCCGAGCCGCTATTGCGAGAGCGACGTGCTGGCGAACGAGGCGTGGCGGCTGTTCGGCCACTCACCGCTCGGTATTCCACGCGTGCAGGCGGTCTGCGATTTCGTCCACAACCACATCATCTTCAACTACGGCAACGCGCGGCCGACGCGCACGGCAGCAGAGGCCTATCGAGAGCAAAGCGGCGTTTGCCGCGACTTTGCCCATCTCGCCGTCGCCTTCTGCCGCGCCTTGAACATCCCGACGCGCTATTGCACCGGCTACATCAGCGACATCGGCCTGCCGAAACCATGGTCGGACATGGACTTCGCCGCCTGGATGGAGGTCTACCTCGGCGGTCGCTGGCATGCCTTCGATCCGCGCAACAATGCGCCGCGCATCGGCCGGATCCTGATCGCCTCCGGCCGCGACGCAGCCGATGTGCCGCTGACCCATATTTTCGGGCCGGGCACGCTGGCCGGTTTCAAGGTCTGGACTGATGAAATCATCGAACAGGCGTCGGCGCCGCAGTCTTGAACCACCGGATGGTTCGCGCGTTGTGATTGCCGGTGGAGCTTCGGCCGGTGCGCCATTAAGCTCCAACGCGTCGAGGCGCGGCTGAAGGGAGGAGCGAAGATGAAAATCGACGGCGGGTGCCATTGCGGCGCCATCACTTACGAGGCGGAGGTCGATCCGGACAAGACCAGTATTTGTCACTGCATCGATTGCCAGCAACTGACCGGAACAGCGTTTCGGGTAACCGTGCCGGCGCCGGAGGGGCACTACCGGATCACCAAGGGCACGCCGAAGATCTACATCAAGACCGCAGCGAGCGGCGCCAGGCGCGCCCAGGCCTTTTGCGGCGAGTGCGGTACGCACCTCTATGCCACGTCGGTTGGCGACGGGCCGAAAGTCTATGGCATCAGGGTCGGCACGGCGCGGCAGCGCGAACAACTGATCCCGAGAAAACAGATCTGGCACCGCTCGGCGCTGCCTTGGCTGCCGGAGTTCGAAGGCACAATGATCGTGGAGGAGCAGTAGCCTCTCAGTCGTCGCCTTCGACCACCCTTAGCCTCAATTGGCCGGTCTTGGAGTCGGCGACGCGCGCACCCGCTTCGGTCTTCGCGCTGGCCGCCGATCCGGCGTCGCCTTCCGCCGGCTGCGCGCCGAACTCCAGCGCCTCGATCTTCTGGCCGCGCTTGGTCACCTTCGACGTCGAGACGAGAATATCGTCGATATCCTTGGCCGACTGGCCGAAATGGCTCTGCAGCTTGCGCACCCGCTCGTCGAGGCGCGAGACATCCTCCATCAGCCGGATGACTTCGCCCTGGATCAGATGCGCCTGCTCGCGCATGCGGGCGTCCTTGAGAATCGCCTGGATGACCTGGATCGACAGCATCAGCAGCGACGGCGAGACGATGACGATGCGGGCGCGGTGCGCCTTGTGGACAATCCCCTCGAAATTCTCGTGGATCTCGGCGAATACCGATTCCGACGGCACGAACATGAAGGCGGTGTCCTGCGTCTCGCCCTGGATCAGGTATTTGTCGGAAATATCGCGGACATGCACCTCGATATCGCGCCGGAACGCCTGTGCGGCGACCTTCTGCAAATCGGCGCCTTCGGCGGCACGGATGGCATTCCAGGCTTCCAGCGGAAACTTGGCGTCGATGGCAAGTGCAGGCGCTCCGTTCGGCATCTTCACCAGGCAGTCGGGCCGGTTGCCGTTCGACAGGGTCGCCTGGAATTCATAGGCGCCGTGCGGCAGGCCATCGGCGACGATCGCCTCCATGCGCGACTGGCCGAAGGCGCCGCGCGTCTGCTTGTTGGAGAGGATTGCCTGAAGTTGCACGACCTGGCTGGCGAGCGACTGGATGTTGCCTTGCGCTGTATCGATGACCGCCAGCCGCTCCTGCAGTTTGGCGAGGCTTTCATGCGTCGATTTCGTCTGCTCGGTCATGGTCTGGCCGAGACGGCCAGTCATCGCGTCGAGACGCTGGCCGATCGACTGCGTGAGTTCGGCCTGACGCGCCCCGAACACTTCGGCGATGGCGCCCATGCGGCCCTGCATCTCGGCCTGGCTTGCCAGGATGCCGGCCATCCGCGCCTCGGCGTCGCGGGCGTGGTCGGCGGCTTCCGCGGCAGCCACCGCACGCGCCTTGGCCGAGCGCCAGAGCGCGACGACGAGCGCCACGAACAGGCCCAGGAACAGGACCGCGCCGAATGCCAGCGCGTGGCCGAGCGTGATCGTGGTGGCGCCGAGCCGGGCGATCGGTTCGGACAGGATGGTGGTCAGGTCGTTCATATCGGACAGCATAGATGATTCGGCCTGACGACACAGATCAAAACGTGAACGCCGCTGCAAATGCCCCGGTTGACGCTTTTCGTGCGAGGTCTTAGGTGAGACGCCATGTCGATCAAGCCGCTCATCATCCTTCCCGATCCCGTCCTGCGCCAGGTTTCGAAACCGGTCGAGCGCGTCGACGGCGCCTTGCGCAAACTGGCCGACGATATGCTGGACACGATGTATGATGCGCCGGGCATTGGTCTGGCGGCGATCCAGATCGGCGAACCGCTGCGCATGCTGGTGATCGACCTCGCCAAGGAAGACGAGCCGCCGGCGCCGCATGTCTTCATCAATCCCGAGATTCTTGAGAGCGCCGATCAGCGCTCGGTCTACGAGGAGGGGTGCCTGTCGATCCCCGATTACTATGCCGAGGTCGAGCGCCCTGCCGCCGTGCGGGTGAAATATCTCGATCGCGACGGCAAGCTGCAGGAGATCGAGGCCGAAGGGCTGATGGCGACTTGCCTGCAGCACGAAATCGACCATCTCAACGGCGTTCTGTTCATCGACCACATCTCGAAGCTGAAGCGCGACATGGTGGTGAAGAAGTTCAAGAAGCTCGCCAGGGACAAACCATCAGGCAGCAAGGCGCCGGGCAAGTTAGTGGGATAGGGCGATACTCGCGCAGTTTGATGCTGAACCTTTCGAAGATGTTGGCGGGACAGCGCCCCTCTACCCTGTTCCAGATCAGGAAATGGAGACGCCGATGAGCGACATGCTGATCAGAAATATTCCCGAACCCTTGAAGCGGGAAATCGAGCAGGCGGCGCGTAAGAGCGGCCAGAGCCTGTCGGGCAAGGCGATAGCTCTTCTGCGCGAAGGCATGGTCGCCGAAAGGCAAGCCAGGCTGGAGCCGGGTCTTTCGGCATGGGACGCTATTCGCGCGACTTTCGCTGCTGAAAACGCAATTGGCGATGAATTCGCCAAGATCATGAACGAAATCGAAGCAGAAAGGAAACGCGACTTCGGTCGCCGACCCGCAAAGTTCGCGACTTCGACTGAGCCGACTTAACGGCCAGACCTAGACCGGACCCGGAACAAAATGCCCTTGCGCGTCATCTTCATGGGTACGCCCGAATTCTCGGTGCCGACGCTGCGGGCGGTCGCGGATGCCGGACATGAGATTGGAGCCGTCTACACTCAGCCGCCGCGCGCCGCCGGTCGCCGCGGGCTGGAACTGACGCCGTCGCCGGTGCAGCGCGAGGCCGAGCGGCTGGGCCTCGAGGTGCGGACGCCGGTGTCGCTGAAGAACGAGACCGAGCAGCAGGCGTTCCGCGCCTTGCGGGCCGATGTCGCCGTCGTCGTCGCCTATGGATTGCTGTTGCCCAAACCCATTCTCGAGGCGCCGCGGCTCGGCTGCCTCAATGGTCACGCGTCGCTGTTGCCACGCTGGCGCGGCGCCGCCCCTATCCAGCGCGCCATCATGGCCGGCGATACCGAGACAGGCATGATGGTGATGCGGATGGAAGAGGGCCTGGACACCGGCCCGGTGGCGATGGCCGAAGAATGCGCCATCGGCCCCAATATGACGGCCGGCGAACTGCATGATCGGCTGATGCACATTGGCGCCGCGCTGATGGCGGAAGCGCTGGCTCGTCTGGAACGGGATGCCCTGACTTTTACCGCACAGGCGACGGAGGGGGTGACCTATGCCAAAAAGATCGATAAAGCGGAGACGCACGTGGACTGGACGCGGCCTGCTGGCGAAGTCCACGATCATATTCGCGGCCTGTCGCCCTTTCCCGGCGCATGGTGCGAGATCGAAATTGCCGGCCGCCTGGAGCGGCTGAAACTGCTTCGCTCGACGCTTTCGCAAGGCGCCGGCGAGCCGGGAGGAATTCTCGACGACCGGCTGACGGTCGCCTGCGGGTCAGGCGCGATCAGGTTGGTCGAAGTTCAACGTGCGGGCGGAAGGCCCATTGCCGCGCAGGAGTTTCTGCGCGGGGCCAAGCTCGAAAAAGGAACGAAATTCTCATGAGCATGATGTCGATACGCGCGGCAACGCCGCGGGACCGCGAGGCGATCCGCCTGGTCGAAGAACACGCATTCGGCCAGCAGGCGGAGGCCGGCCTGGTCGACGCGCTGGTCAGCGGCGGCGATGCCGTCGTCGAACTGGTGGCGGAAGAAGATGGACAGGTGGTCGGCCATATTCTGTTTTCGCGGCTTTACGTGCAGAACGGCGGCAAGAGCTTTCCGGCGGTGGCGCTGGCGCCTCTGGCGGTCGAGCCGTCATTCCATGGCACCGGCATCGGCGGTGCACTGGTCCGCGAGGCGCATATCCGCCTGAAGGATGCCGGCGAGGTGCTGGCGGTGGTGCTTGGCGATCCCGCATATTATGGCCGCTTCGGCTACAGTCACGCGCGCGCCGAAAAATTCGAAAGCGAGTTCCAGGGCGAAGCGCTGCAGGCGCTGGTCTGGGGCGAAGCGCCTGAGACCGGCAAGCTGGTCTACGCTTCGGCTTTCGGCACCGCGCTCGCCGCCTAACCTCATCCTTCTTAGGAATGCCGCGTTTTCGCCTCGACATCGAATATGACGGCAGCCTCTATGCCGGCTGGCAGCGCCAGGCAGACCAGCCTTCGGTGCAGCAGGCGATCGAACAGGCGATCGAGAAATTCTGCGGCGAGCAGGTCTCGCTGCGCGGCGCCGGCCGCACCGATGCCGGCGTCCATGCGACCGGTCAGGTGGCGCATGTCGATCTCGTCAGGGCGTGGCCTGATGACAAGGTGCGCGATGCCGTCAACGCCCACCTGCAAACGGCCAAGGCGCGCATCGCCATCCTCAAGGCGGCTGTGGTGCCGGATAGCTTCGATGCGCGGTTCTCGGCGATCGGCCGCCACTATCTCTACCGCATCGTCAACCGGCGCGCGCCGGCGGCGCTCGACAAGGGCAAGATCTGGTGGGTGCCGAAGCGGCTCGACGCCGAGGCCATGCACGAAGCGGCACAGGTGCTGCTGGGGCGGCATGATTTCACCACGTTCCGATCGACCCAGTGCCAGGCTGACAACCCGATCCGGACGCTCGACCGGCTGGATGTCAGTCGGCTGGGTGACATGATCCAAGTGCGAGCCTCGGCGCGCTCGTTCCTGCACAATCAGGTGCGCTCGATGGTCGGCTCGCTGAAGCGCGTCGGCGAAGGCGGCTGGACAATTGCCGACCTGAAAGCGGCGCTCGACGCGCGCGACCGTGCAGCCTGTGGCCAGGTGGCGCCGCCCGACGGACTTTTTCTTATCGGTGTGGACTACCCGCAGGCGGCACACGACTGAGTAAAAATCAGTCCTCGTCGTCTTCAACCAATTGTGGGAGTTGGCGCTGCCCCTCAGCAAGCGAAACCACACCGGGAATTCGGACAAATTCAGTTGGATGCTTCAAGTGCCGGTTCCGCTCGGCGCAACGATGCCGAGCAGCGCCTGCAGCACGAACAGAACGATCAGCGACACCACGAACATTCCGGCGAAGACAGCGCTGCCGACAGCCGCGCCCCTGCCGATGGCGACGTTTGTCATCCGCCAGGTCAGGATCATCGACAGCGCGAACAAAAGCAGCGACGCCAGTACGGCGAACTCGTTGGTGGACGGCAGGAAAAGCCTGATCAACGCCGCTGGCAGCATCATCCAGGCGATGATCGCCGACGCCCAGTTGCTGGCGACGACATAGTGGACGAAGCGCCCGCCGATGCCGGCGCGCGGCGCGACGAGGGCAAGGCCGACAAGCGGCAATACCCAGACGCCGATGTCGACTGTCGCCAGACGGATCAGCATGCTGAAGCGTCCGGCGAATGCATTCGGATCGCCGATCTCGTTGGCGAGGCCGACCCAACCGACGATCAGCGCCGGTGCCGCGACGACGATGGCGAAGAAGGAATTCCAGAAACCGTCGGCCGAAAGGTCGAACTGGCGCAGCCCATCGGCCTTGCCGAGCATCAGTCGCCAGGCGCCGTTGAGCGAAGCATAGGTTTCATCCGACGAAAGCATGATTACGATGCGCCTTGCTCGAACCAGTCTTCGATGAAGCGCTGATAGATCTGCGTCAGCGTCTCGAGGTCGGCAAGTGCGACGCGTTCATCGACCATGTGCATGGTCTTGCCGACCAGCCCGAACTCGACCACCGGACAATAATCCTTGATGAAGCGTGCGTCGGAGGTGCCGCCGGAGGTGGAAAGCGACGGCTTCCTGCCGATCACCGCCCTGACCGAACCGCTCAGTGCTTCGATCAGCCGCTCGTCGCGGGTGAGGAAGACGTGGCTCGGCCGGTCGCGCCAGGCGAGTTCGTAATCGACCGGCGTCGTCTTGCCGGCCCGGTATTTCTTTCGCTTCGCCGCCTTGTCGAGACGGTTGTGGATTTCCGCCTGGATGGTCTCGGCGGTCCATGTGTCGTTGAAGCGGATGTTGAAGGTGGCGGTCGCCTTTGCCGGAATAACATTGGTGGCCGGATTGCCGACGTCGATCGAGGTCACCTCCAGATTGGTCGGCTGGAAGTCCTTGGTGCCCTTGTCGAAGACTGGCTGCAGCAAGGCGTCGACCAGCGTCATCAGGCCGCGCACCGGATTGTCGGCAAGCTGCGGGTAGGCGGCGTGGCCTTGGCGGCCGTTGACGATGACGCTGCCGGACAAAGAGCCGCGCCGGCCGATCTTGATCATGTCGCCCAGCGCATCGGGATTGGTCGGCTCGCCGACGATCGACGCATCCCATTTTTCGCCCTTGGCGACCGCCCATTCGAGCAGCTTTGTCGTGCCGTTGATGGCCGGCCCTTCTTCGTCGCCGGTGATCAGCAGGGAGACCGAGCCTTTCAGGCCGCCTTTCGAATCGAGATGGCGCGCCACGGCGGCGATGAAACAGGCGATGCCCCCCTTCATGTCGACGGCACCGCGACCGAACATCTCGCCCTTGGCGATCTCGGCAGCGAAAGGCGGATGCGTCCATGAGGTCTCGTCGCCGACCGGCACCACGTCGGTATGCCCGGCGAACATCAGGTGCGGACCGTTGCCGGAGCGCCGCGCATAGAGATTCTCGATATCGGGCGTGCCGTCCTCCGAGAACACCGGGCGCTCGACGGAAAAGCCGAGTGGTTTCAGCATTGTTTCCAGCGTGCTCAGTGCCCCGCCCTCGATGGGTGTCACGGAGGGGCAGCGGATGAGGGCGGCGAGATTTCCAGCGGGATCAGTCGGCAACGTCATGGGCAAAAGCGTTAGTCGAAAGCGCAAGGCCTGTCACGGCCAGACATAAGGGCCAGCCATCCCGCCGACACTATGGTTTTCGTGGCGTATTGTCGCAGGCCTGATGCATGTCGCCCAAAAGGCATGGCCTCGGGCTTGACCCGTGCGGGCGCAGCGGTTTTGGGCAAATGCGCATAAAACAAACAAAGGCTTAAAAGTGCGTCGCAGGAGTCGCTTCAGACGCGACGCACTTAGGCGGGATACGGGATATTGCATGGACTGAGCGACAAAGGCCCAATAATCGCTGTGGTCAGTTCGCGGCCCGCACGTGCGCCCGGTAACGGCCCTTTCCGGTGCGTTTGGCTTCATAGAGCGCGTGATCGGAGCAGGTGAGAAGAAGTTCCGGCTCGCCGCCGTCGGCAGGCGCGAAGGCACTTCCAATGCTCAACCCGATGCGTATTGCGGTGCCCACGCCAAGGTCGAAAGATACCGAAATCTTCTCAATGGCCTGCTTTGCCAGCATGGTGGCTTCGATCTCGGATGTGTCGGGCAGCAGGATCACGAATTCGTCACCGCCGATGCGAAAGACCACATCCCCCGGTCGGAAAGCGCGCTTCAATCGTTCGGCTACCTTGCGCAGCAGCATGTCGCCGACCGCGTGGCCGAAGCGGTCATTGACGTGTTTGAAGCCGTCGAGGTCCATGCTGAGAACGGCAAACGGCCTGCCGCCGTTTGCTGCCGGCGTCGCAAGCTCGCTGCACATGCCGCGCAGTTTCTCCTGAAGGAAGATGCGGTTTGGCAGGCCGGTCAGCGCGTCCTTGATCGCCAGATCGCGATTGTCCAGTTCGGCGCGGATCATGCGGGCGTTGATCGCATGATTTTGAAGCAGCACGATGATGACGCCGGCCACATAGAAAGGCACTTGAAATCCGACGATCGACATTCCGGGCGCCGGAGATAACAGCGCGCCAACCAGGAAAGGCAGGCTTACGGCCAGCATGACGAATATGGCGTAGCGCGGGGTCGCTGCGTTGCGCGACGACACCACGCCGACGACGCCTGCGACGTTCAGGGCAGCCAGCACGGCAAGCGCCATATCCCCGCTGACGACGCAGCCATAGCAGCCGAGGCCGAAAATCAATGACCATGACCCACCGGCGGCCATGAGGCCTGCCAGCGGCCCCGTTCCCCCGCGCTTGCGGGTCCGCTCACATTCCCGCATCAGCAGGAAGCGGACGGCAAACAGGATGAGGTCGGCTGCCATCCAGGCGTAGGGCCACCGGTCGCCGGTGACGACCGCGGCGCCGACTGCCAGCACCAGGACACTGATGGTGCCGAACAGGACAGCGAATTTGCGCTCGAAAGTGGTGTCGAGAAGCCGCGCGCGGACAGCTTCCGGTTCCGCTCTGATCGGTGAAGAAAACCAGGCGAACGGCCGCGCGCCGGCGCTTCGCTTTCCGCGCGTTTTCGGGTTGGCCAGGGGTTCGTCGCGTGCCAGTCGAGTGCTCCGTGCCGGTCGACACAGTGTTCACAGGGCATGCTGGACCAAGGTGATTAAGATTAGCTTAGGTAATTGGACGAGCCGACCGCAATGGACCGTCGATCAGCGTAATCTTTTGCCAGATCTTTCGCGACAGATTGGAGCCCAGGGACTCGATGTCGTTGACGCCATCGACGACCACATCGTCGTTGACCGATTGCGCGAACAGCGCGGCGATCTTGCCGGTGATCGACAGCATTTCGGAGCAATAGTCGAGGTAGCGCGCGAGATCGGCACGGTCGGTTATGCGTGCCGGTGAATGCGATGTCGGCTTGAAATCGGTTGAAAGCGCTGCCGGATCCTTGGTCAGCTGATGCATGTCGATGACATGGATCAGCGATCGCAAGCCATGAAGCTTGCGAAACACCTGCTTGCGCTTGATGCGCTCCTCGGTCCGGATCAAGGCCAGGAAGCCGAGCATCGCGAGGATGATCATGTTGATCAAGGATTCGATGCCTTGCACCGACTGGATGGCGTCGTGGGTTCCCGAGATGCGGCCGAGCGGAAGGATGGTGCCGACGAACAGAAACATCAGCGCGCCGGCGGCAATGGTGACGATGACGACGCCGCGCAGCCACCAGATCGGCGCTTCCAGCGCCTTCGCCGCCTTGGCCAGATCACGCGACAGCGACACAAGTTCTATGGCGACGCCACGCAAGCCGGTATCGGGAAACCGCTCGGCGACGCGTTTTTCCAGTCGCTCGGCAGTTTCGATGATCAGTTTCGCATCAAGCGTGCGGTAGCGCATGGCTAGAGACCCGCCCGGCGCTCAGGATTCGGCCGGCGCATTGGTGCGTTTGCCGTAGCGGTTGGGTCCGGGATCACTTTTGAAAAAGGCCAGAATGACAAGGAGAATGGCGCCGACGATGAGAGAGATCAATGCGTAGTAGGTAGGCTTGCCGAAATCATGGAACCGCTTCGCCGTTAGCGCAAAGGTCGACCATGTCGAGACGACCACAGCGATCCACCAGGCGAGCGCCCAATACTGACTTGCAGCAGTGCCCAACGGCGTTCGCGAGAACTGGTAGAGCAGGAAAAGCTGAGTGAGGAGCGGCAAAAGACCCGCCAAAACATAGGCGCTGGGGTTCACTCGCCCGGAAAGGCTGAAGAAAAGCCATAGAAATCGAGATCTGTCGAGCAAGCGGGTAGGTCCGTTTTTTTTGAAAAGATCAATCGCGAAGCAGTTCATTGATCGAGGTTTTGGAACGGGTCCTGGCATCGACCCGCTTGACGATGACGGCGCAGTAGAGGCTGGGACCCCAGTTTTCGCCTGGCACGTTCTTGCCCGGCATCGTGCCCGCCACCACCACTGAATTGGCTGGCACTTCGCCGTAGAAAACCTCGCCGGTGGCACGGTCGACGATCTTGGTCGACTGGCCGATGAAGACGCCCATGCCGAGTACCGAGCCTTCGCGTACGACGCATCCTTCAACCACTTCGGAGCGTGCGCCGATGAAGCAGTTGTCCTCGATGATGGTCGGGCCGGCCTGCATCGGCTCCAGCACGCCGCCGATGCCGACGCCGCCTGACAGATGCACATTCTTGCCGATCTGGGCACAGGAGCCGACCGAGGCCCATGTGTCGACCATGGTGCCGCTGTCGACATAGGCGCCGACATTGACGAAGGACGGCATCAGCACGGCACCTGGCGCGACGTAGGCGGAGCGCCGCACGATCGATGACGGCACGGCACGGAAACCTGCCTTCTCGAAGTCGATGGCGCTCCAGCCGTCGAATTTCGACGGCACCTTGTCCCACCACACCGCCTGGCCCGGACCACCCTTGATGATCTCCATCGGGTTGAGTCGGAACGACAGCAGCACCGCTTTCTTCAGCCACTGGTTGACATGCCATTTGCCGTCGGCCTGGCGCTCGGCAACGCGGACAACACCCCGGTCGAGCAGGTCGAGCGCCGCCTGGATGGCGTCGCGTGCTGCGCCGCGGGTTGCCGTCGAAATCGTCTCGCGTTCCTCGAAGGCGGTTTCGATGGTTTTTTCGAGGCTCGCCAGATCGGGCTTTGACATGAATTCGCTCCGTTACCAAGCTGTTAAGGGGCCGCACCTTAACCTGTTTTGAAAGTCGCCGGACCCTATGTGAAGGCTTGGTGAGGGTCAATCGCGGCTGCGTCGCGGGACGGCGCAACTGAATAATTGGACGGGTAGGTAATATGACTCCTATGGAAAAGGCGGGGTGGACGCCGCTGCCGCATTCGGACGAGGATCTGGAGCGGTCGAAAAGCGTGCCGGACACGCCGCAGACGCGTGCCGAGACCTACCGGTTGGCCTGGAATGATCCCGACTTCATGACACGGCGCGAATTGCGCGCGGTCAGGCTGCAGCTCGAACTGTTGAAGCCGGAGATGATCCTGGCCGAGCGCGGCATCGGCTCGACCGTCATCCTGTTCGGCGGGGCGCGCATACCCGAGCCGGGCGGTGAAGCCTGGGCGGCCAAGAACGAGACGCAGAAGGAAAACCTCGAGAAAAACAGCAAATATTACGAGGAAGCGCGAAAATTCGCCCGGCTCTGCTCGCAGCAGTCGGCCACCTCCTATTATCGCGAATTCGTCGTGGTGACAGGCGGGGGACCCGGCGTGATGGAAGCCGGCAACCGCGGCGCCGACGATGTCGGCGCCCCGTCGATCGGCCTCAACATCGTGTTGCCGCACGAGCAGGCGCCGAATGCCTATGTGACGCCGGAGCTCTGTTTCAACTTCCACTATTTCGCGGTCCGCAAGATGCATTTCGTCATGCGCGCCAAGGCTGTCGCGGTGTTTCCCGGCGGCTTCGGCACGATGGACGAATTCTTCGAGACGCTGACCCTGATCCAGACCGGCCGCATGGAGCGCGTGCCGGTGATCCTGTTCGGCAAGGCTTTCTGGAAACGGGCGATCGATCTCGATTTCCTCGCCGAGCAAGGCACGATCACCCCTGGCGACCAGGACATCATCGATTTCGTCGACACCGCCGACGAAGCCTGGGGGATCATCAGCCGCTTCTATCAGCTCTAGGCCGCGATCCGGCTTTACGAAGCAACGGCTCAAGCGGTGATGTCGACGATCGCTGTGAGGAATTCGGCAAGATCGTCGGTGACGAAATCCACATCGTCCTCGTGGCCCGGGTCACGTTCCCAGATTTCCGAGAAGGTCGGCTCGAAGTTGCGCGGCACAACCAGCACCGTGGTCATGCCCAGCGATTTCGGCACGGACAGGTTGCGGGCCAGATCCTCGAACATCACCGCATTGTGGCCGGTGACCGCGTGGAGTTCCGCGAACTTCTCGTAGGTCTGGCGGGCCGGCTTGGGGTTCAGCCCGGCAGCGACGATATCGAAGATGTCGTCGAAATGATCGAGGATGCCGAGTTGGCGCGCGGTGCGTTCGGCATGCCTGCGGTCGCCATTGGTGAAGATGAACTTGCGGCCGGGAAGCTGGCGGATGGCGGTGCCGAGAACGGGATCGGGAACCAGCCAGGAATAGTCGATGTCATGGACCTTCTCGAGAAAGTCGTCGGGATCGATGCCGTGGCGCGCCATCAGGCCGTTCAGCGTCGTGCCATATTCCCGGTAGAGTTCCTTCTGCAGCTTGCGGGCATCGTCGCGTGGCAGCGTCAGCAGTTCTCCGACATAGGCGGTCATCTTTACGTCGATCTGCGAGAACAGGTTCGAATGGTGCGGATAGAGGGTGTTGTCGAGGTCGAACACCCAGTCGGTGACATGGGCAAAGCGGGCGGGGTCCGGGAGCGTGGTCATGCAACCCCTTATGGCACGAAACAATGCCTTTGGCAGAGGCTTTATCCACAACTTATGCGCGTCATGGCTGGCGAAAATGGCCCGATGATTCAAATTTTAGGCATCGCCGAAAGGTGCCATTCAGGGCTTGCTGGCACATAGACGGTCCAGGGGGAACCAGCGATGAGC
Organism: Mesorhizobium sp. WSM4816; assembly: GCF_055811535.1. Taxonomy (NCBI): domain Bacteria; kingdom Pseudomonadati; phylum Pseudomonadota; class Alphaproteobacteria; order Hyphomicrobiales; family Phyllobacteriaceae; genus Mesorhizobium; species Mesorhizobium sp. WSM4816. Next base: position 252,771 of record NZ_JBVVQR010000003.1, on the reverse strand, counting down.
CGCATATTTCTGAAGTCTGCCGCCGTCGCTTTCGCCTCCCTCGCAGTCTCGCTGTTGTTGACGCTGATCGTCGTTCCGGCAATGGGCTTTCCGATCAACCGCACGATCTGGCTGACGTCCACGGTCTGCCCGCTGGTGCTCGCCTGGATCGCCAGCGCCTACACGTTCTGGCAGGGCGAGAGGTTGAAAGGCGCTCATCGCGACCTCGCCCGCGCTCATGCCCAGCTCGCCGCTGCGCATCGGCGCCTGTCGGAGAAGGCAAGCCGCGACGACATGACCGGCATGCTCAACCGCGAGAGCTTCTTCGCCGCCCTCGAGGCCACCCGGCGTAAATCCGATCGCGGTGCGTTGCTGATCATCGACGCCGATCACTTCAAGCTCATCAACGACAGCTACGGCCATCTGACCGGCGACGATGCGCTGCTCCTGATTGCAAGCGCGATCGAGCGCGGCGTGCGCAGCGGCGACGTGATCGGCCGCATCGGCGGCGAGGAATTCGGTGCGTTTCTGGTCGGCGCCACCGAACAGGAAGCCAAACGCGTCGCTGAACGCATTCGCCGTGAAGTCGAGCTGATCCGCTTCCGTCCCGTCGATGAGCGGGTCATACCCCTCACCGTCAGCATCGGCGGTGTCACCTGCGGCGAGGATGCCGGCGTATCGGATCTGATGCGTGTCGCCGACCGCCGCCTTTACCAGGCCAAGGATCGCGGCCGCAATCTGACCATCCTGGACAGGGACGTTTCCGAAGCGGCCTGAGCGGTCCCATCTTCTCGGCTTCCGTCCTGCCGATGGATCGCCATCACAGCGCGCCACCAATAACGCCCGCGCCGATCGGCTGCGAGCGTCCGAGCCGGGCCAGCGTCTAAAGTTTTGCCGGGTCGAGCGCCGGCTTGCCCTTGTGGCGTCCGATGATCGCTGCCATGTCGGCGACGTTGTGGAAGGCATCGCGCAAAACGTCGAAGGACGGCAGCACGAAATAGGCGCGCTGGAACTTGTCGATCTCATAGCTGGTGCGCATTACCGTTTCCAGATCGAAGGGAACATGATGCGCGTCCTTGCTTTCAACCGCGAATTGAAGTTCGGCAAAGGACGACATCAGCCCGGCGCCGAAAGCCTTCAACGGTTGGCCGGCCTCCTGGATCAGCCCGTACTCGACGGTGTACCAGTAGAGGCGGCTGATCATCTCGTCGCCGCCGAGCGCGATCAGATGCTCGGCCTTCTCGCCATACATCTGCATGAAATCGGCAAAGACCGGCTGGGTCAGCACCGGCACATGGCCGAAGAAGTCGTGGAACATATCCGGCTCGACGATGTAGTCGAGCTCTTGTTTCGTCCGCAGCCAGTTGGTCACCGGGAAGCGCCGGGCAGCCAGGTGGACGAAGAAGGCCGGTGCGGGAATGAGACCCGGCACGGCGACGATTTCCCAACCGGTAAGCTTGCGCAGCTTCTCGCTGACCACACCGAAATCCGGAATCCTGTCGAGCAGGCCCAGCGTGGCGACGCCGTCGAGATAGGACCGGTGTGCCAGCTTTTTGGTCAGCTTCGTCTGGCGGTCGCACAAAGTACGCCACACTGCCTGCTCGTCAGCTGTGTAGTTGTAGCTCTGCTCAACGGTGAAATCGGCACGGCAGACCGAATAGTCGCCGCGAAGGCCTTGCGCCGCGCATTCGCGGGCGTAATCGGCAACGTTCATCGTCATGGCTGTTCTCCCTGGAAATCACGACTAACATCTTGGAAGTTTAGCCGGATCCGGTGAGGCAAATCCGCTTTGATGATGGCTCGAACAGGCGATTTGAGGTAAAAGCCACCACAGCAGAGCTGCAGGAGAGTGAAAGTGCCTCAGTTTGACGATTTTGAGATCAAGATGCTCGATATCTTGCAGCGCGATGGGCGCAAGCCTGTGTCCGAACTGGCCCAGGAGATCGGGCTTTCGACGACGCCATGCGCGCGCCGCTTCGAGGCTCTTCAGAGCGCCGGCATCATCAAGCGCTTTGCCGCTGTGCTCAGCCGCCGCGCCATCGGCCTGATGGTCGAAGTGTTCATTCAGGTGCGCCTGGTGACCCACAGCGACGGGTCGCCCGAAACCTTCATCGCCGCCGTGCAGCGCATGGACGAGGTGTCGTCGTGCTGGACGATGACCGGCGACTACGATTTCCTGCTGCATGTGATGGTGCCGTCGGTCGACGAGCTCAACGCCTTTGTCATGCATCGGCTGATGCGGCTCGACGGCGTGCGCGACGTTCACACGCAGCTCGTGCTGCAGAACATCAAGGGGCCGGGCCACGTGCCGCTTGGACACCTCAGGCGATAAGTTCGCCTGGTGCCTGCTGCTCAACCTTAGGTTGATACTCCAAAAAGTTGCAGCCTGCGCTTACCGCACGATCAGTGTGCCGGCGCCGTGTTCGGTAAACAGTTCGAGCAGCACCGAATGCGGCGTCTTGCCATTGAGTATGACGACGCCTTCGACGCCGCGCTCGATCGCCTCGATGCAGGTCTCGACCTTGGGGATCATGCCGCCCGACACCGTGCCGTCCTTGATCAAGGCCTTGGCCTCGGCGACGGTCAGTTCGTCGATGAGCTTCTTGTTCCTGTCGAGCACGCCGGGCACGTCGGTGAGGAACAGAAGGCGTGTCGCCTGGCAGGCGCCGGCGATGGCGCCGGCGAAGGTGTCGGCATTGATGTTGTAGGTGTGGCCGTCACGGCCCGGCGCCACCGGCGCCAGCACCGGGATCATTTCGGACCGCGCCAGAAGGTCGAGCAGGGTGCGGTCGACCTCGACCGGCTCGCCGACGAAGCCGAGATCGAGCACACGCTCGATGTTGGAGTCCGGGTCGATCATGGTCTTGCGCGCCTTTTCGGCGAAAACCATGTTGCCGTCCTTGCCGCACAGGCCGATGGCCCATTCGCCCTCGGCATTGATCAGCGCGACGATCTCCTTGTTGATCGAGCCGGCCAGCACCATCTCGACGATCTCGACCGTCTTCTGGTCGGTGACGCGCAATCCGCCCTCGAACTTCGATTCGATGCCCATCTTGCTCAGCATGGCGCCGATCTGCGGCCCGCCGCCATGCACGACGATCGGGTTCACGCCGGATTGTTTGAGCAGCGCGATGTCGCGGGCAAAGGCCTTGCCGAGCGCGATGTCGCCCATGGCGTGGCCGCCATACTTCACCACGACCGTCTTGTTCTCGTAGCGCTGCATATAGGGCAGCGCCCTCGAAAGCAGCGCGGCCTGCATTTCGGCGGTGGCGGCGAGGTCCGTCATTCGGCTTGGTTCCCAGCTTGGCATGAACGGCGGCGTCTTAGCGGGAATTGGAGCAGGGGGCAAACGGCTTTGCTGTCACGTCAGGTGAAATCGGCCTGCTTTCATACCGGGCACCTGCAGTGGCGCCCGCCGCGTCAGCCATCCCGAAATCTGTTCCATTTGCGCGGCGAGGGACAACAAGGTCTCCTCGTCGCCGGGGCGGCCAGCGGCCTGGATGCCGAGCGGCAGGCCGGCATCGGTGACATGAACAGGCAGCGCGATCGACGGCTGGCCGCTGACGTTCTGGATTGCCGGCCAGTGGGTGAACCACAGGCTCTTGTCCATCAACTGGCCGAACAGCGGCTTGAATTTCAGCAGGCGGGCAAGCCGCAGCCTGTCGAGCATTTCTTCCAGGAACGCATCTGCGCCTTTTGGATCCATCGCGCCGCAGGCGAGCGGCGGATGCGCGATGACAGGCATCAGCACGGCATCGTACCGCGCGGTCTCGATGATCAGCCGGCGCGACGTGGCATGCAGCCGCTGCAGGCTGGCATAGATCTCGCCGGCCGAAAGAACTTCGCCGAAGGCGCTCATCACCCGCGTGGTGCGTTCGATATCACCCGAAATGGAGCGGCCGACGCGCAGGACCTCGCCGCGCATCGTGCCGGCCACCGCCGCGGCGACGGTTCTGGCGAAATCAGCGATGAAATCGCGATCGATATAGGGCAGGTCGATCTCCTCTATCGTATGGCCGCCTTCGCGCGCCAAAGCTATCGCAGTGTCCAGCGCCGCCAGCGTCTCGGTCGATATCGGCAGGCCGAGCGGCGATTTTCGGTAGACCGCCAGTTTCAGCTTGCCGGGGTCACGCACTGCTGCGGCGGCGAAAGTTCCTTTCGGCGTCGGCGCCGCATACGGCGACAGCGGATCGGGCCCATGCGTCAGGTCGAGCAGCAGGGCCGAATCACGGACCGAGCGGGAAACGGCGTGGTCGATGACCAGGCCGTACCAGCTTTCGCTGACCAGCGGCGTCAGCGGCACGCGGCCGCGCGAGGTTTTCAGCCCGACCAGCCCGGTGCAGGCGGCGGGAACGCGGATCGAGCCGCCGCCGTCCGAGGCATGTGCCACCGGTACGACACCGGCCGCGACCAGCGCCGCCGCACCTCCAGACGAGCCGCCGCTGGTATGGGCTGTATTCCACGGATTGCGGGTGATGCCGAAAGCGGCGGATTCGGTCATCAGCCTCAGCCCATGTTCGGGCGAGGTGCTGGTGGCGATCGGGACGAGGCCGGCGGCCAGATGGCGTTCGGTCATCACCGAGTCGAAATCGGCAACGAAAGCCGGAATGCGGCTGCCGCCGTGCGTCGGCACGCCTTTCATGGCGATGCCGAGATCCTTCAGCGCGAAGGGCACACCGGCCAGCGGCAGCTTGCGGTCGATGGTTTTCGCGCGCGTCCGCGCCGCCTCGTAAAGCGGCTCGGCGATGGCATTGATATCCGGGCGAGTGGCCTCGGCCCGCGCAATCGCCGCGTCGACGAGCTCCTGCGGCGAGATTTCTCCTTTGCGCACCAAGCCAGCCAGGCCGGTAGCGTCATGTTCCCACAGGGCCCGTTCGACCGACATTCTTGCTCCCCCAACTATCGGCAAGCTAGAGCATCGGATGCAAAAGTGGAAACCCGGTTTTGGGAAAATCCTATGCTCAAAAAGGTCGGCTCTTTCTCGTCAACGGAAGCCGACGGCGCTCCCGGTGCACAGGAACGCTTCCGTGGTCGCAATACATTGCAATTGCCTAATTTGGGCAATTGCTTAATTTGGCAGCCGATGACGCCGCAGGACATCAGCGACCTGATCGTCCGGACTTCGATGAAGGACCGGGCTGCGTTCGATCTGCTCTACCGGCAGACCAGCGCGAAACTTTTCGGCGTCTGCATTCGTGTATTGAAGGACCGGGGAGAGGCAGAAGAGGCGCTGCAGGAGGTCTTCGTCAAGATATGGACGAAGGCCGACCGTTTCGCTGTCTCGGAGCTAAGCCCGATTTCCTGGCTGGTGGCCATTGCGCGCAATCACGCGATCGATCGGATAAGGGCGCGGCGAGAGCCTGTCGCCTATATCGACGCTGCGCTCGACGTCGCCGATCCGGCGCCGGGACCGGAGGCTGCGGCTGTTGCGGGCGGTGAATCCGGGCGCTTCTATCGTTGTCTCGACGAATTGGAAAAGGACCGGGCGGCGGCCGTCCGGGGCGCTTATCTGGAGGGCGAAAGCTATGCCGAACTGGCGGCGCGCCATGACGTGCCGCTGAACACGATGCGAACCTGGCTGCGGCGCAGCCTGTTGAAGCTCAGAGAGTGTCTTGAAAGATGACGCGGGCAGAGGATGACGGACCGGAATCTGGGGGCGACGACCTGTTTGCCGCCGAATACGTTCTTGGCGTCCTGGCCGCGGACGAACGCGAGATTGCGTCACGCCGCATCGACGCGGACGCCGCTTTCGCGCACCTTGTCGATGCCTGGGAGGCGCGTCTTTCGCCGATGGCCGACGCCTATCCGGAGACAGAGCCGCCGATCAGGGTCAAGGAGGCATTGGATCGCCGGCTGTTCGTCGCAAAGCCTCGCGCCGGTCTCTGGTCAAGCCTTGCCTTCTGGCGCGGTCTTGCAGCCGCTTCCGTCGCGGCGTTGACGATCTATATCGCCGAGCCTTACCTCAACCCGCCGGCCGAGCCGCCGCGGCTCATCGCCTCGCTGGCTGCCGATGGCAGCGACGTCAGATACCTCGCCGTCTATGATGCCGCCCGTCGCGAGGTCGGCCTGTCGCATGTCTCCGGCGAGCGCGCCGCCGGCAAGGATTTCGAGCTTTGGATGATCGAGGGCAAGAATGCGCCGGTCTCTATGGGCGTCATCCCGGCCGGCCAGACCGCGCGTATGACCATCTCCCCGGCCGTGCAGGAAAAACTTGCGCAAGGCGCCGTGCTTGCGGTCAGCCTTGAACCGACCGGCGGTTCGCCGACCGGCCAGCCGACCGGCCCTGTGGTCGCTGCGGGCGATCTGAAGAGCATCTGATCGCCCCTGTCTGCAAATCACCCCGGTCTGCCGGTTTTCGAGAAGATTTTAAGTCTATCGCCTGTGGTGACTTCATCGTGGAAGCATGCAGGCTGTAAGAGTCCTGCCATGAAAATCATGCTCGCCGTTATAAAAAATAAAATTTTATCCTGAACGGGCGAAACTCGGGCATTTATCCACCGTATCTCCTTGCACCCCAAATAGGGGAAGAAATAAACTGAGGAGATAGAAATAATGCGTAAGTTCGCCACCCTTTTGCTTGCCGGAACGGTCGCCGTCTCCGCGCTCGCCACCGCCGCCTATGCCGAAAATCCGATGGTCGGCGGCGCCGCCATGTATGCCACCAGGAACATCGTCGAGAACGCCGTCAATTCGAAGGATCACACGACGCTGGTCGCGGCCGTCAAGGCCGGCGGTCTCGTCGACACGCTGCAGAGTGCCGGTCCCTTCACCGTGTTCGCGCCGACCAACGAGGCCTTTGCCGCCCTTCCGGCCGGCACCGTCGATACATTGCTCAAGCCCGAAAACAAGGACAAGCTGGTCAAGATCCTGACCTGCCACGTCATCGGTGCCAAGGCGATGGCCGCCGACGTTGCCAAGATGGCCATGGACGATGGTGGCGCGCACAAGGTCAAGACGGTTGGCGGCTGCGAGGTGACGCTCAAGGCCGAAAACGGCAAGGTCACCGCGACCGACGAGAACGGCAATGTCGCCAATGTGACCGTCGCCGATGTCGAGCAGTCGAACGGCGTCATCCACGTCATCGACAAGGTTCTCCTGCCGAAGATGTAACGAAGCGGGCGTCGCCAGCGAACATATGGCTGAGGCTCCATGCCCGAGTGCGCGGGTTTCCGCTTGCGTGACCCGCGCAATCGACAAGCGTACACTCCGCACCGTCCGCTGTAAGCGTGGGGCAGGTGCGGAGTGCCCGTTGTCGGGAGCTGGCCGTCACCGGCTTTTGATTTCCATGTGACGGTCGAATTTGGCAAACGGATAGAAGGAGGAATGGTGATGATCCGGCGCGACTTTCTTTGGAGCGGTGCCGCTGTGGCATTGTTGGCAGGCACGGCGGCAGCGCTGCGCATCGGCCGGCCGCAGGACGCACACGCGGCCGAAACCTTCGAGGTCACCAAGACCGAGGCCGAGTGGCGCGCCATCCTTTCCGACGCGGCTTTCAACGTGCTGCGCAAGGAAGGCACCGAATATCCCGGCACCAGCCCGCTACTCAATGAACATCGCAAGGGCATCTTCGCCTGCGCCGGCTGCGACCTGCCGCTCTATTCCTCCGAAACCAAGTTCGATTCCGGCACCGGCTGGCCGAGCTTCTGGCAGGAGTTGCCCAACGCCGTCGGCATGACCGTGGACAGGTCCCTGGGCATGACCCGAACCGAGGTCCACTGCCGCCGTTGCGGCGGTCATCTCGGCCATGTCTTCGACGACGGCCCGCCGCCGACCGGCCTGCGTCATTGCATCAACGGCGTCGCCTTGACCTTCAAGCCGGCCACGGCCTGACCTAAAGCGCTCGCGTTTGACCGGCCTCACGCGACGCGCTTTAGGTTGTTGTCTTATGCATGTCGTTATCGCAAAACCGCTGCGCACTTTTGCGCGACATGCATGAGAGCGCCGCATCCTTGGACGCGCAAAGTTGCGCGGTCAGTGTCCGCCGCCTCCGCCCGCCGGCTCGGCCGGCTTGCGGATGACCATAGTGAAGATCGCTAGCGTCGCGAACAGCGCCGTCAACAGATAGAACACGTCCATGAAGGACAGCAGCGAAGCCTGCTGCTGGACCATGCCGGACAGTTTGGAGATCGCCGCCTTGGAGGCGTCGAGGCCGGCATTCTGCTGGAAGTCGAGCGTCATGTTCTGCAGCCTGGTCTGCGCCTCGGCGCTGCCCCATTGCACATGCTCGGCCAGCCTTGCGTAGTGGAAGGCGCTGCGATCGATCAGCACGGTGTTGATGACGGCAAGGCCGACGGCGCCACCGAGATTGCGGGTGAGGTTGAACAGACCGGATGCATTCTTAAGCCGGTCAGGCGGCAGCGTTCCAAGCGCGATGTTGTTGATCGGCACCATGCACAGCATCATCGAGGCGCCGCGCAGGATCTGCGGCAGCAAAAGCTCCCAGAAATCCCAGTCTGCGGTCAGATAGGTCATCCGCCAGGTGCCGGCAGCGAAGCCGAAGAAGCCGATCATCATCATCAGCCGCGGATCCATCTTGCGCGACAGGATGCCGGAAATCGGCGCTGTGACGAACATCGCCAGGCCGCTGACGAACAGCGCCTCGCCGATCATCAGGGAGTCGTAGCCGCGGATGCGCCCCAGATACACCGGATAGAGATAGGTCAGGCCGTAGAGGCCGATGCCGATGACGAAGGAGAACAGCGAGCCGAAAGCGAAGTTGACGTTGGCGAAGGCCTTCAGGTCGACGATCGGCTCCTCGGCAGTGAAGGCGCGCCAGAAGAACAGCACCGCGCCGGCCGTCATCAGGATGGCGCAGATGAACACGGCCTGGTCCTGAAGCCAGTCGTTGTTGGGACCTTCCTCGAGCACAAATTCCAGCGAGCCGAGGAAAGCCGCCATGCCGGCGAGGCCCCACCAGTCGAACTTGCGGAACAGGCTGAGATTGGGCTTGTCGAAGTCGATCAGCGACCATGCGGCTGCGGTCACCATGATGCCGGGCACCACATTGATCAGGAACAGCCAATGCCAGGACATGGCATGGCTGATATAGCCGCCGACAGTCGGGCCGATGGTCGGCGCCAGCGTCGCCACCAGGCCGATCATCGGCGACACCATGGCACGGCGCGACGGCGGGAAGATGGTGAAGGCGGCAGCGAACACGCTTGGGATCATGCCGCCGCCGATAAAACCCTGGACGGCGCGGTAGACGATCATCTGGTCGATGTTGGTGGCGGTCGCCGCCAGCGCGCTCGCGGCGGTGAAGCCGGCCGCGGAGACGGTGAACAGCACACGCGTCGACAGCATCCGGCTGAGAAAACCGGACAGCGGGATCATGATGACTTCGGCGATCAGATAGGCGGTCTGCACCCACGGAATTTCGTCGGAGCTGGCGCTCAAGCCGGCCTGAATCTCGGCCAGCGAGGCCGAAACGATCTGGATGTCGAGGATCGCCATGAACATGCCGAACACCATCGCCAGGAAGGCGATGATGCGGCGTGTGGAAATGGTATCAGGCGTAGCCGGCCTCGCCGGCGGCGGTCCTGCTGTCGAGGTTGCGGTTGCCACGGCATTGCTCCCAAGCGGCCGCTCAGTTCGACGCCGAAGGTGCGGTGCGGCTGTCGACGGCGACGACGACGCTGAGGCCGGCGCGCAGCTTGCCTGTCTTCAGCACATCCGCCGGCACGTCGATGCGAACCGGGACGCGCTGCACGACCTTGGTGAAGTTGCCGGTGGCGTTTTCCGGCGGCAGCAGCGAGAACACCGCGCCGGATGCCGGCGCCAGCGACGAGACGGTGCCTTCGAAATCCTGGCCGTCGATCGCGTCGACCGAAATCCTGACCTTTTCACCAGGCACCAGCCGGGCAAGCTGGGTCTCCTTGAAATTGGCGACGATATAGAGCTTGTCCATCGGCACGATAACGGCGAGCTTCTGTCCGGGGCTGATCAGGTCGCCCTGCTCGACCGAGCGGTTGCCGACGACACCGTCATAGGGCGCGCGCAGCACGGTGAAGGACAGGTCGCGTGCGGCCTTGTCCCTGGCAAGCTGCAGCGACGCCAGCGTGCTTGCCGTCTCCGCGCGCTGCGCTTGGAGCACACCGATATTGGCCTCAGCCGCCGCGATCTGGGCGTCGGCACCGACAAGGGCGGCATTGGCCTGCTCGACCGCGGTCTGGGCATCGTCCAGTTGGGCCTGGGTGCCGACATGTGTCTTGAGCAATTGGGCGGCGCGCGCTTGGACACGCGCCGCATTGGCGGCGGCGGCCTGGTCGGCGGTCTTCTGCGCCTGCGCCTGCTCGAGCGAGGCGCGCGCCGCCTCGGTCTGGGCGTCGATACGATCGAGCGTCTTGCTCAAGGTGGCGATCTGCGCCTCGGCCTGGGCGACCGCTATTTTGTAGTCGCCATTGTCGACGACCAGCAGCGGGTCGCCGGCCTTGACCTGCTGGTTCTCGGTCACCTTGACCTGATCGACATAGCCGGAAATTTTCGGCGAAATGAACGCCATGTCGGCCTGGACATAGGCGTCGTCGGTGGAGATCATGAAACGCCCGTCGGTCCAGTAATCATAGCCATACCAGGCGCCTGCGCCCAGCAAGCCAAGCGCAAGGATCGGCAACAGAAAGGAGCGTGCCGAGCGTTTCTTTTTGGCCGGCGCCTCGGCCGGAGGGCTTGTTGCGGGTTCAGTCGGTGGGTTCGGCGCTTCGATTGCCGGCGCAACCTTGGCGTTGGGGAAGGGACGGACTTCGGCGGTTGGGGTCGCGTTCGAGGACATGGCATCTCTCTTGGCATCGCTAGAAACCGGGCATCAGACTGAACCGTTCGGTTCGATGTTGACGTTGACTTAGCGCGGTGAGAGGCCCATATCAAGGATGATCGAACCGATCGGTTCGAATTTTTTCGAGGTGTGACGTTATGACCGAGCCCGACAAGGACCAGTGCGATCTGCTGGATGGCCTGCGTCGCGGCCGCCCGGCGGCGGGACAGGACCCGGTCAAGCGCAACCAGATCATCGAGGGCGCGCGTCGTGTCTTCATCGACAAGGGCTTCGAAGCGGCGTCGATGAACGACATCACCCGCGAGGCCGGCGTTTCCAAGGGCACGATCTATGTCTACTTCGCCAACAAGGAAGAGCTGTTCGAGGCGCTGATCGAGGAAGAGCGCGGCACGATCTTCAAGAACATGTACGATCTGCTCGACCGCGCCGACGATCTTCGCGAGACGCTGGTGAAGTTCGGCAAGGTGCTGTCCCTCAAGATCACCTCGGCCAAGGTCGTCCAGGCGCAGCGCACCGTGATCGGCGCGTCCGACAGGATGCCCGAACTTGGTGCGCGTTTTTACGAACGCGGCCCGAAACGCGGCCACGACAAAGTCGTTGCTTTTCTCAATGCCGCCATCGAGCGCGGCCTGCTCGAGATCGACGATGTCGATCTTGCCGCCTATCAGTTCACCGAACTGTGCCTGGCGGGTCTTTTCCGTCAGTGCATATTCGCCTACCGCACCAAAGCCCCGAGCCAGGATGAAATCGACCACATCGTCAGGTCGGGCGTCGGCATGTTCCTGAAGGCTTACGGCACCGAAAGGCTTGCCACGGAAGAAAGCACCCAGACGATCGCCCTGGAGGCAAAGTCCTAGAGCATTTTGCAGCCAAGTGGAATCACTTGGCGTCGCAGAAATGCGGCTAAAAACAAATAGATAGAGCGGGATGCCAGTTCAATTTGAACGCATCCCGCTCTAGCCGCCATTGGCCGCCAGCACGATCGCCGCGCGCAATTCCTCGAGGCCCTCGTTTTTTTCCGACGACGTGGCGAGGACGAACGGAAACGCCGCCGGCCGCTTCTTGATCTTCTGCAGTGTCTCTTCGATCAATCGCGGCACGCCGGCCGCCTTGATCTTGTCGGTCTTGGTCAGCACGATCTGATAGGACACCGCCGCCTTGTCGAGCAGCGACAGCACTTCGTCGTCCTTGGCCTTGATGCCGTGGCGGGCGTCGATCAGCACGTAGACGCGCTTCAGGGTGACGCGGCCCTTGAGATAGTCGAAGACGAGTTTCGTCCAGTCGTCGACCTTTTCCTTGGGCGCAGTGGCGTAGCCGTAGCCCGGCATGTCGACCAGCGCCATCGGCGGCAGGTCGGCGCCTTCGCCGGAAAACCCGCCCGGAACGAAATAGTTGAGTTCCTGCGTCCGCCCTGGCGTATTGGACGTGCGCGCCAGTCCCTTCTGATTGACCAGCGCGTTGATCAGCGACGATTTGCCGACATTCGAGCGGCCGGCAAAGGCGATCTCCGGCGGTCCTTCCGGCGGCAGGAACTTCATCGCCGGCACGCCGCGGATGAATATCCACGGCCGCGTGAACAGCTCGATGCCGATCACGGACTTGTTCAACGCGTTCAAACCGCTGCCTCCAGAACAGAAATATCGGCGCCACGAATGGCATTGAGGTTGCGGCTGATCTTTTCCACCGGCCAATCCCACCACGCCGCCGCCAAAAGCCGCCGGATGGTCCTGTCGTCGAAACGCATCTTAACCACCTTGGCCGCATTGCCGGCGACGATCGCATAGGGCGCCACGTCATGCGTCACCACCGACTTTGCCGCAACGATGGCGCCATGGCCGATCGCCACGCCGGGCAGGATCGCCGCTTCCATGCCGATCCATACATCATTGCCGATCACTGTGTCGCCGCGCAATTCCTTCGACCAGGTCGCCGGATCGAAACCCTCTTCCCAGCCATGACCGAAGATGTTGAACGGATAGGTCGAAAAGCCGGACATGGCATGATTGGCGCCGTTCATGATGAAGCGCGCGCCCTCGGCGATGGCGCAGAACTTGCCGATGATCAGCCGGTCGCCGATGAATGGATAGTGATGAAGCACGCATCGCTCGGCGAATTTGTCCGGCCCGTCCGGATCGTCATAATAAGTGAAGTCGCCGATCTCGATGTTCGGCGCCGTGACCAGCCCCTTCAGGAAGCCGACGCGGCTATGCATCGGGATCGGGTGCTTGATGTTGGGGTTGGGTCCGATCATGGTCTGGCTCCATCGACGAAACAGCAGGTCAAATAGCGCGATCCGCCCGGCAGCACCGACCGCGTGCGCAGCGGATCATCCTTACCTGTTCATCGACGGGAACGCGCTCCTGAAACGACAGCGGAGCTTATAGGGCGCGGCGGCGTCTACCGCCGCGCCGGGCTTTCCTGGATTCGGCAGGCAGCGCCGTCTATTCCGCCGGCGACGGTTTCTTCCGGAACAGTGCGACCAGATTGTCCCACAATTCGATCTTGGCGCCCTGCCGCTTCATGATCACGCCTTGCTGGATGATCGAAAGCAGATTGTTCCAGGCCCAGTAGATGACGAGGCCGGCCGGAAAACCCGCCATCATGAACGTGAAGACCACCGGCATCCAGGTGAAGATCATGGCCTGCGTCGGGTCCGGCGGCGTCGGGTTCATGCGCATCTGCAGGAACATGGTCAGGCCCATGATCAGTGGCCAGACGCCGATCATCAACATATCCGGCAGCGCGATCGGGATGAGGCCGAACAGGTTGAAGATCGAGGTCGGATCGGGCGCCGCCAGATCCTGAATCCAGCCGAAGAACGGTGCGTGCCGCATCTCGATGGTGATGTAGAGCACCTTGTAGAGCGCAAAGAAGACCGGGATCTGCAGCGCCACCGGCCAGCAGCCGGCGAGCGGATTGATCTTCTCGGTCTTGTAGAGCTCCATCATCGCCTGTTGCTGCTTCATCTTGTCGTCCGCGTATTTCTCGCGGATCTCGAGCATCTTGGGCTGCACCTTCTTCATGTTCGCCATCGACGCGTAGGACTTGTTGGCGAGCGGATAGAAGGCGGCTTTGACGACGACGGTGGTGGCCAGGATGGCCAGGCCGAAATTGCCGAAGAATTTGTACATCGTGTCGATCAGATAGAACATCGGCTTGGTGATCCAGATGAACCATCCCCAGTCGATCAAGCGGTCGAACAGCCTGATGTTGCGGTCTTCGGCATAGGCGTTGACCTTGGCCACTTCCTTGGCGCCGGCGAAGATTTCGCTCTCAACCGTCGCCGACTGGCCGGCATCGACGGTGATCGGGTCGGTCAGGAAGTCGGCCTGGTAGCGCGGTCGGCCGTCCTCGAAATAGGCGTAACGCGGCTGGAACTGCTGCTTCTCGGTCGGCACCAGCGTCACCGCCCAGTATTTGTCGGTTATGCCCAGCCAGCCATCGGTCGACTTGCTCGGCGTGAACTGCTTGTCCTCCTCGATCGACGAATATGTGTGTTCCTGCAGGCCTTCCGTGCCGGTGACGCCGATCAGCCCCTCATGCAGCACATAGATGCTGGCAACGGCAGGCTTGTCGAAGCGGGTGACACGGCCGTAATTCGACAGGGTAACGGCGGCCGACCCCGAATTCTGCACCGTGTCCGACACGGTGAACATGTAGTCGCCGTCGACGGAGAAGGTGCGCTTGAAGGTCAGGCCCTTGTCGTTGGTGAAAGTCAGCGTGACCGGGGTCGCCGGGGTCAGCGTCGCATTGCCGTCGACGGTCCACACGGTTTCCGGGCCCGGCACCGTGCCGGTCTTGTCGCTGCCGATAAAGCCGATCTCGGCATAGTAGCCCGTAGGCAGCGCCGCCGGGTTGAGCAGTTCGATCTCGGGCGAGTTCTTGTCGACCGTCAGCCTGTAGTGCTTGAGCTTGAGGTCGTCGAGACGGGCGCCGGCGAGATTGATCGAGCCCTCCAGGCTCGGCGTGTCGATCCTGACGCGCTTCGTCGACGCCAGCGCCTGCTCGCGGCTGGCCAGCGTCGTGCCGTCGGTTCCCGGTGCATTGGGTGCATTAGGAATGGCGCCTTGCTGCGGCACCGGCGTTTCGCTGCCGCCCGGACTGGCGGCTTCGGCCGCCTTTTTCTGCTCCGCAATCCGCTGCTCTTCGATACGGGCTGCCTCGCGTTGCGCCTCGCTGTGCGGCAGCACGTAAAAATACTGCCAAAGCGACAGGATCAGCACCGACAGCGCGATGGTGATGAAGAAGTTCCGGTTGTTTTCCATCGAAAGCCTTGGCCTATCGTGTTCCGCGCAGTCGGCGTGAGAGTTCGGCCTTCAACTGACCGAACGGAATGGCAAGCACATCTTCGCGCCCGACGATGACATAGTCATTGCCTGGCTTCATGTCATCCGCGGCATGCGTACGCACGGCTTCTCTCAGCCGCCGCCGGATGCGGTTGCGGACGACTGCGTTGCCGACCTTCTTGGTGACCGTGTAGCCGACGCGAGGCGCCGCTGCGTCGCTGCGGTCGAGAACCTCGACGAGAAAAAGCCGCCCGCGGCGCTTTTCGCCACGCCGGACGGCCAGGAATTCCGCGCGCTTCAGAAGCCGCTTGGGATGTGCTCCCACTGGCTTGCCGGTTGCGGGCAACGATCTCGTCTTCCGTTCAGGCGCTGAGCCGCTTGCGGCCGCGGTTGCGGCGGGCTGCGACGACGCCACGACCACCCTTGGTGGCCATGCGGGCACGAAAACCATGCCGGCGTTTGCGGACGAGTTTGGACGGTTGGTAGGTACGCTTCATTTGTTTTAATACCGCGGGGTGCGGCCCTTCTTGATTCTGTCACTCTGTAACAGGAGCTTTGCCCGGCCGGCTTTGGCGCGATCGAAACCGCGCCGGGACGAATGGCCCGAGCGTGAGCGGGCTTATAGAAAGAAGGGTTTTGGAAGTCAATCCGGCCTCGACATTCCGGCGCCTCGGGCCAACGGCTGGCGTGTGGCCGAGGTCTGGGCGGTCTTATCCCTGATTGGGACGAAGGATGAAATTGGCAAAAAAGCCGCAATGGCCTAATCTTGGCCGATCAAGTGATCGTGAAAAAGCAGCATGAGTGAAATCCCATCCGCGGACGAAAGCACCGATCGGGCGACCGCAGCCGCCCGCAGGGTGCCGTTGTCGCGTGGATTGTCGACAAAGCTCCTGCTGCTCACCATCGTCTTCGTGCTCCTGGCCGAGGTCCTCATCTTTCTGCCCTGGATCGCCAGCTACCGGCTGAGCTGGCTGAAAGAGAGGCTGAGCACTGCTGCGGCCGTCTCGATCGTGCTGGTGCAGGGAGAGCCCGCCTCGCTGTCGCGCGCTGCCCAGAACGATGTGCTGATGGCGATCGGCGCCAAGGCGATCGCCGTGCGCGACGGCGGTGTCTCGCGGCTTCTGGTGGTGGCTGAGATGCCGCCGCACGTCGACGAGCATATCGACATTGCCAATGTCGGCCTGATCGAGGGCATGACCGGCGCCTTGGACACGCTGTTGTTCGGCGGCGAGCGGATGCTGCGCGTTTTCGGGCCGGTCGGCGACAGCGACAAGGAATTCGAGCTGATCATGCCCGACTACAGCCTGCGCAATGCCATGCTCATCTATTCGCGCAACGTCGCCTTCGTCTCGCTGCTGATCTCGCTGTTCACCGCCATGCTGGTCTATGCCGCCATAGACCTGATCATGATCGGCCCGATACGGACGATGACGCGCTCGATGCTGGCCTTCTCCGAGGCTCCCGACGACCCCGGGCGGATCATCCGCCCTGCTGCCCGCGCCGACGAAATCGGCGTTGCCGAGCGCGAGCTCTCGCAGATGCAGGAGCGGCTGCAAAAGATGCTCTCCGAGCAGAAGCATCTCGCCGACCTTGGCCTCGCCGTGTCGAAGATCAACCATGACATGCGCAATATCCTGGCGTCGGCGCAGCTGATGTCGGACCGTCTGCGCCAGGTCAAGGACCCGACCGTGCAGGCCTTCGCGCCAAAACTGCTGCGCGCGCTCGATCGTGCCGTATCCTATTCGGAAGGTGTGCTTGCCTATGGCCGCACCCAGGAGCCGCCGCCCTCGCGCCGCAGGCTCAGGCTGCGCCAGCTGGTCGATGACGTCCACGGCCTGCTCGACACCGAAGGCGGCATCGAATTCGTCAATGCCGTCGATCTGGCTTTCGAGGTCGATGCCGATTCCGATCAGCTTTTTCGCGTGCTCACCAATCTTTGCCGCAACGCCGTCCAGGCGATGGCGGCGGACGCGGAAAGCGCGGTGGTGCGTCGGTTGTCGGTGTCGGCCGAGCGCGTCGGCAGCGTCAGCCGCATCACCGTCACCGACACCGGCCCCGGCCTGCCGCCGAAGGCGCGCGAGAATTTGTTTGCGGCGTTCCGCGGCTCGGCCCGCAGCGGTGGCACCGGCCTTGGCCTGGCAATCGCCTATGAACTGATCCGCGCCCATGGCGGCACGGTGGAGCTTGTCGAAAGCAGAGGCGGCCGCACCACATTCGCGGTCACCATTCCCGACCAGCCGGTCCGGCTCGACCAGGCCCGCAACGGCCTGCGCCGTCCCGCCTGATCCGCGCCCGCCCGATCCTCGCCAAGGCACAACAGCAAAACTTTTGCCGGATCGGCTTGCTTTTCGGAAATTCAGTCGCTAGGGAACACGTCACATCGCGGCCGGTCGTCAAGGATCGGATCGCGGGCCATGCAAAGCATGACCTGTTGCGCGCCCGTAGCTCAGCTGGATAGAGCACCAGACTACGAATCTGGGGGTCAGGAGTTCGAATCTCTTCGGGCGCGCCAATAATCTCAATCAGTTAGCGGCGCGACACCGTTTCAAATCGGTTTTTGAAACGGTTTTGAACGGCCGGTTGCTTTTTTGTGTGATTTCGCGCGAGTGGCACTTCAGGAACCCGACGCTGTCGCGGCGGAGGCGGACGCATCCGAGGCGACGTTCAACTGCTTCGTCCGGCATGACCTTCGCGCATCATGAAAGCGACCACAGTACCGGACAGGAAAGTGAGGGCGGCGATCGAGGCAACCGCCCACGCCAGGCCGAAGAAGTCGGCGATCAGTCCCGCCGACAGCGCACCGATCGCGTAGCCGAGATCGCGCCAGAATCGGTAGACGCTGAGCGAGCGGGCGCGCCATGAAGGATGCGACGCATCCGATACCGCGGCGATCAGGCTCGGATAGACCATCGCCGTGCCCAGACCAAGCAGGAGGCTCGCCACCAGCCACCAGCCAAAATTCGAGGTCAGCGCCGTGAGAAAGAGCGCCGACGCCTGCACCCACATGCCGGCGACGATCAGGCCCTTGCGGCCCCATCGGTCGCTGAGCGGTCCCGTCACGACCTGCAGCACGCCCCAGGTGACGGGATAGACGGCCTTCAGAATGCCGATGCGCTCCACACCGAGCCCGCCGGCTGCGAAGAAGAGCGGAAAGATGCCCCAGCTCATGCCGTCATTGAGGTTGTTCACCAGCCCGGCCTGCGAAGCGGCAAAGAGGTTGCGATCCCGAAAGGAGGTCAACGCAAAGACCTCGCGGAAGGAAAGGGGTGAGGCCTCGCGCGGATGGTTCGCCAGTTCCGCACGCACATGATCGAGCGTGTCGCGCACGAGCAGGATCGAGAGCACCGTGCCCAGCACTGCGTAGCCGACGCCGAGATAGATCGGGATTGGTCGCAGACCGTAGCGACTGGCGAGATAGCCGGTGAGAAAGGCGGTGATCCCGACTGCGAGGTAACCGGCAAACTCGTTGAGCCCTACGGCGAGGCCACGCCCCTTCGGGCCGACAAGGTCGACCTTCATGATGACGGTCATCGACCAGGCGAAGCCCTGGCTGATGCCAAGCAGCGCGTTGGCGGCGATGACCCAGTTCCAGTTTGGCGCCCAAATGATCATGAAGGGCACCGGCAGGCCGAACAGCCAGCCGATAACCAGCACGCGCTTGCGCCCCCATTTGTCGGCGAGCTGTCCGGAGACAAGGTTGGCCAGCGCCTTGACGACGCCGAAGCTGACGATGAAGGAGACGACCAGCGTGGTCGAGGCGAGCCCGAATTCCTCTGAGCCGATCAACGGCACGACGGTGCGTTCGATGCCGACCATGCCGCCGACGAATGCATTGATAAGCACAAGCAGCGCGAACTGCCGCCAGTTTGCCTTGAGACCGAGGCTCACTGCTGGCGCCGCGATCGTTGTCATGCGGCACCGGCATTGATGGCTCGGGTGCGTGCGGCCATCACTACATCAATCCCGTTCGGGAGCCGTCAGAGCCGGAGCCAAGGCTGCTAAGCGATTGAAGGGGCTTCTCGGCCACGGACTTGTCTCCTCGGGGGCCGTGTGATACGCATCATTCAATAATTATGTTGAATGAACTAGCGTGGCTGCTACCCTGATGTCAATCCGCAATCCGAAGCAGGCACTTTACCAGCAGTTCGCGGTTGTCGCGAAGGCTCTGGGCAATCCGCAGAGGCTGGAACTGATCGAGCAACTCGCGCAGGGTCCGCGCAGCGTGGAAGCCTTGGCCGCCAAGCTTGCGCGTCCGGTGGCGAATGTCTCGCAGCATCTCCAGGCGATGCGCCGCGCCGGTCTGGTGGCGTCAGAGCGCGATGGCAAGTTCGTCAACTACCGGCTCGCAGATGAAAGCGTACTTGCCGCCTTCGCCTCCATTCGAGTCGTTGCCGAGCGGCATTCGGCCGAGGTCGAACGCATCGTGAGGGGCTATTTCGACCGGCGCGACGATATGGAGCCCGTGTCCCGGGAAGAGCTGGCCGCGCGAATGAAAGACGGACTCGTTACAGTCATCGACGTCCGACCGCCCGATGAGTTTGCGCTCGGACATCTGCCCGGCGCGATCAACGTCCCCCTCGGCCAACTCCAGCAGCGGTTGTCCGACCTCGAGGCGAAGCCCGAGATCGTCGCCTACTGCCGCGGACCGTGGTGCGTGATGTCGTTCGAGGCGGTCGCATTGCTGCGTGAGCACGGCTTCCGCGCACGCCGCATGGAAGATGGCCTGCCCGAATGGCGTGACGCGGGCTTAGCTGTCGAGGCTTGATCGACTTCAACTTCAAAGTCCCCTCACTCAGTCCTTTTTGCCGTAGCAAGGTTGACACATCAAGTTAGTCCGTGCTAACGCGTTAGTAGTGACTAACGTGAACAACAGCTGGACCGCCCTGGGCGACCCCACCAGGCGCACGATCTTCGAACTCTTGGTCGAGCATCCGCGTTCGGTTACCGAGTTGGCGCGTGCCCTGCCGGTGACCCGGTCGGCGGTCTCGCAGCATCTGAAGGTGTTGAAAGAGGCAGGGCTCGTTGCAGACACGCCGGCTGGCAAGCACCGCATCTACCGCGTCGAACCCGACGGGCTGGCGGCGCTTCGCACAGAGCTCGACCGGTTCTGGATGAAGACGCTCGCTGCCTTCAAGCAAGCTGTCGAACAACCGCGAAAGGAGTGAAAAAATGAACACGCAAGCAGCAGACACCTTGATAAGGCACTCGATCGTGGTCGATGCGCCGATCGAGCGCGCCTTCGAGGTCTTCACGGAGGATTTTGGCAAGTTCAAGCCCAGGGAGCACAATCTGCTCGCCGTGCCGATCGCCGAGACCGTGTTCGAGCCGCGCGTCGGCGGCCATATTTATGATCGGGGCGCCGACGGCAGCGAGTGCCGCTGGGCGCGCGTGCTGGCTTTTGAGCCGCCGCACCGTGTGCTGCTCAGTTGGGACATCAGTCCGCAATGGCGGTTGGAGACCGATCCGAACAAGGCAAGCGAGTGGGAAGTCCGCTTCACTGCCGAGACGGCTAATCGGACCCGCCTGGATCTCGAGCATCGCAAACTGGAGCGCCACGGCGCCGGCTGGGAAAGCGTGCGCGATGGTGTCGCCGCCGATCAAGGCTGGCCGCTCTACCTGCAGCGATACGCCGACCTGTTCGGGCGTCGGGCCTGACGGCCACATCCGCAAGCAGCGGACCGAATCCGGTCTCGCGGCCTGCAATCCCATAAGCTCAGGAATTATTCGCGGTGGCGACACTGCCGCGAATAACATCCCTTCCCTACCCGGAGCCCGACAAGCGTAGGCGCATTAATCACACCGACCAGCATGCCCAACGCCGCTTCGGATGCGGGGACGGCTCCGGACGAAGCAGATGATGGCTGACGAAGGTCAGAACGGTATAGGCCACAATGGTCACGCATTTGTGAGCTGTATGATAAGCCTATTCGGGATTATGGGTCTAATCTTGAAGCGTGCGTCGTCTTAAATGTCAGGCGTAGTAGTCCCTGCAATGGCCGCCGCTCAGGAATAATGCTGATGGAACGCAAGCTCGCGGCAATCATGGCCGCCGATATCGTCGGCTACAGCCTGCTGATGGCTGAAAACGAGGCTTCCACCTACGCGAAGCTGCGCGCTGTTTTTGATGAGCTCATTGACCCGACCACTGCCCGCCATGGCGGGCGCATCGTCAAGACGGCGGGAGACGGCTTTCTCGCCATGTTTCCCAGCGTCAACGAAGCGGTCGATGCGGCGTTGGCCATACAGGAGGGCTTCGACAAGGGCCCGTTCGAGCTGCGCATCGGCATCAATCTTGGCGATGTCATCGAAGATGACGGCGACGTATACGGCGACGGCGTCAATGTGGCCGCCCGTCTTGAGGCCATGTGCGATCCGGGGCAGATATTCGTCAGCGGCGCCGTGGTGATGGCGGCCGACCGCAACAGCGCGGACAGGTTCGTCCGCATCGGCCGCAGGCGGGCCAAGAACATTCCCGAACTTCTCAACGTCTACCGCGTAAGGCGCGCGGGCTCTGCGTGGTCGCCATGGCGGCACGTGCCGCAGGTGCTGCGCAGCACCGCCGCCCGCTGGTCTTATGGCATAGCCGCCATAGCCCTCATCCTCATCGGCACCCAAATCCAGCCGCTCCCCCTGGCAGCCATGGTCAGCCGCATCCCGGCGGTCTTGTCGATGGATCAGGGCCGCGCCGACCCCCGGCCGTCAGTGGCGGTCATGCCTTTTGCCGCGATGAGCGGCAGCGGCGAGCAATCGTATTTCGCGGACGGACTGGCCGAGGATGTGACGACAGCCCTTGCCCGCAATTCAGAGCTGCAGGTCATCGCGCGCGATTCCACCTACGCCGTGCACGGGCAGGGTATGGACGTGCGCAAGCTCGGGGCGAAGCTCGGCGTCGATTATGTGGTTGAAGGCAGCGCCCGCCGTGAAGGCGACCAGCTTCGCGTGTCGGCGCAGCTGATCGATGTAAAGACAGGCGCGCATCTGTGGTCGCGCAGTTTTGACCGCCAGGTCGCCGACGTGTTCACCGTCCAGAGCGAGCTGACCACTGAAATCGTCGCGCAGATCGCGCCCTATATCGGCAGGAGCGAGGCGGCGGCGGCAGCGGAACGCCCGACCGACAATCTGCAGGCCTATGACCTCGTGCTGCAGGCCCGCAACCGCTACCGGCACGGCGGCGATGACCCGCAGGACATTCTGGAGGCGCGGGGCCTCTACCAGCGCGCCCTTGAAATGGACCCGTCCTATGCGGCCGCCCGCGCAGGCCTCGCGCTGACCTTTATTGCCAGCGTGGCGCAGAGCGGTGACGGCCGGGAAAACGCGCCGGAACTCCATCTTGGGCTTAGCGAAGCTCGGCAGGCGGTCCGTCTCGACCCCAATCTTGGCCTTGGCTATCAGGTCATCAGCTTCGGGCTTGCCCTGCAGGGCGACTATTCAGGCGGCTTGCAGGCCGCACGTCGCGCTGTGGAGCTCAACCCCAACGATCCCGACAGCATGATGGCGCTTGCAAAGGCGCAGGTTCGCTTCGGGGAATATGATGATGCCGTCGCCAACGCAGAGCGGGCCCGCCGCCTTCATCCGATGGCGCCCGAGTACTACGCCTATGTGCACGGGCAGGCGCTCTACGCGGCTGACCGCCGCGACGAGGCTTCCGCCGTCATAGAAGAATGCCTGATCCGGGCGCCGCGCGATGCAAACTGCCTTCTGATTCAGGCCGCTTTGCAGAGCGCGGGCGGCGAGGTCGAGGCAGCCCAGCAGACGATGGCAAGGCTGGTCGAGGCGCATCCGGCATTCTCGCTGGAAGCAGAGCGCGCTTACCGCCGGTTCGGTGACAGGCCGCTGATGGAAGAGTTCCTGCAGGACCTCGCAAAGGCCAAGGCTCCTGAGTCCGCCTGACAGTTTTTACAGAGCGACTTCAATCATATAGCGGTGCCCAGTTTCATCCATTTGAACGCGCCAATTTTTGCCATTCCACGCCGGTACGTTGGCGGGTGGAGGAAGTTACGAGCAGCCTATGACCGACGCAGCACGTCCTGCCATTCGAGATGACGGTCGATCTGCGCTTTTGCGAACGGACAAAGCGGAATGATGGCGACCCCTTCGCGCCGGGCATCCTCGACGGCCTGGCGTACCAGTCGCTCGCCGACCTTGCGGCCGCGCAACGCCGCTGGAACTTCGGTATGGTCGATGATGATCAACCCTTCGCCGGCCCGGCTATAGGTCATCTCAGCTTCGATGCCGTCGACGAGCATCCGGTAGCGTCCCTTCGATGCGGTATCCTCCCGCTCGACCTTTTCGACGGTCAAGGGAGAGGCAGGGCCTGGCTGCTCGGCGTCATGCGGCCGCGCCTGACCCCGCCGCCCCGGCATGCAGTCCAGCAGGTCGCGGTCCCATCTTCCGAGATCGGCCGCAGCGTCGTAGGTCGAGACGAGAAACTCCATAAGCGCCGCGTCGGGATTTGCAGCCGACTGAACGGCATCGTACGGCAGGATGAATTCCGATAGGCCCTCATGCCAGAACGCGCCCTCGGGCCGGACCGAGGCGCCCCGGAAGCCACTCGGCGCCGGATAGGCGTAGGCGTAGAAGGCGGGGTAATCGATGCCGCCACCGCCGGGCCAGAAACCGGCTGAGCAGACCTCGCGGTCGTAGGCTTCCTGTGCCACATCGTTGGGCAATGAAGGAATGCCGCCGGGATGGAGAGGCGCGCGCCGCCCTGAAAAGCGGGTGACGGCCAGGTCAAAACTGCCCCAGAACAGGTGAACGGGACTGGACTTGCCAAGAAAGGAGGTCCGGAACCGATTGAATACCCTGTCGACCGCCACCGATGCGTGATGGAAGCGCTGAACTGCTTCCCGGTCATAGGGCCGGTCGCGATGATCTTCGGTGAACGGCACGGGATTGGGCACCTCGTTCGGATTGCCGTTAAAGGTCGGCGTGCCTCCAAATTCGGAAATCAACTGCACGAAATTCGCGTGGAACGCCGCGACTGTGGATGGCCCGAGCGCAAACGATGCCATGCGACCATTGCCGCATGCGCCGACAACCATATGGTTCCGAAGGTCGAAGAGGATCTCGATGCCCGGGCCGTCGGGGATAGGCGAGGAGGTCAGGCCGAGCGGCGTGACATAGAAGGTCGCGTTCCAGGAATGGTTGAGCCACGGGGTATGAGCAAGGCGATATTTCCCGGCGATCTGCAAATAGAGATGCAGGGCCGAACACGTCTCGCGCCAGCCGAGGTAATCCAGGTGGGGCCACTTGTTGCTCATTGTGCTTTCTCCATTCAGAAACATATCCGGCACGCGACGCGTCATCTCGTCTGAACCGCCCGGGTCAGTGCACCCAGGCGACCTCGTTCTAGCGCCGGTCATTCTTAGCGCCGGTCAGTCCGGTACGGAATGTGCTCATCTCGGTCATCGATCGGGAGATCGAAACATCCCTTGCCCCAGCCCTCGGCGCGCCATTCGGCCTTCGCTTCTTCGATGCGGTCCTTCGAGGAGGCGACGAGTTCCACCAGATATAGCGCGGTCCGCTGAGCGTTGCGCCGCTGCCCGGTTCGATTGCTGGGTTCCAACTCATGCGCGTCATCCTCACTTAGGCCGTCCAGACAGCCTCGCCCTTGCCGATGCGAATGCCCGATTTCGACTAATCCGAACCGCGAGCGGGAAGAGCGCTTTCGGCCGACAAATGCCTAAACTGGCGAGCGACCGTCTGCCCAACTAGTCCTGTGATACGTCTAGCTGTGTCGCAGCAAGTGGAACGTGCGGGCGATGTCGCCGAACGCGACGGCTCGCAGTAGTGCGACCGTCGAACACGGTTCCTTGACAATGCTTTGAACCGTTCGCGTTCTAACGATCAACTCCCCAAAGATCCGGGTTCTGTTTGAAATACTCGATCAGCAACTCGGTGAGCACCCGCACTTTCCGCGTGGGATGCTGACCCGGCGGGCGGACGACATATGCGGCCCCCGGAGGTACCGGATAGCGTGTCATGATCGGGACCAGCGCGCCGGAGGCCACATATTCATGCGTGATGCAATCAGGGAGCCAGGCGATGCCGAGACCTGCCACTGCGGCGGCGGCAAGCGCCGTGGCGCTGTCAGCCTTGAACCTGCCCTGCGGCTGGACCGTAACAATCTTGTCGCCATCCATGAACTGCCAGGCTTCTGTTCCCTGCATGAGCGCCTGATGGGTGACGAGTTCGTCCGGAGACTCGGGTGACCCGTGCGCCTTGATGTAATCCGGGCTCGCGACAAGCTTTCCATGGATCGGCCCGACGCGCTTCGCGACCAGGTTGGAGTCGTGAAGGTAGGCGCCCCGGACCGCGCAATCGAAACCCTCTGCGATGAGATCGACGAAGCGATCGCTGTAGGAAGTATGGATGTGAAGTTTCGGGTGCAGACGCGCCATTTCCGCGAGCACGGGGGCGAAGTGGGTCGCGCCGAAAGTAAGCGGCATGGCAACCCTCAGGCGGCCGCGCAGCTCACCGGTCGGGAGAATCGTTTCCCTGGCCGTGTCGATCTCGGCGCTCGCCCGGGCCGCATGATCCCTGAAAGTGGTTCCCGCTTCGGTGAGCGCGGCGCCGCGGGTCGTTCGTGCAAGCAGCTGGACGCCAAGCTCTGCTTCTATCCGGAAAAGTCGCCGACTGACGATCGATTTGGAGACGCCGAGCCGGCGCGCTGCGGCCGATACGCCCCTTGCATCGGCCACTGCGACAAATGTCTGTAGATCTTCGATGTCCAATCGACGTTCCTCATTTCGCGACACAGCTTGCCTGACTATGGCACTACCCCATCACCCAAAGGAACAGCAAATTGCGCCAAGGCAACGTCGCCCGCCGGCGCATGTCTCCGCGTGAACCCATTGCCGCCCACAACGGCAGAGAAAGGAAGTCTTGATGACCCCCCGTAACGGCCTTGATTCGCTTCTTCGTCCCGAAGACTCGGTACTCGTTCTGATCGACCACCAGCCTTACCAGCTCACGAACCTGAACAGCCACGACCCGCATATGGCGGTCAACAATGCTGCGGGTCTGGCGAAGGCTGCCAAGGCATTTAGCGTACCGACCATCCTCACGAGCGTGCTCGCTGGCCGAGGCGGGCTCATCTTTCCGCAGATCACCGACGTCTTCCCTGGCCAGGAGGTGATCGACCGGATGCTTATCAACATGTGGGAAGACCAGAAGGTCGTCGACGCGGTCAAGAAGACCGGCCGCAAGCAGTTGATCATCGCCGGTCTGTTCACGGAGATCTGCGTCGCGATGCCGGCGATCCAGGCTGCTGGCGAAGGATGGGACGTCACGGTCATCACGGACGCCTGCGGCGGTGTGTCGGTTGAAGCCCATGAGGTGGCGATCCAGCGCATGATCGCGGCCGGCTGCAACATGATGACCTGGATGGCGCTCGCGTGCGAATGGCAGCGCGACTACACGAGGGCCGAGACCCTGCCTGCATTGATCGAGCTCCTCAAGGATCACATGGCCGGCAGCGGCATGGCGTACCTGTGGGAGCAGCAGCTGCTCAACACGCCGGTGCCGAGCGAAGGCTGATCCGGGCCGGGATGGCGAGCTTTTCGGTGAGCGTCGGGATCGATCCGTTTGCCGGCCCTCGCCATCCTCGTCCTGCAGAGAAGCCCCTGCAATGTCGCGAACAGTTTCCGATGCACGCAAATGCCGCACCCGCTTGCCCGGCTGGCCCGAAATCATCGTTGGCCTCGCCTGCCTCTCCGTTGTGGCGATAGGCGGGGACGTCGGCCTGGTTCGACCGGACATGGACCCGGTTCCGCTCGGCCTCATCCTGGCTGCGCTGTCAGGCGTTGGCGGCATGGCCGGTTTTTTGGCGGCTTTCCCGCAGCCGTCATCTCTGACGCTGGGGATTAGCCACAGGCCATCATGCATTCGTCATCCTAGGGCGAAGCAAGGAGCGCAGCGACGCGGCGAAGACCCTGGGATCCATGCCGTTACCTCGGAGCGTTGCTGCGGTGCAGAACCTTTGATCGCCGAGGGACAGCGCCCCCCTCTGTCCTGCCGGGCATCTCCCCCACTTGGGTCCCACTTGGGGGAGATCGGCCTTCATCAATGATTTCGCCAACCACCAACCTTGCAAAAAGAACGCTGTCCGCGAACTGCCAATCTCCCTCCTTGTGGGGAGATGCCGAGTCTTGGGCAAAGAGGGCAGGACAGAGGGGGCGCGAAGGATCGCTACAGGGCGCTTTTATTCTGGGCCGCCGCATTCCTCGGCGGATGTCACGACCCATTGGACCTCAACAGGACTGCATTGCCTCAACCCGAGAAGCGGAGCGCATCGACGAGCAGGGCGAAAGCCGGCGACGCTTGGCGACGGCTTGGATAGTAGAGGTGGTATCCCGGCCAGGGCGGTGACCACTCATCCAGCACCCGCATCAGGCGGCCGCTTTCCAGATGACGCTCCGCGACATCCTCCGGCACATAGGCGAGGCCGAAACCAGCCAGCGCCGCCTCGAGAATCTCGAGGGTGCCATTGAGGACGATCTGGCCGTCCACCCGCACCTTCAGCTCGCGACCATCGCGCTCGAAGTCCCAGGCCCAAAGCCCGCCATTGATGGAAAAGCGCTGGTTGATGCAAACGTGTTCGGTCAGCTCCTGCGGCGTCGTTGGCGGCGGCCGCCTGGCGAAATACGACTTCGTCCCGACGACGGCGAAGCGGATGTCCGGTCCGACGCGCACCGCGATCATGTCTTTTGCAACACGCTCTCCCATTCGCACGCCCGCGTCGAACCGTTCGGCAGCAATATCCGTCAGTGCGTTGTCGAGGAAGACCTCGACCGTGACGTCGGGATAGTCCGGCAGGAGCTTCGCCAGCTTCGGCCAGATGACGGCGTTGAACGCGTGATCGCTTGCCGTGAGGCGAATGGTGCCGGCGGGCTTCTCCCGCAATTCGCTCAACGCCTCGACCTCGGCCTCGATCTCCTCAAAGCGCGGGCCGATATTGCGTAGCAGCCGCTCGCCGGCCTCTGTAGGCGAAACGCTGCGGGTCGTTCTCGTCAGCAGCCGAATGCCCAGGCGCTCTTCCAGATCGCGAACCGTGTGGCTGAGCGTGGACTGCGAAATTCCGAGCTGCGCAGCGGCGCGCGTGAAGCTGCCCTCCCGCGCAACCGCCAGAAAGGCCAGAAGCATATCGAGTCGTCCGCGCTGCATTTATGGTTCCGCCCCATAAGTTTGGGCGGATTATACGGACTAATCGAGCGAACTGCACACACTCAATCGATCGCGATTGCCGAGAGCACCGCAAATTCCGGACGGTGGCGCGAACCCCGTCTGAGCAATGACGATGAAGCAAGAACCGGCGGCAGTTCATTCGCGTCGCTGCCATTCATGGCCCCGACCGATAGGTCCTATCGGGGAGCGGGCGCTAATCAAGGCGCCTCAAGCGCCCTATGCTTTTAGCGTCGCACACGCACCCAGCGTGTCTTCGGGCCGGGGGCCATCCATATCTTGGGCCGCGAATTTGGCGGATCATCACGAAAGCGACAATCGACATGTCTGATAGCCAAAGAACTTCGACAGCCAGTTCGGACATAACGCGCCGGGAGCTCATGCAAGCGGCTGCTGTGACTGGCGGTGCTCTTTTAGGAGAACAATTCGTGCCCGGAGCTATATCTCCGGCGCTGGCACAGGCTGCTGGCGCCGCGACGGCGCCGCTCGATGTGTCGCTGCGCATCAACGGGACGGAGCACCGGCTTTCGCTCGACCCGCGCACGACGCTGCTGGATGCGCTGCGCGAGCACCTGCATCTGACGGGCTCGAAGAAGGGCTGCGGCCTCGGCCAATGCGGCGCCTGCACGGTGTTGATGGATGGCATGCGCGTGAAGGCGTGCCTCTCGCTCGCGGCGCTCGCTCAGGGCCGCGAAATCAAAACCATCGAAGGATTGGCGCAGGGCGATGAGCTCCACCCGTTGCAGGCGTCCTTCATCGAGCGCGATGCCTTCCAGTGCGGCTATTGCACGTCGGGGCAGATCATGGCCGGCGTCGCCTGCATCAGCGAAGGCCATGCCGGGTCGCCGCAGGAGATCCGCGAATGGATGAGCGGCAATCTGTGCCGTTGCGGCGCCTACGACCATATCGTCGCGGCCATCCAGGACGCGGCCGCCGTGTCTAACTCGACGCAGGAAGGCTGAGCCATGCATCCCTTTGTGCTCGAACGTCCGCGCGACCTTTCCGCTGTCCTCGCCCTCGGCGCCCAGGCCGGCCGCAATGATGCGCCGGTCGAATACATCGCCGGCGGCACCGACATGGTGCAGCTTCTGCAGGAGAATGTCCGCCGACCGGATCGGCTTGTGAGCCTCGCGGGAGTTCTCGACGACGGCATCGAGATCGGTCCGCAAGGCCTGAGGCTTGGCGCCGCCGCCACGATGGCGGAGGTGGCCGCCCATCAAGCTGTGGTCGAGCAGTTCCCTCTGATATCCCAGGCGCTGCTGAATTCGGCGAGCCCGCAGGTCCGCAACCAGGCGACCATGGGCGGCAATCTGCTTCAGCGCACACGCTGTCCCTACTTTCGCGATGTCGGCTACGAGGCATGCAACAAGCGCGTGCCTGGCTCCGGCTGCGCCGCATTGGACGGCGAGAACCGCTGGCACGCAGTGCTCGGCACGAGCGACGACTGTATCGCCGTTCACCCGTCGGACCTCGCGGTTGCCCTGGTGGCGCTCGATGCGTCGGTCGAGCTCCGAGGAGCTGGCGGTGACCGTTCCGTGCCGCTCTCCGATCTTCATCGCCTTCCCCGCGATACGCCGCACCTCGAAACCGTCCTGAAACCGGGCGAAGTGATCACCGCGATCACGGTCCCGGCCAGGGCGGCAGGACTGCGGTCTCACTATCTCAAGGTACGCGATCGCGCCTCCTTCGAGTTCGCCGTGGTCTCGGCCGCAGTCGCAATCGAGACGGATGGCGCTCGCATCCGGCAGGCCCGCGTAGCGCTCGGCGGCGTTGGAACGAAACCCTGGCGCCTGTCGAACGTCGAGACCGCGCTCGCCGGCGCCGACTTCGAGCCAGCGGTGCTCCGCCAGGCGGCGGCGCTCGCAGCAGACGGCACACGGGGTCGCGGCGACAACGGTTTCAAGATCGAACTCATGCAGCGCGCCATCGTGCGTGCGGTCGAAATCGCGGGAGCACGCGCATGACTGCTGCCTTGATCGGAAAATCCGTCAGCCGCGTCGATGGCCGCCTGAAAGTTACCGGCGCCGCGACCTATGCCGCCGAGTTCGAGGTACCCGACCTCGCCCATGCCGCCGTCGTCAGGAGCATTGTCGCGAACGGCCGCATTGCATCCATCGACACGGCGGAGGCCGAACGGGCGCCCGGCGTAATCGCGGTTGTGACGCACCGCAACGCGCCCAGGCTCGCCTACCAGCCGCATAAGGGCCTCCCCGACGCAGCCGTTGGCGAGCGCCTGCATGTGCTGCAGGACGACCGAGTGACCCACCAGGGCCAGCCGATCACGCTGGTGGTCGCCGAGACGCTTGAACAGGCGGTTTACGCGGCGGAGGTCGTGCGGGTTACCTACCGGCACGAAGCGGCGGCCACCGACATGGAAAGCGTCGATCCAGTTCTGCCTACCGGGAAACCGGCGGAGTGGGAGATACGGCGAGGCCAACCCGACAGCGCCTTCGAACAAGCGGAATTCCGGGTCGACCAGACCTATGTGATCCCGCGCGAGAACCACAATCCGATAGAGATGTTCGCCACCATTGCCTCATGGCAGGGCGACAGCCTGACCCTGTGGGACAAGACACAATGGGTGCACAACGTCGCCGAGGAGATCGCCGCCGTGTTCGGCATCGCTGCCGAGAACGTGCGTGTCATCTCGCCCTTCGTCGGCGGCGCGTTTGGTTCGGCGCTGCGCTGCTGGCCGCATGTCACGCTCGCCGCGCTGGGCGCCCGTGTAGCCGGACGGCCAGTCAAGCTGGTGCTGTCGCGGCGCGAAATGTATTACGGCGTCGGCTACCGTCCTCACACGGTGCAGCGGGCCGCGCTTGGCGCCTCCCGTGACGGCCAGCTCCAGGCCATCCGGCACGAGGGCCACCAGGAGACCTCGACCTACGAGGAGTTCACCGAGGCGCTGCTCAGCGCGACCCGGTTCCTGCACTCCTGCCCGAACGTCCACACGCGCCATCGCATCGCGCCGATGAACGTCCACACGCCGACCTACATGCGCGCGCCCGGTGAGGCGAGCGGCATCTATGCCCTCGAATCGGCCATGGACGAGTTGGCGGTCGCGCTGAACATGGATCCCGTCGAACTGCGGTTGCGCAACGAGCCGGACCGGGACGAATTTAGGGATCTCCCGTTCTCGAGCCGATCGACGAAAGAGTGCTACCGGGCCGCCGCCGAGCGTTTCGGGTGGGCACAAAGGAACGCCGCGCCGCGCTCCATGCGCGACGGGCGCTCGCTGATTGGCTGGGGCATGGCCAGCGCCACCTATCCGATGAACTATGCACCCGCCTCGGCCATGGCCCGGCTCTTGCCGGACGGCACTGCCGAAGTGATGAGCGCAGCGAGCGACATGGGACCCGGCACATGGACATCGATGACGCAGGTCGCGGCGGACACGCTGGGCCTGCCGATCGAGCGGGTCAAGTTCACGCTTGGCGACACCCGCCTGCCGCGCGCCCCTATCCACGGCGGTTCCATGACCATGGCGAGCGTCGGCAGTGCGGTGCAGGCGGCTTGCCGCAAGGCGCGCGGCGACGCGCTGGCACGCGCCGGCGCCAACGATCTCGAAGAGGCCATGGAGCGTCTCGGCCAAGTCATCGAGGCAACGGCCGACGTCGCTCCCGGAGATGAGACGAAGCGGTTTTCCATGCACGCCTTTGGCGCCGTGTTCGTGGAGGTGGCCGTCGATCCCGATCTCGGCGAGACGCGCGTGCGGCGCATGGTCGGCGCCTATGGCGCCGGCCGCGTCGTCAACCCGAAGATCGCCCGCAGCCAGTGCATCGGCGGGATGATCGGCGGCATCGGCATGGCGCTCATGGAGCACTCGATTGTCGACCCCCGCAACGGGCGCGTCACCAATGCCAATCTCGCCGAATACGCCGTGCCGGTGCACGCCGACGCGCCGCCTGTCATGGACGTGATCTTCGTCGATGAGCACGACCCGCACGTGAACCCGCTCGGCGTGAAGGGCCTCGGCGAGATCGCGCTGGTCGGCGTCGCGCCAGCGATCGCCAATGCCATTTTCCACGCTACCGGAAAGCGCATCCGCGAACTGCCGATCACGCCGGGCAAGCTGCTCTGATCCATCTCGTCGAAAACGAAGGGGCTTGAGACATGATCATCACCCGCAGAGACGTCCTTGCCGCGACGAGTGCTTTCGCCGCTGTGGCTGCAGCAGGCCAGGTTGGCGCAGCCTCTGTCCAAGGAAGGAATGAGACAATGAAGATCACGCGAGTTGGATCACAGCCGTCCGGCCCCGGGCCGGCCGATTACTTTACCGGGACCGTGCGCATCGATGCGCTCTTCCAGGCGCCCGAGCCGGCGCGCGTTGGTGGCGCCAGCGTCACGTTCGAGCCTGGCGCCCGCACCGCGTGGCACACGCACCCACTCGGCCAGACGCTGATCGTCACGGCCGGTCTCGGCCGGGTCCAGCGCGAAGGCGCGCCAGTAGAAGAAATCCGGCCAGGTGACGTCGTCTGGATTCCGCCTGGCGTGAAGCATTGGCACGGCGCGTCTGCGACCACGGCGATGACGCATCTCGCTATCCAGGAATCGCTTGATGGCAAGCCGGTCGAATGGCTGGAGAAAGTCAGCGACGAACAATACCGCAGCTGAACGTCGGCGGCACCCGGCGTCTCGCGCGTTGCGGGGTCTCGCTGCTCCGAAATCTTATGGAGCACGCTGCCGACTCGGCACCGATCGCGGCTGCGCATGCGCTCTTCCTTCTCCCCTTGTGGGAGAAGGTGGCCTTGCGAAGCGAGGTCGGATGAGGGGTGTTCCAGCTTGGCTCTGCCGCACTCCGTCCAGCACCCCTCAACCGTCTTGGCGCTGCGCGCCAATCCACCTTCTCCCACAAGGGGAGAAGGAAAGTTCACGCATCGATCCACGCAATGAACGCTTGACCTCAAGTTAACTTGAGCTTGTAGCATTGGCTTGCACGGATCGAAGGAGCATCGGCAATGCTGACGAACATGGATTTCCACGGACTTCGCGTAGCGGTCACGGGTGGCACGTCCGGTCTCGGACTGGCGCTTGTGCGGCAGCTCGCCGGGCAGGGTGCGAGCGTCGCCTTCGTCGCACGCACTGCCGCGGACGTCGAGCGCATCGCTGACGAGACGGGCGCACACGGCATTGTCGGCGACCTCGGCAAAAAGCACGACATCTACCCGATCGCGTTGCAGGTCACCGCCAGCCTCGGCGGGCTCGACGTCCTTATCAACAATGCATCGAGCCTCGGGCCGGTGCCGCTTGCGCTGCTTGCCGACACCGAGTGCGAGGATCTGGAAAAAGCGCTTGCGGTTAATCTCGTCGGCGCGTTTCGCCTGACCAAAGCGCTGTTCGGTGCGCTTGCCACGTCGGCGCGCGAGGGCCGTGGCGCGCTGGTGATCAACATCTCCAGCGACGCGGCGGTGAACGCCTATCCTGGCTGGGGCGCGTATGGTGCGAGCAAGGCCGCTCTTGCCCATCTGACGGCGATCTGGGACGAGGAGGCGAAAGACGATGGCATAAGGTTCCTCGCGCTCGACCCCGGCGATATGGACACCCCGCTGCACGCGCTGGCGCTTCCTGACGCCGATCCGGCCACCTTGAAGCAACCCGATCTGGCAGCTGCCGAGATCATCGAAACGATGCTTGACGCCTTGCCGGCTGGCGCAGCACTTCGCGCCGGGGCACGTGGATGATTGCCGCCGACCATCCGGATCGGCGCTCCGCCAGGCTGTTGGTCGTCAAGGCGGACGGCGCGATGACCGACCTGCCGCGCGCCGACCTCGCGAAGCTGTTCGAGCCCGACGACCTGGTCGTCGCCAATGACGCCGCGACCTTGCCTGCCAGCTTGCACGGCACGCATGTCCCAAGCAGTGAAGCGATCGAGATCCGCCTGGCGGGCTGGCTGTCACTTGCCGATCCAACGCGTTTCGTGGCGATTGCCTTCGGCGCGGGCGATCACCGCACGCGCACCGAAGATCGGCTGCCTGCCCCTCCACTGTCACCGGGCAATCGCCTCCGGCTCGGCCCGCTTGAAGCCGTTGTGGAGCGCCTTCTCGACCATCCCCGCCTTCTCGAGCTGCGCTTCTTGGGCAACCGCGCAGCTGTGCTTGCAGGACTGGCGCAGCACGGCCGGCCGATCCAATACGCGCATGTTCCCGAGCCGTTGGCACTTTGGGATGTTTGGACGAAGATTGCCGCCCGGCCGATCGCGTTCGAGGCGCCATCGGCAGGCTTTGCGCTCGACTGGCGCACGCTTCAAAGCTGGCGGCGGCATGATGTCGGCTTCGCAACACTCACCCATGCCGCGGGCATTTCCTCCACCGGGGACCACGCGCTCGACTCGCGCCTTCCCTTCGACGAGTTATACCGCATCCCCGAGCACACAGCGGCGCAGGTCGCGCGGGCGAAGCTGCGCGGCAGCCGCATCATCGCGGTCGGCACGAGCGTCGTGCGCGCGCTTGAGGCGGCCGCCAATCCCGATGGCAGCGTGCGTGCAGGAAATGGGATTGCGACGGGCCGCGTCGCGCGGGGCACGCCGCTTCGCGTGGTCGATGCGATTCTCACAGGCGTCCACCAGCCGGGCGAAAGCCATTTCGAGCTCCTGCGCGCCTTTGCCGACGATGCTCGGCTCGCCGAGGCCTCCGCAGCCTTCGCCGCGCACCGATACCGCGCGCATGAGTTCGGCGATTCCATGCTGCTCAATCGGCAACCCCTGGATTGGTCGCACGACCCGAACCGTGCGCGAGACGCAGCCTCCACTCTATAGGCGATCCGATGATCTTAGTTTCCAAGGCTTCTGGGAAAACAATGTTTTAACTAAACAATTGATTTAAAACGACTATATTGACATTAGCAACTACGAATCTGGGGATCAGGAGTTCGAATCTCTTCGGCGCGCCAATCGGAGCGCTCAGTCCTCGGACAAGCCGGCCAGAGAACTGTCCTTCCAGAAGCGACGCGGGATCAAGGGACGTCGCCTAGCCGGACGTGACGCGCAGGAGAGGGCATCTTTGCAACCGCGACGATCACTCCGGCACGCCGGAGATGCCCAGCGCCTCGACGTAACTCTCGGCGAACACCTTGTCTCGCCACGGGTTGATCTGTCTCTGCAGGGTGAGCGTGTAGGTCGGGAACGCCTCCATCAGCCGCCGCGCCGCCGCCTGCGCCTCATCCAGCCGGTTGAGTTTGACCAGCGCCATGATCACCACCCGGTGCGAGGAGCCGTAGTTCGGCATCTCGTGCAGCGCGCGCTCTCCCCATGCCAGCGCTTCTTCGTAGCGCTCGAGCATCAGGTAGCTCATCCCGATGCCGGAGAGCGCGATGCCCTTCTCGGGGTCGACCGGGCTCAGCCGCATTGCCCTGTGAAAGTGCTCGATCGCGACGAGCGGGCGGCTGGAATGTGCGTTCACCCAGCCGCTGCCCGTATGGCCTTGCGCCGAATTGGGGTTGAGTAGCAGGGATCGTTCGATCGTGCCCAGCGCCATCTCGTAGTCCTTCGCGCTGTAGGCGATCACCTGCGCGGCGAAGCGTAGGCTCGTGGGGTCGTCGCGCGCTTCAGCCAATACCTCGCGCGCCATGCGCGCGGCGACTCGGATATCGTCGGGCTCGTGCCAGCACTGGCTTACGGATAGGCTGCGGATATAGGCGCCGAGTGCCTTCGCCAAGTTGAAGCTGGGGTCGATGCTGAGCGCCTCGTTGGTGAGCCGGCGCACGTCGGCAAAGCCTTCGCGCGTCATGCTGTAGAAGCGCGGCAGCGCGCGAAGGTAGAGGTCGTAGGCGCTGATGTAGTCGGTCGGCTTCATGCGCGCCTGCTTGATCTCCTGCAGCAGGATGCTCGGCTCGACGGCGCCGACGACGCTCTCGGTCACCTTGTCCTGCAGGTCGAAGATGTCGCTCACGTCGCCCTCGAAGCGGTCGGCCCAGACATGGTGTCCGCTGATCGCGTCCACCAACTGCCCACTGATGCGCACCCGCGATCCTGCTCTGCGGATGCTGCCTTCGAGCACGTAGCGAACGCCCAGCTCGCGCCCGACCTGGCGCAGGTCCACCGCCCGGCCCTTGTAGGTGAAGGACGAGTTGCGGGCGATCACGAAGAAGGAGTTCACCCGGCTCAATCCCGTGATGATGTCCTCCACCAGCCCGTCGGCGAAGTATTCCTGGTCGGGGTCGCCGCTCATGTTGGTGAAAGGCAGAACCGCGATCGAGGGTTTGTCGGGCAGGGGAGGCAGTGCAGCCGCCGAGGCGCTGGCGTCGGTCTCGACGCGGTAGGCGCGCACAGGCCGCTCGATGTTCTTGAGACGCAGGTCGCCGAGCGGCGTGAAGCCGCAGTCGAGCTTGCCCTGAAGGTGGTCGTAGGCGGTGCCCGAGACGACCACGGTGCCGGGATCGGCGATGCTTTCGAGGCGGGCGGCGATGTTGACCCCGTCGCCGTAGAGGTCGCCGTCCTCCTCGCAGACCACGTCACCGAGATTGACGCCGATGCGGAAGCGAATCCGCTCTTCCTCGGGCGTCTCCGCCTCGTGTTCTGCCAGGGCCTGCTGGATCGCCATCGCCGAGGTCACCGCGTTAACGACGCTCGCGAACTCGCACAGCATGCCGTCGCCGGTGAGCTTGACGATCCGACCCTGGTGCTCGGAGACCAGCGGTTCGAGGAGGTCCTTGCGGTAGATCTTCAGCCGCTCGAGCGTGCCGCGCTGGTCGCGCTCTGTCAGGCGCGAATAGCCGACCACGCCGCAAGCCAGGATCGCTGCGAGGCGGCGCTGCGTGGTCATTGCATCGCCCAGCCAAGCGCCAGCACGCGGGCCGCCCCGCGTCCATATCCTGCCAACTTCCGGACGCCCTACTTGCATGGTATCCATCTCTCCCAGTCGCCGCCGATACAGAACGGAGAACGCAGCTGACCTTGCCTTCACGAGACTTCGCTATCCCGCTTGCGAGACGTGGAGCGTTCCAGTCGCCGCGCTAACAGCCAACCGACGACACGCCCACGCAGCCTCTGGGACGCTGACCACTCTCCCAGAAGGCCGGAAATACTTCCTGCTCTGTGTAACCGGTTGACGCCACCGTGGCGGGTGCTTTGTCACCGCGATGTAACAGCGAGATGCCTTACGAACGCCCGCATCACACCAGACGTTCGCGCTTAG
This sequence comes from Mesorhizobium sp. WSM4816, assembly GCF_055811535.1. Taxonomy (NCBI): domain Bacteria; kingdom Pseudomonadati; phylum Pseudomonadota; class Alphaproteobacteria; order Hyphomicrobiales; family Phyllobacteriaceae; genus Mesorhizobium; species Mesorhizobium sp. WSM4816. Next base: position 215,425 of record NZ_JBVVQR010000003.1, on the reverse strand, counting down.
AGGTGCTGACGTCGGCAAGTGGCGCAAAGCCGATCCTCCGCTCCGAGAAGTGATCTTAGAAATCAATGGGCGCAGCAATCACATACGAGTGCCCAGTTTCATCCTCTCCGGCGCGCCATTTGCAGCCGATAGTCGGTGACCGCAAACGGCAGCACATTTTTTTGTTTCTGGCAGATCAGCGGCGATCGGCGGATGGGAAAGCGCCAGCACATTTCCATGGCTGTCATAATCCTGTTCCGCCGTCGCAACGCCTGGTGATGTCTGATGGATCCACCTTTGCTCAACTCACCCGCAAAGCGAGCTTGCCGACGTAGTGGGTGGAAAGCGCCCGGTGCGCATCGACAACCCTGTCGAACGGGAATGTACCGGCGACATGGACGTCGAACGGGCCAGAGTCGATCAGGCGGTTAAGCTTGTCGGTCGCGTCCTGGCTGCGGGCGCCGTTGTAGCGAATGAGCTCCACGCCGGGCCGGACTTTTGGGTCGGGCATCGCGCCGTGCGGGCAGGCGACCCGACCGCCGTCGCGCACTGACCTCAGCGCGCGGTCGGCCGCCTCACCGCTTACGGTGACAAGGGCAGCGTCGAGGCCGCCGGCGGCGAATTCACGAGCGGCCGCCACCACATCGTCCTTGCGCCCGTTGACGACCGCGTCGGCGCCCAATCGCTGCGATAGCGCCACGCCGTCATCGCCTGAAGCCACCGCCAATACGCGGGCGCCCAATCGTTTTGCGAGTTGGATGGCCATGTGACCGATACCGCCGCTGGCGCCGAAGATCATTATTGTATCGCCCTGCTTTAGGCCGACTTCTTCCAGGCCGCTGAGCGCGGTCAACGCATCCCAGCCCATGACGCCCGCTTGCTCGATCGTGAGCTTGGCGGGGATGAGCGAAACGTTCTCCGCATCCGTCACTGCGTAGGTGGCATAGGTTCCACCCTTGGGAAGCGGCATGGATGCAGCGTACACCCGGTCGCCTTCCCTGAAGCGGCTAACCTGGCTGCCAACGGCGACGACTGCGCCCGCGCAGTCCCAGCCGAGCACATAGGGGAATGTCGACGGCATTCCGAAAGCCCCGTCGTAGAGACCCTCACGCTCGAGCGCGTCCCACGAGGCCACGCCCGCCACTTCGACGCGGATTAGGACATCGCTCGGCCCGACCTCGGGCACTGGCACGGCTCGCACAGTAACCAGCTCGGCTCCACCGAACCGGTCGATGGCGGCGGCCTGCATTGTATCCGGTTTTGCATTCCTCATGCTTTTTCTCCTAAAAATACTGTTGGTCATGAAACGGCCACCGCTTCCAGCGGTCGTCAATCGAGCCTCGCCGACGTGATTTGTTGTTTCGCGCCGGCGAAGCAGGTGTTCGCTTTTCGGAGGCGTCCCATGATTGGTTGATGATGAAGGCTTGGATCGCCTTCCTGTCCCTTTTGCTGTCCTGTCCCGGACGGTCGTGCGATATTCCGCTTCAAGCAGCGCGCGGGCGAGCGCCTATCCCATACGTCCAGTGTCCAGGCACCGATTGCAGGCATCATTCCGACATCCCATATTTTGATTGGCGCAACGCTCGGCTCGCTTGTCGTTCCGAGGAAGAGCTATGATTTGGGAAGCGCGACACCAATACGCACGGATGCGTAAGTGGTTACCTGCCGGTAAGGAGGGCAAGGTGAACAAACCCACCGAGAATGGTTTTGCAACCGCGATAAAGATGGTCTCCGGCAAGTGGAAGCTGGACATCATCTGCGAACTCGGCGCGACACCACGCAGGTTCGGCCGGCTGCGGCAGTCAATTCCGGCGATCAGCGAAAAGATGCTGACGCAGCAGCTGCGAGAACTTGAGGCAGACGGGCTTGTGAACCGAAAAGTCCATCCGGGTTCTCCGGCGAAGGTCGTCTATTCGTTGACGGAAAGCGGATCGACGCTCTGTGCCGGGGCAGAGGGCTTATGCCGCTGGGGTGAACAGTTCCATTGCTCGGGTCAGCCGGAATGATCGCCGCGATGAAGCGACTGCGGTTCGCACTTTCACGTCGCTGACGATATACCCGACGAGACTTTCCAACGGCCGATGACGAGGATATCGTCGACGAACTGTCGAACCAGCGCCTTGTTGGCCGTCCTCCAGTTTGACAGTGGGGTGCCGGATGCGCGGGGTTTTGCTGTTCATTCTGTTGGTGCTTGCACCGATTGCATCGCATGCCGCCGCCATCCACGACGCCGCGAAAACGGGCGATGTCGCGGCGATTGCGGCAGCGCTCGACGCAGGCGCCGATGTCGATGAGAGCGATGGGCAAGCCACACCACTCTATCTTGCGGTCAGGGGCGGGCATTTTGCGGCGGCAAAACTGCTCATCGAACGCGGTGCCGACGTCAACGCCGCCCCGACGCCGGGTTTGGGTCCTGCCCTCATGCCGGCTCTGGCAAAACGCCGGATCGATTTGATCAATCTGTTGCTGGAGAGGGGCGCAAATCCAAATTCGCAGCGCAACCGCGAAAACGCCCTTCACATCGCCGCCAGATCCGGTTGCCTCGATTGCGTGAAGGCACTGGTTGAGGCCGGCGCGGATGTGAATGCGAAGACAAAGGACGGCAAGACACCGCTCCATCTGGCGAAATTCAAGGGGCAACGCGAAGTGGCTGATTATCTCATCGCGCACGGCGTCATCTTGCCAACGCCAGCCCCGATCGCGAAGAAGTTGGCTGCCGCCGACGTGGAGAAAGGCCGAGCCTCCTTCTCCCGCCTCTGTGCCTACTGCCACAATGCCGTGCCGGACGAAGGGGCCAATCAGGGACCGACTTTGTGGAACGTCGTCGGTCGCGACAAAGCATCTGTGGCCAAGAGGCGTTACTCCGACGCCTTGCTGGCATGGCAGGGTGTCTGGACATATGAGGACCTGAACAAATTTCTGCTTGAGCCCATGCTCACCACGCCGGGCGTTTACATGGAGGTGCCGGGTGCTCCGGACGAGACTGAAAGAACAAACATAATTGCCTACTTGCGCACACTCAGTGACAAGCCAATCCCGCTACCCTGAGCCCTCGCGCCCAGGAGTGGCGCGGCCGGGTTGCGCCGAAGCCGATGAGCGCTCGAATTCTGCATGGAGGTCACTTCGCGTCCCCTTGACCAATGACCGGTTGGTCCGATCTTGGCTGGGCGGCGAGGGCAGTTTATGGGGCGCAAGTCGGACCGCTCCGAGCGGTGATCTCAGAAAGGCGCAGCAACAATGTACGAGACCCCAGTTTCATCCTGTCCGGCGCGCCAAGCCACACTTTGGGCTGGACTGCAGTGCACGCTCCGCATGCCCAGCCGTTGAGTTCACCTCGACTTGGCTTTGCGTTGCGCTATCTAGCCAAAAATGGAGGCAGCCATGCGTATGAAGTTCCTACTGGTGACATCAGCTACGATGATGGCGACAGTCGTTGCCCACGCCGGCAGCCAGTCCTCGAACACCAGTTCGAATAGCTCGTCGAACAACGGCGTTGTGCGTGAGCGGATTGTCGAGACCTACTGTGAAGATGACTATTGCGAGACCTACGTCAAACGCAGGGTTTACCAGGAGGACCGATCCTCCCGTCGTTACAGGGACTATGATCGTCGCCGCTATCGCGACCGCTACACGGATGATGACGACGACGACTAGGGAAGAAGCCGGGCCGCTGACGCATGCCAAGGCCCGATCTTGGCGTCGGATCGGCGGCCCAGCTTCTCGCATCGTTCCGAAATTTTTGGCCCAGCCAGGACGAGGATGACAGGTTCGCGACTTTGCGGCGACAAGGATTATCGCCGCCAGAAGGGCTTGGCGATCTCTGCCTCGACCTGCCGTCTCGTCAGACCGATGTCGTCGATCAAATGGGGATTGTCCTTCGCCATTTGCTCAAGTTCCCAGCGAAAGCGTTTCCGCTCGTCCCACGCCGCGATAATGCTTCGCAGGGTCGCCAGGCCGTGTTGCCGACGCAATATTCCCGCCGGCTCGACGGGCGTTGCCCCTGCCTGATGCGGGGCCGATGCAAGAGTATCGTTCATAGCAACCTCCATAGGTTTGAGGTCCAGGGACCTTTGACCTGAAAGAGGCTGAATTCTGCAGGATACGAACAGCGCCGTAATTAAGCTCTGCCAAATAGTTCTCAAAACTTCCAAACGGGCTATAGATACGCCGCATGCAGGGATCGCGCTTTGCCTTTGGTCCGTTCGTGCTTGATTCCGGTGCGGGAACGCTGCTTCGCAACGATGTCCCCGTTGCCGTAGGCTACCGCGGGCTAAAGCTGCTTGCGGCGCTCGTTGGACGAGCCGGCGAAATCCTTGAGAAGGCCGAGTTGATGGACGCGGCGTGGCCGGGCACGGCTGTCGAGGAAGGCAACCTCACCGTACAGATCGCGGTGCTGCGAAAGCTGCTTGGCCCGGCTGCAGATGGCGGCGAATGGATCGCCACGGTTCCGCGCGTCGGCTACCGCTTCACGGGGGCCGTCGAACAGCTCGGCGCGAAGCGAAAACCTTTGCCGCTGCCCGGCAAGCCATCGATAGCGGTGCTGCCCTTCGTCAATGTCAGCAACGATCCCGAGCAGGAATCCTTCGCGGATGGCTTGACCGAAGACCTGATCACCGACCTGTCCAGGGTCTCCGGACTGTTCGTCATCGCACGCAACTCGGCCTTCGCCTACAAGGGAAAGGCGATGGACGTGCGCGATATCGCGCAGGATCTCGGCGTGCGCTACTTGCTGGAGGGGAGCGCACGACGTGCTGCGGGGCGCGTGCGCATCAACGCCCAGCTGGTCGACGCAGTGAGTGGCGACCATCTATGGGCGGAGCGCTTCGATCGCAGCCTGGAAGACATTTTTGCCGTTCAGGACGAGGTCACCGGCAAGATCGTCGAGGCGTTGCTCGGCAGGCTGCGCGCACCGCCGCCGCGCAACCGGCCCAAAAGTCTTGAGGCCTACGACCTCTGCGTGCGGGCGCGCAAGCTGATGGATGACACGCCGCAGACGGCGCGCGAAGCGCATCTGATGCTCACCCGCGCGGTTTCGCTCGATCCGGAATATGCCGAGGCCTATCGCTGGCTTGCCATGAACCACTGGATGGGATGGGTGCATTCCGGCGGACCTACCGAAACGTCCCGTAGCGTTGCGTTGGAACTGGCGCGCAAAGCCGTGGCGATCGATCCGAACGATGCCGGCTGCCGCTGGGTTCTGGCTTACCTGCTTGCCTATGAGCGCAGCTTCGCCGAGGCGGATGCGGAATTCGCCAGGGCGATCGAGCTCGATCCGAACGAGGCCGATGCCTGGGCGGCATTGTCCGACATCGCGGTCCTGGCCGGACGGGTCAAGGAAGGCCTTGAGCACATTCGCAAGGCATTCCGGTTGAACCCGTTTCCGGCAAGTTGGTACTATCTGACGCTTGGCCAGGCGCAATATGCCGCCGGCCAATACGAAGCGGCTGTCGAAACACTGCGCAGGGACGAGACTTATCGTACAAGCTCGCGCCGCTTCCTGGCGGCAAGCCTTGCCCAACTGGGCCGCCTCGACGAGGCGCGCGCAGAGGCCGAACTGTTCCTCGTCGGCAACCCGCATTTCACCACCCGCCACTGGGCCGCGACGGAGCCATTCCGCGACGCTGTGACGCTCGAGCATTTCGTCGATGGCTTCCGCAAGGCCGGTCTTCCGGAGTGACGTGCCGGCGTGACCTCCCAAAACGCTTTCGCAGCGTTCGTGCGACTATTCCTCAAAGCGACTCGTGGCGTCACGATCGCGCTCGTACCGCCTCGTGAGCGGAAACGGCGGCAACCAGGACTCGCGACGGATTATCCAGCTTTCGTAGGTTGGCATCAGTTGGTCAGGGGCATCCAGGGATCCCAGGTTCACTTCGATTTCGTCGGCGGTGCGTCCGAAAATTGTCGAACCGCAGCGGGGGCAGAAAAACCGCCCGGCGTAGTCGCGCGTCTCACCTTCGATCGTCACCGCATCCTGGGGGAACACCGCGGAAGCGTGAAAAAGGGCGCCATGATGCTTGCGGCAGTCGAGACAATGACAAATGCCGACCCGGTATGGGAGTCCCGACGCCACAATCCGGACGTTGCCGCACAGGCAACCGCCAGTGAATCGGTCCATGCTGCGTCTCCTCCAAAATCAAGCGGTCGCAATGGCTACAACGAACGGCACCGTCATTGCAATTGCCCCGTGCGGGGCCGTCTGCGGGACGCATCGACTCCGCAGTGAGCGATAGCTGGCTCGCTTGCTGCAGCCGCAGCCAGCTGGACAGTTCGGACGAAGCGGCCTTTTCGCTCTTGACAATTACACTCGTCAACGCGCATTGACAGGAAAGATTGTCAATGTGAGGGCTGCATGCTCGATATCGAAGTCATAGATCGGCCGAGCGCGGCGGCCGCCGCGTTGGAGCCCGTTCGGAGTCAACTCCTCTCAGAACTGCGGGAGCCGGCCTCGGCCGCTACCCTCGCCACACGCCTCGGCCTCAAGCGGCAGAAGATCAATTACCACCTGCATGCTCTGGAGGAGCACGGGCTTGTCCAAGTTGCAGACACGCGCAAGTGGGGTGGCCTGACGGAGCGGCTGATGGTGGCGAGCGCCACAAGCTATGTCGTCTCGACGAGCGCACTGGGTCCGGTCGGCGCCGATCCGGACAGCACCCCGGACCGCCTGTCGGCAAGCTACCTGATCGCGCTCGGCGCCCGGCTGGTGCGGGAGATCGGAGTTCTCCAGCGCGCCGCCACCGATGCCGGCAAGCGCTTGGCGACCTTGGCGATCGACACCGAAATCCGCTTCCGCTCCGCCGCCGACCGCGCCTCGTTCACGCGTGAATTGACTGAGGCCATCACCACGCTGGCGGCACGCTATCACGACGAAACTGCGCCGCAGGGACGGTCGCATCGCCTTGTCGTGACGGCGCATCCGTCACCAGCCAACCCGCAAGGAAAGGAGGTTCAGTAAAAAAGATGCTGCCGGCGATCGCATCGGTCGATGCAGCAAGCATCGCAAAACGGGAGGAGCCAAAATGGCGAACCCGGCTTGGAAAGCACTTCCCAACTCCCGCGGAGTAGCGCTGCAGGGGAAACGCAATTGTCAGTTTCATCCACGCTGGCGGCGCCGACGAAGCTTTCCGAGCTATGATTGCCGACTTCGTGCGGGCAAGCCGCTGGGGTGGTTCTGCGCAGTCTGCTCCGCAAGCAGATCGAAGAGCCATGCCACGCCCGCATCCATCATCGCGACCTTGGGAGCGACGGCGTTGAGCCGGAAGCCGGGCAACGGCAACGGGGCATCGAGGCTCAGCACGCCGAAACGCGCCGCATGCATGGCAACGAACCGCCGCGGCAGGGCCGAGATGAGGTCGGTCTCGGCGATGACCGCGAGCGCAAACATGAAGTTCGGAACCGTCAACGCAACCCGTCGCGCCCGGCCTTGCTTGGCCAGTTGTTCATCGACGAAGCCGTAAGGATCGCCGCTGTCCGAGACGACCAGATGCTGCATGCTGCAGTATCGCTCCAGGCTCGGATCACGCGCGAACGGATGTCCAGGGCGCATGGCAATGACAAAGTCCTCTTCGTAGATGCAGCGCTTTTCGAAGCGAGGCGGGATGTCATCGGACGGAATGATCGCGATATCGATGGCGTGCGCCTCGAGATCGACAATCGCGCTCCGCCAGACGCGGGCTGGCGAGGGCAAGATCTGACGCACGCCGACGTCGATGCGTGGCGCAATCCGGCTGAGTTCGGCGAGGAGCGGGCGCAGGATCACGGCTGAGACACCGTCCGGTGCGCCGATTGCGAACCGGCGGATGGCCGTGGCGGGATCGAAGGGCGCGGCAGTCGCCATCACGCTGCGCACGCGCGCCAGAACGTCGGCGATCGGCGCGGCGAGTTCCGTAGCACGCGCCGTCGGCACCACGCCCTTGGGCGTTCTCAGGAACAGCGGATCGTTGAGGAGCCGGCGCAGCCGGCCTAGTCCGTGACTGACTGCCGATGGCGTCAGGTTAAGCCGGTCCGCCGCCCGGCCCACGTGGCCCTCTCCGAGCACGGCCTCGAAGAGGACGAGGAGATTGAGATCGGTGCGCGAAAGATCAGTTTCATTCAGCATATTCCTGAAATCATATCATCGGCTTCATCAAGATCAACATGCAATTCTGCCGGCTGAGCGGTGCATCGCTCGGACGAACGCGAATGGCGGCTCGAGCACCGTCACGCGGACCCGCTCGTCCCGGGTGTCAGCCTGGAGCAGGCGGCCGCGCTGGAGCTACAGCGGACCCAAAGAGATGGCACCGCCCATTACAAGGCCTGTTGCGCTGGCGGCTCTTTCGCCACTGCGGCTTCCTCCTGGCTGAGGGCGCCCGGCCGGAGCTTGAACAGGATCAGCAGCGGCCCGGCGACGAAGATGGAGGAATAGGTCCCGGCGAGGATGCCGAAGATCATTGCGACTGTGAAGGACTGGATCACCTCGCCGCCCCAGATCGAAAGCGCCGCCAGCGCAAACAGCGTGGTCACGCCGGTCAGGACCGTTCGCGCCAGCGTCTGGTTCATCGACAGGTCGAGCAGCTCGGCAATCGGCATCCTTTTATAGCGGCGCAGATTCTCGCGGACCCGGTCATAGACGACAACCGTATCGTTGATGGAATAGCCGACAATAGTCAGGATCGCGGCAATCGAGGTCAAATTGAACTCTATGCCGGCGACGACGTAGAAGCCGACCATCAGGATCACGTCGTGGAACGTCGAAATGATGGCGCCGAGCCCGAACTGCCACTCGAACCTGATCCAGATGTAGACGAGCATCGCCAGCAGCGAGGCGAGCACGCCCATTGTGCCGTTGAACGCGAGTTCGGAGGACACTGTCGGACCGACAACCTCGATGCGGCGGAACTCGTAGTCGGTTTCGAGCGCGCTTCTTACCTTCTCGACGGCGGACTGTTCGGCAACGTCGCCGCCCCCCTGGGTGCCGATGCGGATCAGCACATCCCGGGCCGAGCCGAACTCCTGCACCTGCACCTCGCCCAGTTCGAGACCCGTCAGCCGCTCACGGATGTCGCCGATGTCGGCCTGCTGGCCCTTTGCCTGCACCTCGATGCTCGAACCCCCGCGGAAGTCGATGCCGTAGTTCATGCCGACAGTGAAGAACAGCACCGCCGAAGCGATCGACAACAGCACGGACAGCGTGAAGGCGTATTTTCTGAAGGCCATGAACGGCACGCGCGTGTCGTCGGGCACCAGCCGCATGACACCGGCGGGCATGGTTTTCGGCCGCTGCCGGCGAAGCCAGAACGCGACCAGCCAACGCGTCAGCGTGAACGCCGTGAACACGGTGGTGACGATACCGATGGCGAGGGTGACGGCAAACCCCTTGATCGGCCCCGAGCCGAGGAAGAACAGGATGACGGCGGCAATCAGCGTCGTCACATTGGCGTCGACGACAGTCGCCAGCGCCTGTTTGAACCCGGAATCCATCGACTGCACGATCGAGCGCCCTTGGCGGTTCTCTTCGCGGACGCGCTCGAAGATGATGACGTTGGAGTCGACCGCCATGCCCGTCGTCAGCACGATGCCGGCGATGCCAGGCAGCGTCAGCGTCGCCCCGAGCACGGACAGGACGGCGATGATCAGTGCGACGTTCGCCAGCAGCGCGATATTCGCGATCAGCCCCAGTCGCCCATAGGCGAACAGCATGAAGCCGACGACGAGGACCCCGGCGATGATTGCCGCGAACTGGCCCGCCTCGATCGAATCGCTGCCGAGGCTCGGACCGACGGTGCGCTCCTCGACGATAGTGAGGTCGGCAGGCAGTGCACCGGCGCGCAGCAGGACCGCAAGATCGTTCGCGCTCTCCACCGTGAAACTGCCGGATATCTGCCCGGTGCCGCCCAGGATCGGTTCGCGGATCTGCGGCGCGGAGATCACCTCGTTGTCGAGGATGATCGCGAACAGGCGCCCGACATTGGCTTGGGTAGCCTGACCGAAGCGGGTGGCGCCGCGGCTGTCGAAGCGAAACGAGACCACCGGCTCGTTGGTGCGCTGGTCGAAGGTTGCCTGCGCATCGACAAGGTTTTCGCCGGAAACGATGATCCGGTTCTCGATCAGATGCGGAACCCGCGGCTCTTCCGTCGAATACATCACCGTCGAGCCCGCCGGCGGGCGGCCGGAGATCGCCTCCTCGACCGGGATCGATTGGTCGACCATCTGGAAGGTCAGCTTAGCCGTCTGTCCGAGGATATCCTTCAGCCGCTGCGGATCCTGCAGGCCCGGCACCTGGACCATGATGCGGTCCGATCCCTGGCGCTGGATGATCGGCTCGGTCGTGCCGAGTTCGTTGACGCGCCGGCTCACCACCTCGATCGATTGGGTCAGCGCCGCGGCGATCCGGTAGTCGATCCCGGCTTCGGTCAGCGTGAAGCGCAGCAGGCCCGGTTCCGGCTCGGTCATCTCCATCTCGGTCACCGAGCCGCTCATGAACATGCCCGTCGAGATCGGCTGCGCCAATCTTTCGAGCGCGCTCTTCGCCGCTTCGATCTGGCCTTGGTCGCGAATGCGGACCTGGATGGAACTGGCGGTGCCGGCAAGCCCGGTATAGCCGATCTGGGCATCGCGCAGCGATGTGCGGACCTCGTCGCGTGCCGATTCGAGGCGTTCGTTGGCAAGGTCCTGCCGATCGATCTGGAGCAGGATGTGCGAGCCGCCCTGCAGGTCGAGCCCCAGCGTCAGCTGCTGCTTGGGCAGCCAATTCGGCAGCGATGCCAGAGTGGAGGCGGGAACCAGATTGGGAGCTGCGTAAAGAATACCGGCCAGGACCGTCAGCCAGATGAGAATGGTCTTCCAGCGCGAAAAATGCAGCATGTTCTTGTCCGTTCAGCCCATATCGGGCGCAAACCGCCTCCGACAAGAGCTTTGGCGTTCCGATCGGCGAGCAACTCGACGAACGGAACGCGATGTGAAGTTTTGCGAGTCTAGAGCCGCGGTCGCGCGGCCAGGTTCACGCCGTGAGAAGCGGAGGCGCGCGCGCATCGAAGGCGTGGATCGGCGACAGTTCCGGCCGGTCTTCGGACCATATGCCAAACGGTGCGGCTGACGCAGTTTCGAGCGGCAGCCGCAAATCCACGATAATGCAAAACGGTTTGCCATCTCTCGCAATGACAGGTGTCTTGACACGGGAAGTCTCAGCACCGACGTGGCGCGCAATGCTGCGGGCAAGGACAGTCGGGTGTGTGACCGGTTCGGTCGCGCCGATTTGGCCTTCGGCAAGGTCATGCGCAACCTGGTCGGCTGTTGCCGCAGGAATGGTCCAGATCAGAAAGAGCAGCGAAGCCAGCAGCCGCAGACCGGCACCCAGGCTGAGCACGACGCCAGGCCCGTCCCGTCCTCGGCCGCTTCGTCTCATCCCATCGGGACGGCTTTCATACACTGCGACCAATACGCTTTCGCTTTCGTTGCCTCGGTAAGCGGCGAGCCGCTTTCCTGGTCTCACTATAGCACTTGCGTTGCGAATTGAAGCGCAGCTTTCACGTACTCAAAGGGTAAGTCAGTTGGCCGATCGGTTGGCAGCCTACCGCTTCTCGATCAACCGGACATAGTTTTGCAGGATACCGCATCAGCCACGATCGGATTCGAAGATCTCACGCACCGCTTCACCGGCCGCGCCCATGTTCTCAAGCTGACGATGCTCGAGCTCGACGCGAGTCGCGTTCTCGCCGGCCTCGGAGAACTTGACCTCGACTTCGGTCAGCAGCGACGGATCATATTGCCAGTCGGCGCGAATCCGCCATGCCAGGACGATGCGGTTTGGCGGTTCCCAGGCCAGCACTTCGCCCCAGTCGCATTCCGTCCCATCCTCGCCACCGATATCAGCATGTATTCCAAGGCGATGGCGGCAAGCGGCGTCGCTATTGCGAGATTATCGATCGGCTGGTGGCGCACGGGCTGGCACGCGCTGGTCGATCAGCTTGACCGTGCCAACGGCCCAAAAAAGCCGACGATACGCGTTATTCGCTTATGACCAGGGTCGAGGAAGGCTATGTCCAAACCCTCAGGGAAGGACGATCGATCAGGCATCACAAACTTCCACGCAAAGCGTGCGATCCCATGATGAACATCCACGTCACTTGTCCGTAGGATACGGGCACCGGGACGCTTGGCCAGAACTCTTGCGATGTGCGCGAGCAGTTCTTCCGCGCCAGTCGCATGGACTGTAGGGTCTGTGTATGTCGCGCCATCGCTCCAGATCGGTAACAGCAATGCCCGCCGCTGCTCGGCGTTCTGATCGGACCAAGCAGCACAATACGAATCGATGAGAAGCGTCAAAGGCATTTCTATTCCCCCAAGTAGGTCACTGGTCTGACCGGCCCATGCCTGACCGGCCCATGCTCGGACAACAAAGCCCGATCCCGCTGGCTGACGGCAAAGCGTGGTCCGCCTCAATAAGGCCGGAGACCAAATCCGCTCAGCCAGTCAGAAGGGATCCGCCTCGCACTCCAGATCGGAGAGATCTCTTATCCGGACTTCCCAGAAATTGCGACAACGCTGCGAAATCATCATGTAAGTGGCCAGCTGCAATCGCCCGTTGGAAGATCGCGTCGTAACCGTCGGCCACAGAGCGGTCGATCTTGCGCGCCTCCATCAGCTCCAAAAGATGCTGGAATGCGCCGTAATGCGGGGAGATCGACGAGAGCGTCTCATCGTCGCTGGCAAAACGGCCAGCATCCGTTCGCTTGATCAGGTCGGCGACAAGCCCGTCAACAACAGGCGCTGTTGCGGTCCACTGCCGAGCCAACTCGCCGAGGTCGATCTCTTCGGCCTGACTCACGGCGATCGCATGCAGCGTGCCGAACAGCGCGCCCACATGAGAGCAAGCAGCGCGCTATCAAGCGCGTTCGCACGTCCCGGCTCTTCCCCGATATGCTGGACATTGCCGCCCAAGGCACGAAACATCTCCTCGTTCGCGTCGAAAGCCTGGCTTGGCCCCGAGATCAGTATCGTCCCGGCATCTGTGCCGATGAAATCCGGCGTGGCCATGATTGCGCCATCGAGATAGCTGGCTCCGTGCTCGGCAAACCATTCAGCGGCTTCACGTGCGCCATGCGGCGTTCCCGAAGTGAGTTCCACGACCAGCTTGCCGCGAATAGCTGAAGCAACAGCATCGTCGTGCAGAACTGCAGCGGTTGCCTGGTAGTCGCTTACGTTCACAATGACAATTTCAGCCGCATTGACAGCTTCCAGGACGGACCCCGCGACAGTGGCGCCGAGCGTGGCCAGCGGTTCGGCCTTCTGTTTCGTCCTGTTCCAGACCGTCGTCCGATATCCCGACCGGAGCAGGGCGCGGGCGAGCGCCGATCCCATACGACCCGTCCCGACAACGCTGATTGAAAGCTTCATTGCATCACTCCATGCCAATAGACGCCAATAGGCGAGCGGCGCCAATGTTTGCCGTCAAGGGCAGAGGTATGTCGGAGTGAATGGGGCGCACAATACGCACCTGGAGGTAAGTGGTTACCCAACGGTAAGGAGAGCATCATGAATGAGCCGACGGGCAATTGCGGCTTCGCAACGGCGATCAAGGAGATCGAAGGGAAGTGGAAAGTGGATAGTCTTTGTGAGCTTGGAACGGCGTCTCGCAGGTTCGGCCGATTGAGGCAGTCCATTCCGGCGATCAGTGAAAAGATGCTGACGCAGCAATTACGCGAACTGGAGGCTGACGGGCTTGTGAACCGAGAAGTCTATCCGGGATCGCCGACCAAGGTCGTCTATTCGTTGACAGAAAGCGGAGCGGCGCTCAATGCTGGAGCAGAGGCGTTATGCCGTTGGGGTGAGCAATTCCCTTCCCGCACCGATGCTTAAGGATGCCGTTCGCCATGCGAGTTGGAAGTTGGCTCATGGCGCTTCGCCCTCGGGCCGGAAACAGCGACAGCCAATACCGGGCGATATCGTTGCGGCGCATGAAGACGGCGAAACTGTATGTCAATCCGCAGAACTCTGGACACAAGGATGCCGATCCACCACGCCAGGCGACAATTTCGGGGCCACCGCCCTTTGCGGGGCGCTTGTCTGGCTTGGAGCGGCATCAGTACGGCGTTTGCATTGACGGAAGTCTGGAGGTGCTCAGCTGGCTGTCAGTCCGTGTGTGCGCCCAGGCGCCACGGCACTGACCGATTCCCGCTCGACCAGCGGGCATTCAAGCTTGGTAATGGGGTAGCGGCCGCGGCCGGGCGGTGCAGGGACTTCCAATTGCTCGATCGCCCATTGCCCCATCGCCATATGCGGCAGGATCGACGTCGTCAAAGGTGGGAACAGATGCCGGGCGATTTCCTCGTCGTCATAGCCGATCACGGAAATATCCCCAGGGATGTGCAGGCCGGCTTCCTTCAGCGCTTCGTAGCAGCCGATCGCGGTTCGGTCGTTCTGGCAGAAGATTGCGGTTGGGCGGTCCTTGAGCGCCAGAAGCTTGACGGTCGCGGCGTAGCCGGCGCTCGCTGACCAGTCGCCCTCGACCACCAGCTCCGCATCGAACGGGATGTCGGCCGTCGCCAGCGCCCGGCGGTAGCCCTTCAGCCGATCCTGTGCCGCCTGCATCCACGGCTCGCCGGTGATGGTGGCGATGCGGCGGTGGCCATGGCTGATCAGGTGGCGGGTGGAACTCTGCCCGCCGGCGATTTCGCTCGGCACAACGGCGGGGAAGGCGTAGTCGGCGGTATAGCAATTGAGCAGGATGACCGGGATATCGAGGTCGTAGAGATAGTCGGGCGCGGCGATCTCGCGCGTGAAGATGGTCATGTAGATCAGCGCCGAAATGCCTCGCTTGGTCAGTGCCGCAATCGCGCGCGGCTCCATGACGGAATCACCCAAAGTCTGAGCGACCAGCACGACGTTCCCGGCATTCCACGAGGCTTGGCGCGCTCCTTCTATGGCGACGACTGCCTCGGGACTGGTCGCCAGTTGATCGACTGCGAAGCCGATCACCCCGTCCAGCCCTTCGAACGAGGCGATGGGGCTGCGAAGAGCAGAGAAGGCTGGTGGCGCATAGCCGAGACCCCGCGCGGCCTCAATCACCCGATCGCGGGTCTGCTGCGAGAGCCTTATGCCCGGCGTGTTGTTGAGGACGAACGAAACCGTTGCCTGCGAGCAGCCGGCGGCCCTGGCGATATCGGTCATGGTGACGCGACTCTTGGGATTCTTGGCCGATGGCTTTCGGCGCCGGGAGGCTTCGAGGGGAGGATCGCGCAGATCCGTTGGTTCGCTCATGGCATTGTATTCCATATTCCCGGCTTGGCTAACCAGCGGTCGTTCTGGGACATCATTAAAGACGGCAGGACGGCCGACGGCGCTTCGCATTTATAAAACAGGCACTCGATTAATCATTATTATCATCCTGACAGCCGAATGGCTAGCAGCGCGGAGACAGCGATACGCGGTTCTGGAAGATCGATTGCTGGGAACGTGATCCAATTTCAAGGTTCCCTTTCTCACCACACGGCAGGCAGCCATTCGCCAGCGACAACCAGGTTTCCAACCAGAGACTAATACTATTTACTAATAGCAGTAAGCGTTCTATTCTCAATTCGTCATGCCCGGCTCGGGACCGAACGGGCCATGACGGGAAGCAGGCGTGTGGCGCGGCATCCGGGCTCTTGGGCCGGCAAAGCAACGCCACGCAATTACTGAAATGTCAGACAAATCCGACTATACGAACTGCCAATGAGTCTCTAAAGTCCAAAATCGCTGCTGGGATGGCGCCGTTCTTTCGCTGCCAGCACCCTTGAGGAGGAGGGCGTCCAAGCCGCATTCGACAAAGTTCAGATCAGCGAAAATGACTGAATCAAACGGGAGGTTGAACATGAAATCTGCGATACGAAATGTGTCCGTCGCCGCAGCGGCCCTGGCTCTCGGTCTGTCCTTCACGGCGATCGCCGGTGCCCAGGACAAACCGACGCTGGCCTTCGTCGTCAACGGCGCTTCCGATTTCTGGAAGGCGGCCGAAGCCGGCGTCAAGAAGGCCCAGGCCGAATTGCCCAACTACAATCTCGAGCTCAAATATCCGGAACAGTCGTCGGTCGCCATCCAGCAGCGGCTGATGGATGATCTGGTGACGGCCGGCGTCAAGGCGATCATGGTTTCGGCCGTCGATCCCAAGACCTCGACCGACGGGCTCAACAAGATCGCCTCGGAGACGGCGCTGTTCACCACCGACAGCGACGCGCCGCAGACCAAGCGTATCGCCTATATCGGCTCGTCCAACATCGATGCCGGCAAGCAGGCGGCCGAGATCGCCAAGAAGGCGATGCCCGACGGCGGCAAATGCCTCGGCTTCGTCGGCCTGCTCGGCGCCGACAATGCCAAAGAGCGCATCGAAGGCATGAAGGAAGGGCTCGCCGGCACCAAGATCGAGCTGATCGACGTGCGTGGCGACGACATCGACCAGGCCCGCGCCAAGAAGAACGTCGAGGACGCGCTGGTCGCCAGCCCAGACGTCACCTGCATGGTCGGCTTCTATTCCTACAACACGCCGCGCATCTATGAAGCGCTGCGCGACGCCGGCAAGCTCGGCCAGATCACGGTCGTCGGCTTCGACGACGATCCGATCACGCTCGGCGGCGTCAAGGAAGGCACCGTTGCCGCCACCGTCGTGCAGCAGCCCTTCGAATGGGCCTACCAGGGCATGAAGCTGATGGCGGCCTATCTCGAGGGCGACAAGTCGGGCATTCCGGAGAACGGCCTGATCATCATCCCGACCAAGATCATCGGCAAGGACGACGTCGACGCCTATGCCGCCAATCTGAAGGCGATGTCCGGAAACTGAGCGTCGTTGGCGCTGGCCCCTCATCCCCCTTCTTCCCGTGCAGAACGGGGAGAAGGGCAGTGGTTGCAACGCTGGCGAATCCTCCGTTTTTTTACGGGGAGAGGAGAGGGTTAGGGTGAGGGCAGCGCGACGCTGGCGTGACTGGCTCCGCTTGTTATTGACGGGCCTGATCAGGCTCGTCAATCTGCGGGGAGGCTGGCCCGCCAACTGCTATCAGGCATGATGAACTATTCCGACGCATCCATCGGCGCATCCACGATTGCCCCGTTCCTCAGTCTCGAGGCCGTGCGCAAGACCTATCCCGGCGTGGTCGCGCTGGACGGGTTTTCGCTGGAGGTCAGGCCTGGCGAGGTTATCGGCCTCGTCGGCGAAAACGGCGCCGGCAAGTCGACGCTGATGAAGATCCTCGGCGGCGTGACCACACCCGACACCGGTACGATCACCGTCGACGGCGTCGCCCATGACGGGCTGACGGTCGAGGCCAGCATCGGTTCCGGCATCGCCTTCGTCCACCAGGAACTCAACCTGTTCGAAAACCTCGACGTTGCCGCCAACATCTTTTTCGGCCGCGAGCCGTTGCGCGCCGGTCCGCTCAGGCTTGTCGACCGCACCACGCTGCGCACGCTGGCGGCGCCGCTGCTCAAACGCGTGGGCGCCAATTTCTCGGCAAACACCCCGGTATCGGCGCTGTCGCTTGCCCAGCAGCAGATGGTCGAAATCGCCAAGGCGCTGTCGATCGAGGCGCGGCTGGTCATCCTCGACGAGCCGACGTCGAGCCTGCCCCTTGCCGAAACCGACAAGCTGCTCGATGTCATCAAGGCGCTGAAGGCCGACGGCATCAGCGTCATCTTCATCTCGCATCGCCTTCACGAGGTCGAGCGGGTTGCCGATCGCGTCGTCGTGCTGAGGGACGGCATGCTTGCCGGCACGCTGCCGAAGAACGCCATCAACCACGACTCTATGGTCAAACTGATGATCGGCCGCATGCTGAAGGAGCGGGAGAAGGCCGCAGAATCGGCCCGCCCGCCCGGCGCCGTCGCACTGTCGGCCAAGGCCGTTCGCACCAGCGCCTATCCAGACCGACCGGTCGATCTCGGCGTCAGGCGCGGCGAAATCCTTGGCCTGGCGGGTCTTGTCGGCTCCGGCCGCACGGAACTGGCGCGCGTGCTTTTCGGCATCGAGAAGAGCCTTGGCGGCGCGCTCCAGCTTGATGGAAAAGATCTGGTTCTTGGTTCGGCGGCCGACGCTGTGGCCAACGGGATCTTCCTCGTCCCCGAGGATCGCAAGCTGACCGGCATCCTGCTCGACCTGTCGATTGCCCAGAATATTTCGCTCCCCAATCTGCCGGCCCATGCCCGGCGATCCCTGGTCTCTGCCCGCGCCGAAGTCGTCACCGCCGAGAAGCAGAAACGCAATCTCGGCATCAAGGCGCCCTCGGTGGCGACGCGCACCGGCACGCTGTCCGGCGGCAACCAGCAGAAGGTGGTGCTGGCCAAGTGGCTGGCCATGAGCCCCAAGGTGATGATCCTCGACGAGCCAACCCGCGGCATCGACATCGGCGCCAAGGCGGAGATCTACGTGCTGATGCGGGCGCTGGCCGATGCCGGCGTCGCCGTGCTGATGATATCGAGCGACATGGAGGAGGTGATCGGCGTCTCCGACCGCATCGCCGTCATGCATGAGGGCCAGATCTCAGGCATCCTCGACAAGGAACAGTTCAGCCAGGAAAACGTGCTGCTGCTGGCCGTCGGCAAGCAGCCGAAATAGCTTTTGTTTGGCGCAGGTTCCGGTCGCAAAACCGCGCAACACTTTTGCGGAACCTGCTTAGGCAGGCATTGGGGAGAAGACGATGAGCAAGAAAGATCTCGGCCTGCTGATCCTGATCCTCGTGGTCGGAGCGGTGGTGGCGATCATCAACCCGCGCTTCCTGCTGCCGATCAACCTCGCCAACACCTCGAACCTGATTGGGCTGTTCGGCATCCTGGCGATCGGCCAGGCCTTCGTCATCATCACCGGCGGCATCGAATTGTCGGTCGGCTCGGTGGTCGCGCTGCTCGGCGTCCTGTTCGTCGATTTCATCGCCACGCGCGGCATGGCATGGCCGGTGGCACTGCCGCTGATCCTGGTGCTTGGCGGCATCATCGGGCTGGCACATGGCTGGCTGATCACGCGGCTCAAATTGCAGCCTTTCGTGGTGACGCTGTGCGGCCTGTTGATCTATCGCGGCGTGGCGCGGTTCTACACAGCCGACGGCACGGCGGGCTTCGCGTTCGGGCAGAATTTCCCGGAGCTCGAATTCCTGACCGCCGGGCGATCCTATGGCGTGCCGAACAGCTTCATCGCGCTGATCGTCATCGCCATCGTGATGTGGGTGGTGCTGCACCGTTCGGTGTTCGGCCGCTACCTCTACGCCATCGGCAAGAACGAGGAGGCGGCGAAATATTCCGGCATCCGCACCGGCCGCGTCGTCATGGCTGCCTATGTCATCTGCGGTGTGCTGACGGCGCTGTCGGCGATCTATTTCGCCATGTACACGCGCTCGATCTCGCCGGCCAGCCACGGCCAGTTCTACGAACTCTACGCCATTGCCGCAGCCGTGCTAGGCGGCTTCTCGCTGCGCGGCGGCGAAGGCTCGCTGATCGGCGTGATCCTGGGCACGGTCCTGCTGCAGGAACTGCAAAACCTCGTCAACCTGCTCGGCATCCCGTCCTCGCTCAATTTCGCGGTGATGGGCGGCGTGATCTTGATCGGCGTGCTGGTCGACCAGCAATGGGGCGTGTACCGGGAGCGGCGGCTGATGCTGGAGGCAACCCGCAAGGGCGCGGCCGGCGCGGCAGCGGAGTAGCGGCTCCGCCTCTCCCTTTCTCCCACAGAGGGAGAAGGTAAGAGGCGGCTTAAATCGTGCCCGACCGGTCGGAGAAGGCCATTGCCTTGCGCAGCACGTCGACAAAACGCTCGCCGGCCGCCTCGCGCTGGCCGCTATTGTCGATCGGGGTGACGCCTGGCCCGGACAACGCCACATTGGCGCTGCGCGCCAGCCGCGCCAGCACTTCGCCGCGCGACTCGCGGCCGCGCATCGCCAGTCGTTCGGCCAGGATCTGCGGCGATGCGGTGATCTCGACGACAGCCAGATTGGCATAGCGATCACGCAGCGCCGGGATGATGGCGCGGGAGACATTGGCGATGGCGACGCGGCCATTGGCCACCGACCGGTCGACTTCAGCCGGGATGCCGTAGCGCAAGCCATGCGCCTCCCACGAGATGGCGAAGGCGCCATCCGCTTCCGCCTCGACGAAGGCCGCATCGGCCAGCGTGTCGTGATCCTCGCTCGTCGTGTCGCTCGGCCGGGTGATGACCCGGCGCACGAACTCCAGCCGGGTCTCGTCGGCAAACAGCGACCGGGCATAGCCGATCACCGTGTCCTTGCCGGCGCCGCTCGGCCCGACGACAGCGACGAACACCCCGTCGCGGATCGGAAACGCCGCGGCGGACAATTCACGCTCGATCGAGGCCGACACCATCACGCGACCCGACGTCCCTGCCGCCAGACCGTGCGGACAACCGGGACATGATCGTCAAGACGGACGCGAACCAGATCGGCGCGCCGGCCCTGCTCGATGACACCACGGTCGGCGAGGCCGACTGCCTCGGCCGGGTTCTTCGAAACCATCGCCACCGCCTGCGGCAGGGAGATGCCGTCGACAACGTCGCCGAGGAAAAACGCCGACTGGATCAGGCTGAAGGGGATGTAGTCGGACGACAATATGTCGAGCAAGCCTTCGCCGGCGAGTGTCCGGGCTGAAACATTGCCCGAATGCGAGGCGCCGCGCATGACGTTCGGGGCGCCCATCAGCACCCCGAGCCCTGCCGCCTTCGAAGCTTTTGCGGCCTCTTTGGTGGTCGGGAATTCGGCGACGCGGACGCCTTGTTCGATCGCCTCGTCGACATGGCCGGTCGTGGCGTCGTCATGGCTGGCCAGCACGATGCCGCGCTGATGGCAGGCAGCAGCGATGAAGGCGCGGTTCGCCCCAGAATTCGTTGCCGACTCCGCCATCCGCTTCTCACAAAATTGCTGGAATTCGCGATCCGTCAGCTTCAGCTTGCGCTGGTAGTAGTAGGCATAGGTTTCCAAATCGACGAACTGACGCTGTCCCGGTGCATGGTCCATCAGCGACGCCAGCTTGATCCTGTCATCGCCGTCAAAATGCGCGAAGGCTGCGAGGCAATCCGGCGCCGAAACCTCGCAGCGCAGATGGATGAAATGGTCGGCCCGCAGCCGGTCCTGCTGGACGCTGTCCTCGATCGCATCGGCCAGCTTGCGCATGTCGGCCGAATTCATGTCGGCATCGTCGTCCATGCCGACGCGCAAGGCATCGAGCACGGTGGTGATGCCGGCAGTCGCCACCTGCGCGTCGTGGGCGAGAACGGCGGCGATCGGGTTCCAGCGCACCTTCGGCCGCGGCGCGTAGTGACCCTCCAGGTGGTCGGTATGAAGCTCGACCAGCCCGGGAATGATGAAATCGCCGGCCATGTCCTCGCCGTTCCGGCCGGCGCCGGCATCAATCCCGGCGATCAAGCCGTCGCGCAGCACGATCGAGCCTTCGACGATCTCGTCGGCAAGCACCATGCGGGCATTGTTGAGAACGGTCTCGACGGTCATTTCAGGCAGTCCTTGGAGCATTTGCAGCCAATTTAATCACCGATTGGGATGAGTTGGCGTCGTACAAAAGCGGTTAAAACAAGTAGTTTTCAGGCAGTTTTTCTCGCCGGGCGGCGCCCGAGCGCATGATGGGAAAGCACCATGAACGGGGCGCCAGGTTCGGTTTCGACAAACAGGGTCAGCGCGTCCACCGGCACCGGCCGCTGCAGGACTCCCGCAAACAGGCTGTCGATTGCTGCGCGAAGACGAGGGCTTTCCTGTGACGAGGCCCGGCCGGACAGCGTCATATGAAAACGGAAGGTCTCGAAGACATAGGGGTAACCCCACTGGCAGAGATTGCGGAATTCAGCCGGCTTCAGCGAGTCAGGGCTGCGCCGTTCGATCTCAGCCTCGCTCAGCGGCGCGCGAAAACGGTCGAAGTCGCGCACGACGTCGTCCGCGAAGCGGTTGAGCGCCGGCAGCGGACCTTCCGGCACCAGCGCGAAGAAGCCGTCGATCTGGCTGACGACCAGCCGTGGGATCGTCACCACCGGCGTCGTTTCGGCGAAATCGTCCAGTGCCGCGCGAAGCGCGGCTTCCGTTTCGTTCGAAGCCAGCCGGAAGGGCGCCTTCAGCGTCGCATGAAAGCCGTAGCGGCGCGCCGAAGCGGTATGGAAGGCGACTTCTGCCGCCGACAGTTCGCCCACGGCCTCGACCGGCCTCGTGGCAGCGCCGAACGGGTCACGGCCGAGCCAATTGGCGGCGATCCGCGCCAGCGGTTCGTCCTGCCGGGGGGTGAAATAGATAGCGTAGCGCATCGAAAGTCCTCGTCAACTCCCGCTGCCATAGGCGATTTGCATGACGAAATGACGAAGCTGATGATCGCTCCTGATAACAAACTTGTTCCCGCGGGTCATTAGCCGACGATTTTTTCGGCTTGGGCCAGTTGCCGACCCGGACGGGCAGCGCCTCAGGCCTTCATCAGCCATTCGTGCTCGGGCGCGTTGTGGAATTTCCACGTCCGCTTCGGCCCGGCCATGACGTTGAGGTAGTAGAGGTCGTAGCCATGGCAGGCGGCGCAAGGGTGATAGCCCATGGGCACCAGCACAACGTCGCCGTCCTCGATCGCCATCGCCTCGTCGAGCGAACGAGCGCCGTTCCGGTCGGCATCGGTGTAGACGCGCTGGAAGGCAAAGCCCTGCGGCGGATTGAGGCGGTGGTAATAGGTCTCCTCGAGATAGGATTCGGCCGGCAGATTATCCTGGTCATGCTTGTGCGGCGGATAGCTCGACGTGTGGCCGCCGGGCGTGATGACCTCGACCACCAGCAATGAATCGGCCGGCTTGCCTTCCGGCAGGATGTTGGTGACATAGCGCGTGTTGGTGCCCTTGCCGCGAACCTCCTGGCCGAGATCTTTTGGCGCAATGACGCGGACCGGCAGGCCACCGCCAAGCCCCGGCGCCGAGCAGACCGCGAGTTCGAGACGGGTGTCGGCGGTCACCGACCAGTCAGAGCCCTGCGGCACATAGACCGACCACGGCTTGCCTTCGAAGGGCGACATGCGTTCGCCGAGCGGGCCGAGATCCTTGCCGCCGGCCTTGGCCTTGCCCTTGCCGGTGACGAACACCAGGCAGACTTCACGGCTCGCGGTTTGTCCGGAGACGGTCTCGCCGGGCCGCAATCGATGCAGATCGAAACCGACATAGGTCCAGCCGGCGTTTTGCGGCGTCACATGGGCGACGCGGCCATGGCCCTTATCGGCTTTGACGAGCAGTTTCGACATCGCACTTCACTCCTTTGGTTCGGCGTCGGCCGAACCCTTGCCGCTGTCGGCCGGCTTGTAGAGATAGAAGAACTGCCAGACGGCATAGCCGGCGAAGCCGAGCGCGATCGTGCCCCAGAACGGCGCGCCGGTGGCAAACTCGACCACGGCCCAGACCAGGCAGACGGCGACGATGGCAACGCGCCGCCACAGCGGCCTGAAGAAGGGATGCTCGGAGTCCTTCATCGGATCAGCCCCCGCATCGGATCGCCCCGTCGCCGGGAATAGAGTCGCTCAAGCATTGGGGAAGCCCTGCGTTTCAACCGTGTAGCCGGCGGCTGCCATCACCCGCATCAATTCCTTGTAGCCGACTTGCGCCATCCTGAGCGGCGGATTCTTCTTGGGGTCCTGCTCGGCCTCGACCACGAACCAGCCTTCATAGCCGTAGTTCGCCAGCCTTTCCACAATGGCACCAAAATCCAGCGAACCGTCGCCCGGCACCGTGAAGGCGCCGAGCGCCACGGCATCAAGGAAGGATTGCTTCTGGCGATCGAGTTTCTCGATCACCTCCATCCGCACGTCCTTCACATGGACATGGTTGATGCGCCGGTGATGATTGTCGACGGCGCGCAGCACGTCACCGCCGGCAAAAGCCAGATGACCGGCGTCGAGCAGCAGTGGAATGCCTTCTCCCGAATAGCGCATGAACGCATCGAGCTCCGGCTCGGTCTCGACGACCGCCGCCATATGATGGTGGTAGGAGAGCGGCATGCCTTGATCGGCGCACCATTCGCCGAACTGCGTGAGGCGCCTCGCATAGGCCTTCATCTCGTCGTCCGAAAGCCTCGGCTTGGTGGCGAGCGGCTTTGAGCGGTCACCCTGGATGGAGCGGCCGACCTCGCCATAGACGATGCAGGGCGCGTCCACCGCCTTGAACAGATCAATCATCGGCTGGATCCGATCCTTGTTCCTGGCCATGTCTTCGTCGACCAGAGTACCGGAGAACCAGCCGCCGCAGAGCGTCACGTCGGCCTTCTTCAGGATCGGCAGCATGATTTTCGGATCACTGGGAAAACGGCGGCCCATTTCCATGCCGGTGAAGCCCGCCGAGCGCGACTGCGCCAAGCATTCCTCCAGCGACACGTCATCGCTGAGTTCCGCAAGATCGTCGTTCCACCATGCAATGGGGGACATGCCCAGTTTGGCTTTCAAGTCGTCACTCCAATGTCAGTTCGTTCAATTTTCATTCGCCGACATCAATCACCAACACTCTGCATCCGCCGCATTTCTTCATAGGCTTTGCGTGCGGCGTTGACCTGCGGCCGCGAAGAAACTTCCGGCACGGCGACGTCCCACCAATGGCCGCCGACATCGGTCGACACCAGTGGGTCGGTGTCGATGACCAGTACCGTCGTCTTGCTATTGTTTTTCGCTTTTGCCAGCGCCGTTTCCAACCCGGCGATCGACGAAACTTTCTCGGCGATGGCGCCGAGGCTTGCCGCATGCGCCGCGAAGTCGATGTCGGACATAATCTCGTGGCGGGCGTCCTTCAGCAGATTGTTGAAGTTGGCGCCGCCGGTTGCCATCTGCAGCCGGTTGATGCAGCCGTAGCCCCTGTTGTCGAGCAGCACGATGGTCAGCTTGAGGCCGAGCATGACCGACGTTGCGATCTCTGAATTGAGCATCAGATAGGAGCCGTCGCCGATCATGACGACGACCTCTTGGTCGGGCTTGGCCATCTTGACGCCGAGCCCGCCAGCGATCTCGTAGCCCATGGTCGAGAAGCCGTATTCGGCGTGGTAGGAGCCGGGCGCGCCCGCCTGCCAGAGCTTGTGCAATTCGCCGGGCAGGCCGCCGGCGGCATGAAGCAATATCACGTCGGAGCCCATGGCGCGCTGCACGGCGCCGATCACCTGCGCATCCGACGGGTAGGCGGCATTGGTCGAGGCCGTCACCTTGCCGGATTCGGCCTGCCATTCTTTCTTCCCCCCGGCCGCATTGTCGGTCCAGGCAGCCGGCGCCTGCCAGCCATTCAGCGCCGCGCCGAGCTCGGCCAGCCCTTCCGCCGCATCGGCTACCAGCGGCAACGCCTGGTGCTTGCCCGCGTCGAAAGGCTGGACGTTCAGCCCGATGATGGTCTTGCCGGAATTCTTGAACAGCGCCCACGAGCCGGTGGTGAAATCCTGCAGCCTGGTGCCGACGGCGAGCACGACATCGGCTTCTTCGGCCAGCCTATTGGCCGCCAAAGTGCCGGTGACGCCGACCGCCGCCATGTTGAGCGGATGATCGTCCGGCAGCGAGGATTTGCCGCCCTGCGTCTCGCAGACCGGGATGCCGGCGCCTTGCACCAGCTTCGCCAATTCGCCGGAAGCCTGCGAATAGAGCACGCCGCCGCCGGCAATCACCAAGGGCTTTGTTGCCGCCTTCAGCGCCGCCACGGCGGCCGCCAATTCCCCACGGTCCGGACGCAGCCGGCGCTGATGCCAGACCCGTTCGGCAAAGAAGCTCTCGGGGTAATCAAAGGCCTCGGCCTGCACGTCCTGGCAGAGCGCCAAGGTCACCGGTCCGCATTCGGCCGGATCGGTCAGCACCTGCATCGCACGGTTGAGCGCCGGGATGATCTGCTCGGGCCGGGTGATGCGATCGAAATAGCGCGACACCGGCCGGAAGCAGTCATTGACCGTCGCCGTTCCGTCGGAGAAATCCTCTGCCTGCTGCAGCACGGGATCGGGGATACGATTGGCGAAGACGTCGCCGGGGAGAAACAGGACGGGCAACCGGTTTACATGCGCAAGTGCCGCCGCCGTCACCATGTTGAGCGCGCCGGGGCCGATCGAACTGGTCGCCGCCATGAACCGGCGGCGGAAATTGGCCTTGGCATAGGCAATCGCCGCATGCGCCATGGCCTGTTCGTTGTGGGCGCGAAAAGTCGGCAATTCGTCGCGCACCTGATAAAGCGCCTCGCCGATGCCGGCGACATTGCCGTGGCCGAAGATCGCCCAGACGCCGCCGAAGATCGGCATTTTCCTGCCGTCGATCTCGGTCATCTGGCAGCCGAGAAAGCGGGTCAGCGCCTGCGCCATCGTCAGGCGGATTGTCTTGGTCATGTTGTTTTCCTCCGCAGTCCTTGTGCCGCGCCTTCTTACGCTGCTTTGCGGCCGCGCGCGGCAAGCCATGCCTCGGTCAGCCCCTCGAAGCGCGACGCCATGTCGGCCACCGCCTCCTCGTCCGACATCTTGCCGGCAAGCCATTGTTCGGCCGCGTTGATGAAGATGGTGCGACCGACGGCGAAGCCCTTGACGATGGGCGCCTTGGCGGTGGCGGCAAAGGCCGCTTCCAGCTCGTCCTGCGGCGCTTCGAGGCCGAGCAGCACAACCCCGCGGCACCACGGATCGTTCTTCATGATCACCGCTTCGATCTTCGCCCAGGCCCCGGCTGAGGCTTGCGGTTCAAGCTTCCACCAGTCGGGCTTGATATCAAGCGAATAGAGTTCCTCCAGCGCCCGCGGGATCGTCGTGTCGTCGAGCTCGCCGTGCTTGCCGGCGATGATTTCGATGAGAAGTTCTCTGCCTACTTTCCGCGCGGCCCCGAACAGGCTTTTGAGCTTCTGCTGCTGCTCGGTCTTCAGCGCCTCCGGGTCGTCGGGGTGGTAGAAGCACAGGCACTTGATGCAATGGTCGACCGGCCACTCAATCAGTTGCGAGCCGATATCCTGCGAGAATTCGAAACGAAGCGGCCGCGATCCGGGCAATTCGACTGGCCGGCCAAGCCAGGCGAAAGGATGGCGGGCGAATTCGAACATCGCCTCGCGGCCGTATTTTTCGTCGAGCAGCATGCCATAGCCGGCGCGGCCGGCGGCAACCTTTGCCGCCGCCTTGACCGTCAGCACCTTGAAATCATGGATGCGCGACGGGTCGGCGCCTGCCTTCGCGGCGACATCGTCAAGCTGGATGCGGTGATCGCAGGCCAGCGCCATCAGCGAGGGTATGTCGCGTCGGCGCGTCGTCGCCCAATGGATATGGTTGATCGCCTCGTCCTTGCGCAGCGCCAGGTGCCTGCTGCCGTTCTTCAGGAAGAACTGCAATTCCTCGAAGGTCGGGTATTCCGGTGCACAGAGCAGCCGCGAAACGGCGAAGGCGCCGCAGGCGTTGGCCCAGGTCGCTGCCGTCTCCAGGCTTTCGCCGCCGAGCCAGCCGCGCAAAAAACCCGACATAAAGGCATCGCCGGCGCCGAGCACATTGTAGACCTCGATCGGAAAACCCTTGCCAACGATCCCGTCCTCGAGGTCGTCGCTGATCGGCCCGTCATAGACGATGCAGCCCATGGCGCCGCGCTTCAAGACGATCGTGGCCTTGGACAGCGAGCGGATCGTCTTCAACGCGCTCAGGCAATCATCGGCACCGGAGGCGATCATGATCTCTTCTTCGGTGCCGACGATCAGGTCGCAGTCGGGCAGCACTGTCTTCAGCTGGGCGGAGACCCGGTCGGATTTCACATAGCGCTCGAAGCCTTCGGCATGGCCGGCAAGGCCCCACAGATTAGGGCGGTAGTCGATGTCGAACACCACTTTGCCGCCCGTGGCCTTGATGGCACGGATCGCCTTGCGTTGCGCGGCGTCGCTGTTGGGCCGCGAAAGATGCGTGCCGGTGACGACGATCGCGCGTGCCGAAGCGATGAACGTCTCATCGATGTCGTCTTCCGAAAGCGCCATGTCGGCGCAGTCGGTGCGATAGAAGATCATCGGCGACACGCCCTCGTCCTCGACAGACAGCAGCACCAGCGCGGTCAGCCGGTCCGGATCGGTCCTGAGGCCGTCAACCGAAACCCCTTCGCGCGTCAACTGCTCGCGGATGAAGCGGCCCATCTGCTCGTCGCCGACGCGGGTGAGCAGCGCCGAGCGCAGGCCGAGCCTCGCCGTGCCGACCGAGATGTTGGCCGGACAGCCGCCGACCGACTTGGCAAAGGAGGTGATGTCCTCCAGGCGCGAGCCGATCTGCTGGCCATAAAGATCGACCGAGGCGCGGCCGATGGTGATGACGTCGAGCGGCGCATGTTTCGCGTCCACGGCTTCGCTCATTCGAACCTCCCATCAGCCTTGTTGTCTTGGGTAACACGCGCGAGCGGCAGCGTGGCGCCGGCAATATGAAATAATAATTCCAATCGATAGTCAATATGGAACGCGCGTTCCTTTGCTGAAAAGTAGCCTGTCAGGCCCTGCGCTTCCCGCCGGAGTCGCGCCGCTTTTCGCCAACCGCAACGGTCAGCGCCATGGCCAGCGCCATCGTCGCCGACAGCGAGCGGAAGCCGGCGAAATCGGCCTCGGCGACCTCGAACCAGACTTTGGCGAACTGGGCGAGCGGGGAAAAGGAACTGTCGGTGATCGCTACGATCGGAACGCCTTGCTCCGAGATGAGGCGCGCCTCCTCGATTGCCGCCGGGGCATAGGGCGAGAAACTGATGGCGATGACGGCATCCCTGGGCGAAGCAAAGCTGATCATCTCGGCGTTGAGGCCGGCGGCTGATTCGATCAGCTGGTTGCGGATCTTGAGCTTGCCCAGCGCATAGGCGATGTAGGAGGCGACCGGATAGGAGCGGCGCTTGGCCAGCACATAAATCGTCTCCGCGTTCGCCAGCAAGGCGATGGCAGCTTCGAAATGGTCTTCGTTCAACCTGCCTGAAATATCGTTGAGCGAGGTACTCGCCGCGGCGACGAAGCCGTTGAAAATCGCCCGGTGACCGGCGCCTTCCTCGGCCTTGGCGCGCAATGCCGCGAGCCTTTCATCATAGGACGAATTGCGCTCGCGCAGGCGCTCGCGAAACACCAGTTGCAGGCTGGTGAAGCCGTCGAAGCCGAGCTGCTGGGCGAAGCGGATCAAGGTCGAAGGCTGGACGCCGGCGGAGGCGGCGATGCTGGCGGCGGTGCCGAAGGCAATATCGTCGGGATTGTCGAGCGCATAGGCGGCGATCTGCGCGATGCGCTTGGGCAGGCTCTGGCGCCGTTCCAGGATCGTCGTACGCAGCGTCTCGAAATCGCGGGGCACCCGTTCGTCCATCGTCGCTCCGCCCAGGTCCATCAGTCGATGCCGTGTGATGCCCCATCATAGCGAGCCTGTGCAAGAAGGCCATAAAAAATGAGCCATGCGTTCCATTTCTGGAAAAAATGGACTAATTCATCCACGCAACCTTTCTGGCAGTGGAGACAAGGAAATGGTCGGAGTCGGTCTTATCGGCACGGGGTTCATGGGCAAGTGCCATTCCATCGCCTGGAACGCGGTCGGCACCATCTTTCCCGACGTGGCCAAGCCAAGGCTGGTCCATCTCGGCGAGGTCGATGACGACCTTGCCAAGCGCCGGGCAACTGAGTTCGGCTTCGCCAAGGGCTCCGGCGACTGGCGCGCCGTCGTCGATGACCCGGACGTCGATATCGTCTCGCTGACCACGCCGAACCAGTTCCACCCGGAGATGGCCATCGCCGTCCTCGAAGCCGGCAAGCATCTGTGGTGCGAAAAACCGATGGCGCCGAGTTTTTCCGAGGCGCAAGCCATGGCGGCCGCGGCCAAAAAGTCCGGCAAGGTGGCCGCGCTCGGCTACAACTACATCCAGAATCCGGTCATCCGCCATATCGGTGCGCTGCTCGACGAAAAGATCATCGGTGAAATCAATCATCTGCGCATCGAGATGGACGAGGATTTCATGGCCGACCCGGAGGCGCTGTTCTTCTGGAAGCACGAGGCGGCGTCCGGTTACGGCGCGCTCGACGATTTCGCCGTGCATCCGTTGTCGCTGGTCTCGGTGCTGTTCGGCCGCGTCGCCCGCGTCATGTGCGACATGGCAAAACCCTATGCCGATCGCCGCGTCGCATCAGGCGGGCGTCGCGCGGTCGAGACCTACGACATCGCCAGCGTGCTGATGCATCTCGAAAACGGCATTGCCGGCACACTGCTGGTCAACCGTTCGGCTTGGGGCCGCAAGGGCCGGATCGCCATTCAGATCTTCGGCTCGAAGGGCTCGATCCTGTACGACCAGGAGCGGATGAACGAGTTCCAGCTTTACGTGACAGCCGACCGCCCGACCGAGCAAGGCTATCGCACCATCCTGGTGGCGCCGCACCACAAGCCCTACGACGCCTTCCTGCCGGCGCCCGGCCACGGCCTCGGTTTCAACGACCTCAAGATCATCGAATGCCGCGAGCTTTTGACGCGGCTGGCCGGCAAGCCGGCGCGGATCATCGATTTCGACGAAGGCCTCGAGATCGAGCGCACGGTGCATGCCATGGCGCGCTCGTTCGAGGAGCAGCGCTGGGTGGATGTGAGGTAACGACCCGCAATCCGAGCCTCGACGCCACCCATGCCAGAGCAAGGGAGAGCTTGTGTTGGAGAGCGCCAACTGTCGATATTGACGCAGCCCCTCATTGCCCATGAGGGGCGGCGCCGGCCTTTCAAAGCCAAGCAGCAAGGTAGCAACCGCCCGCAACATTCCGTGCCAACCGCCTCAGGCGGCTCCCGGACGGCTGGCGATCAGGGCGCGTCGCGCTGACCGGCGCCGCTCGACGGCGTCGGCAAGGCCGTGCAGCACCGTCTCGGTGGTTGTCCAGTCGATGCAGCCGTCGGTGATGCTCTGGCCATAGACGAGCGGCTTGCCAGGCATGACCTCCTGCCGGCCGGCGACGAGGTTGCTCTCGATCATGACGCCGATGATGCGTTCGTCGCCTGCCGCGACCTGGCCCGCCACGTCAGCCGCTACCTTCGGCTGATTCTCTGGCTTCTTGTTGCTGTTGGCGTGGCTGACGTCGATCATCAGCCGTGGTGCTACGCCGATCCGGCCGAGTTCCGCGCAGGCGGCAGCTATGCTCGTTGCGTCATAGTTCGGCACAATGCCGCCGCGCAGGATGACGTGGCAGTCCTGGTTGCCGGTCGTCGTCGCGATGGCGCTGCGCCCGCCCTTCGTCACCGCCATGAAATGGTGCGGCTGGGCGGCGGACTTCACCGCCTCGGCGGCGATCCGCAAATTGCCGTCGGTGCCGTTCTTGAAGCCGACCGGGCAGGACAAGCCGGATGCGAGTTCGCGATGGATTTGGCTCTCTGTCGTGCGCGCGCCGATCGCACCCCAGGCGACGAGGTCGGCAATGTATTGTGGGGTGGCCATGTCGAGGAATTCGGTCGCCGCCGGAAGGCCAAGATTGTTGACAGCAGAGAGCACGTTGCGGGCCATCCGCAGGCCCTTGTCGATGTCGAAGCTGCCGTCCAGGTCGGGATCGTTGATCAGGCCCTTCCAGCCAACCGTCGTGCGCGGCTTCTCGAAATACACGCGCATCACGATTTCCAGCCGGTCCGACAGGCTCTCGCGCAGCGCCGCCAGCCGGCTGGCATAGTCGACGGCAGCGACCGGGTCGTGGATCGAACAGGGGCCGACGACGACGACCAGCCGATCGTCAGCGCCAGTCAGCACGGCGTGGATAGCGTTGCGTGACGCGGCAACGGTGCGCGTCGCCGTCAGCGTGCGCGGTATCTCCCGCATCACGTCGTCCGGCGTACTCAGCTCTCGGATTTCCTTGACCCGAAGATCATCTGTGGTGGTCAACACGGCTTTCTGCTCCTGGTTGGGAGACCTGCCGGCTGAAAACAAAAAAGCCGCCAGGTCTGGCGGCTGTTCGGATGTTGTTGCTGCAATCTTCAGATCGAGCGCAATCCTCCCGCCGCCAGCGAGCTGCCGTAGCTAAAGTACCAGAACGAGGCGGTCAGGTGGATCATGCCAGCCCTATAGCCGAAGCCGGGGCGCTTGTCACGTTCAGATGACGCTACTCCGGCGAAGACCCTGCAATGGTTTGGTCGTAGTCGACTAGCGAGCCGGTCATGACGCCGGACTGCGGGCTGATCATATAGCTGATCAGCCGGGCAAGCTGCGCCGGCTTCACCAACTGGCCCATCGGCTGCGCGGCCTCGGCCTTTTCCAGCCAGTCGTCCGGCGCGTCGTGCCATTTCTTCTGCACGATCGCCTCGCCCTCGGTATCCATCCAGCCGGGCAGCACGGCGTTGCAGCGGATGCGATTGTTGCGATAGGCATTGGCGACATTCTTGGTCAGCGTCGCCAGTGCGCCCTTGCTCGACGAGTAGGGCGCCAGGAACGACTGGCCGCAATGCGCCGACATCGACAGCACATTGACGATCGAGCCGGGCGCCTTGCGGTCGAGCAGATGCGCCACCACACCCTGCATCAGGAAGAAGGGGCCGCGCACATTGGTCTGGAAGATCTGGTCAAAAAGATCCTCGGAGGTCTCGACCAGTGAGCCGCGGGCCGAGGTGGCGGCGGCGTTGACCAGCGCATTGACGGTGCCGAAATGAGCGATCGCCGTTTCCACGACCCGCTTGCAGTCGGCCACCACTGAGACGTCGGCGCTGATGAAGATGGCGTCGACGCCGTCTTTCGCAAGTGCGGCGACCGCCTTGTCGCCCTTCTCCCTGGAACGGCCGACCAACGCCAGGGCGCGGCAGCCCTCGTCGGCCAGCACCTCGGCGACGGCGAAGCCGATGCCTTGCGCGCCGCCGGTGACGATGGCGCGTGTTTCTGAATTGCGACCGGCGGAACCGTTCATCGCCTTGCTCCTGTGCTTGATGGTCAGACTGTCTTGTCGAGGCGGACGGTCTTGCCTTCCCTCGCCGATTTCAGCGCCGCGTCCGCCAGCCGCAGCGCGACCAGCCCGTCCGCACCGCTCGGCGCCGCCTTGTTGCCTGACGTCGCCGCCGCGATGAAGGCGGCGATCTCGTTGGCATAGGCGTCGAGGTAGCGGGTCATGAAGAAGTCGTGCAGCGGCGGGCGCGTATAGCCCTTTTCATTGGCCAGCTCGACCGACACCGGCCGCTGGTTCTCGGCCGCAACCATGCCTTTCGAGCCATGCACCTCGATGCGCTGGTCGTAGCCATAAGTGGCGCGTCGCGAATTGGAGATGATGCACTGCTTGCCGGAGGCGGTTTCGAGGATGACGCTGACGCTGTCGAAGTCGCCGGCCTCGCCGATCTTTTTGTCGACCAGCACCGAGGCGTGGGCGCTGACCGCCACCGGTTCCTCGCCGAGCAGGAAGCGTGCCATATCGAAATCATGGATGGTCATGTCGCGGAAGATGCCGCCCGAGCGGCCGATATAGTCGAGCGGCGGCGGGCCGGGATCGCGCGAGGTGATGGTCACCATCTCGACCGTGCCGATGGCGCCGTCGTCGATCGCCTTGCGCACGGCGGCGAAATGCGGATCGAAGCGGCGGTTGAAGCCGACCATCAAAGTGGCGCCGGCCTTGTCGACCACGGCCAGGCATTCTTCCACTCGGCCGGCGTCAAGGTCGATCGGCTTCTCGCAGAAGATCGCCTTGCCGGCCTTGGCGAACCGCTCGATCAGATCGGCATGGGTGTCGGTCGGCGTGCAGATAATGACCGCATCGATGTCCCCGGCTTTTTCGATGGCGTCGATGCTGCGCACTTCCGCGCCATAGGCCGACGCCAGATCGGTCGCCGCCTTCTCGAAGGCATCGGCAACTGCGACCAGCCTGGCCTGCGGATTGGAACCGACGGCGCGGGCGTGGACCTTGCCGATGCGGCCGGCGCCGAGAAGAGCGAAGCGGAGAGACATGAAAATTTCCTTTGGGATGGTTCGAAATGGAAGTGCGTCTTTACTGCACCGTTCAGGGCAAGGCGCAGTAGATTTTCTTATTTCGGCTGATCGGCGACGGGCCGATGACCCGCCGCGCCGGCATCCGCCCTAGGCCGCAAGTTCGGCCTCCCCGGTCTTGGCGCCGGTGATGTATGAGACGATGTCGTTGCCGTCGGTGTCCTGCTTGCGCAGATTGGCGACGATGCGGCCGCGCCGGAACACCACGATGCGGTCGACGAGGTCGAACACCTGGCGCATGTTGTGGCTGATCAGGATCAGCGGCTCGCCATTGGCTTTCAGCGTGCGGATGATGTTTTCGACCTGCATCGTCTCCTGCACACCAAGTGCTGCCGTCGGCTCGTCCATGATGATGAGCTTGGACGCAAAGGTAGCGGTTCTGGCGATCGCCACGCACTGACGCTGGCCGCCCGACATGTGTCGGATGGTGTTGGAAAGGTTGGGAATCTTGACCGCCGTGCGGATCAACGCTGCCTCGGTCGCCTTGCGCATGAACTTGCGATCGAGGATCGAGAAAGGCCCGAGATTGAACAGCACCTTCTCGCGGCCGAGAAACAGGTTCGACGGCACGTCGAGATCGTCGGCAAGCGCCAGGTTCTGGAACACCGTTTCGATGCCCGCCTCGCGCGCCGCGATCGGGCCGGCGAAGTTCACTTCCTTGCCGTCGAACCAGACCTTGCCGCTGGTGCGCTGCTCGACGGCGGTGATCTGGCGCACGAAGGTCGATTTGCCGGCGCCGTTGTCACCCATGATGGCGACATGCTCGCCCTTGCGCAGTTCGAAATTCGCGCTTTCGAGCGCATGCACGCCGCCATAGTATTTGGTCAGGTTTTCGGTCTTCAGGACGATGTCTGACATGATCAAGCCCTCATTGCCCGCAGGCGCTGGCGCCACTGGTCGAGAACGACTGCGCCGATGATGATCACGCCCTTGACCATCTCCTGGTAGTAGGCGTCGAGGCGCAGGAAGGTGAAGCCGGAGATGATGACGCCGAAGATCAGCGCACCGATCACCGTTCCGATGATCGAGCCGCGGCCGCCCGACAGCGAGACGCCGCCGATGACCGCCATGGCGATCGCGTCCAGTTCGTACATCACGCCCATGCCGGCCTGAGCGGTGAGGTTCTTGGAGCTCAGCACCACGGCGGCCAGCGCGGCGAGGATACCGGCAATGACGAAGACGAGGATCTTGTGGTTCTGGACATTTATGCCGGACATGCGCGCGGCGTCCTCGTTGGAGCCGATGGCATAACAGTGCTTGCCGTACCTGGTGTATGACAGGATCAGCTGGAACAGAATCGCCAGCGATATGAAGATGATGACCGGCATCAGCCCCTTGCCGATGGCGGCGAAACTTTCGGTGGGAAACGAGATCGGCTGCCCCTTGGACCACCATTTGGCGATGCCGCGCGCCGTGACCATCATGCCGAGCGTGGCGATGAACGGCGGAATGCGCGTGTAGGCGACCAGCGTGCCGTTGACCAGGCCCGCCAGCAGGCCGCAGCCGATCGCGACCAGCACCGGCACGATCACCGGCAGGTCGGTCCAGCCTTGCGCGAGGAACACCGCCTTGGGATTAGGGTTGCCGTTGACCGTCGCCACCTGGGCGAAACTCATGGCGATCATCGCCGTGGCGCCGACGATCGAACCAGAGGAAAGGTCGATGCCGCCGGAAATGATCACCTGCGTCACGCCGATGGCGATGATGCCGACGATCGACACCTGCAGGATGATGATCTGCAGGCGCGCCTCGTTGAAGATCGTATCGACATTGGGGCGGGTGTTGAACAGAAAGCTGTCGCCAAGAAAGACGCGGCCTATCAGCTCGAAGGCGCCGACCAGGATGATGAGCGCCAGGAAAACGTTGAATTCGGCAGGCCATGTCCGCTTTTTCGCATCATAGCTCAATCCGCCGACGCCATGGGTTGTCTGTGTCAACTCTTGCTTCCTCCATCAGCAGCAGTCGCCCTCCCGCCGGCTGTCCACGGCGATGAGCGAAAGAGGAGCGGCGCTGTTTTTTGTCCTTCGAACATCGGATTCTCAAAACGGTTCGATGCTCTGACGCGCCGCTCCCTATCGAAAAATGGTCCTCTGCCTCAGTTCTTCTGCAGGAACTTGTCGATGTTTGCCGGCGTGACCAGCTGGAAGGGGATGTAGACCTTCTGCTCGACCGCCTCGCCCTTGGAAAGCTTGAGCGCCGCGTCCAGCGCCCCGGCGCCTTGGCCGGCCGCGTCCTGGAACACGGTGACGTCGAGATCGCCCGCCTGCATCGCGGCAAGCGCGTCCTGGGTGGCGTCCACGCCGCCGACAACAACCGACTTCATGTCGATGTTGGCAGCTTTCATGGCCTGGATGGCGCCGATGGCGCTCTCGTCATTGTTGGCGATCACGCCATCGAACGGCGCGCCGGTCGACAGCCAGTTGGTCATCAGGTTCTGTGCTTCCTCGCGTTTCCAGTTCGACGTCTGCTTGTCGATGATCTTGATGAAGCTGCATTCGGGAGTGGCGATCACATCGTCAATGTCCTTGGTGCGCTGCACCGCGGCCTGGTTCGACAGTTCGCCCATGATCACATAGACATTGGCCTCGGTCTTGCCGGCTTCCTTGAACAGCCGGCAGACTTCCTGGGTCTCGAGAGTTCCTGATTCAACCTCGTTCGAGGCAACGAAAGCCTGGTTGTCCGGCAGCGTGTCGACATTGACCGGCTCGCGGTTGACATAGACCAGCGGAACGTTGGCCGCAGCGGCGGCATCCGACATTGCCTGGGTGGCCGAGGTGTCGACTGGATTGACGACAATCGCGTCGACGCCCGAGGCGACGAAGTTCTTGATCTGGTCGAGTTGCTTGGCGACGTCGTTCTGCGCGTCCTCGACCTGCAGTTCGACGCCTTCCATGCCTTTGGCCTGCTCGATCATGCCGTTGCGCAGCACGGTAAGAAAATTGTCGTCGAACAATGCCATTGAGACGCCGATTTTGGCAGCGAGGGCGGACGAGCTCATCAGCGCCAGGAATGCGGCGCCCAACAGCAGCTTTTTCATTCTATTTCTCCTCCACAGAATTGGTGTCCGGCTGCACCGATCTACCCGGAATCCCCGATCTCCCAGGGAATCTCTCCCGATTGCTTCTCCGTTTCCGATGGCGATTTCCGCGTTGGCTGGGGAGGCCGAGCCCTACGTTGAAACGCATGTCCGGAACGAAAGAACCAAAATACCTAGTTGGTGAAATATTTATTCCATTCTTCGGGCGGGCGTCAAGGAGAATCCGAAAGCGGCTGCCGGATTTTTCGGACAACGCGGCTGAGGGCCGGCAAACCTTCTGCAAGAATCCATCAGGCTGATGGTTCACATCACTGCCGACGCCCCGATCTAAACAGGATGTCTTGGCTGAGCCCAGATGTTCTGCCCGAGCCTAGATGTTTTCCGGCAGATAGATGTCGAAGGGCAGGAAGGTCTGGCCCGGCGCATTGGCGGCGCCTGCCTCGATGGCATGCACCATCAGCCCGACAAGTTCGCGGCATAGTGCTGCCAGCGGCGTCGAAATCACCATGGTCAGGATGTTGTCGGCGAGCGCCGCGCGCGATTCGGCGTTGATCTCGTTGCAGACGACCACTGGCATGTTTGCCGGCCTGGCCGCCCGTAGCGCGGAAACCGCGCCTTCCATGCCGCCGCCAGCGACATAGCAGCCGGCCAGATCCGGGTACCGCGCCAGAAGATCGATCATTGCATCATGGGTCACCTGGTTGGCTTCCAGGTTGACCAGCGTCTCCATCACCGTGAATTCCGGCGCATGCTCGCGGAAAAACGATCTGAAGCCGATCTCGCGCAGCTCATGGCCATGGAAGCGATGGCTGCCGACGAAAAGGGCGACCTTGCCGGGCTTCCTCGCCGCTCTGGCGATCATCCAGGCCGCGGTGCGACCGACCTTGCGGTTGTCGAGGCCGACATAGCCCTCGCGGATGCCGGCTGCAAAGTCGGATAGCAGGGAGAAGACGGGTTGCCCCCTCGCCTTCAGGGTCTCGACGGCCGCCGTCAGCGTTGGATGGTCCGGACCGACAAGGGCGACTGCCCTGGATTTCGCCGCCAGCTTGCGCATCTGCGCGGCGATCTCGTCCGGGGCCAGCGAACTGGCGAAATCGATGGTGGCGACTCCGCGGAAGCGCTGCGACTGGGAGACAGCCAGTTCGATCTCGCGGGCGAAATCGCTGTAGAAAACATCATTGCCCCTCAGCAGCAGAAAGCCGAGCCGGTATTCCGGCAGTTCCTGGCGCATCCGCTGCTTGATCAGCCCGGCGGCGTGGTAGCCGATGCTGGTGGCGGCCTCATAGACGCGGCGCGCGGTTTCCTCGCGCACCGGCAGGCGATTGTTCAGCACCCGATCGACGGTGGCGACGCTGACCCCCGAAATCCGTGCCAGATCGGTGATGGTTGGCCGTTTTGCCATACGCTTCCTGCCTGATTGCCTGGCATAGGCTATACATCATTCTGATGGGAAATGATAGAAACTATCTTCATGATGTTGAGCCTATCACGGCTTGGCGTTATTTTAGGGCATAAGCACCTGTGGCAGAGGCACCCGTTCCGACGGATGCCGACGGAGGCAGCCTCAATGGAAGCGACAGTATCCGCAATGCCGTCCCGGCGAGACTACAGCCTGCTCGGCCGCGACGCGAAGCGCGCCGTCGAGACCGGGCTGGCGGCGGCCGAATGGTATCATACCGACGTGCCCCGCAAGCAGATGAAGGAGCTGATGCAGCGCTCCGATGGGCCGGCGATCCGCGACACCATCATCTGGCTCTCCGCCCTGGTCCTGAGCGGCGCCGGCGGCACCTGGTTCTGGGGCACATGGTGGTGCGTGCCATTCTTCTTCGTCTATGGCGTGCTCTACGGCTCTTCCACCGATTCACGCTGGCACGAATGCGGCCACGGCACCGCCTTCAGGACGCAGTGGATGAATGATGCGGTCTATCAGATCGCCTGCTTCATGATCATGCGCAACCCGGTGACCTGGCGCTGGAGCCATACGCGGCATCACACTGACACGATCATCGTCGGCCGCGATCCGGAGATCGCGGTGATGCGCCCGCCGGACCTGTTGCGCGTCGTGCTCAATTTCTTCGGCATTGTCGATGCCTGGCATGCCATGAGCGACATGGTGCGCAATGCGGCCGGCATCATCAGCCCGGCGGAAAAGACCTTCATTCCCGAGCAGGAGCAGCCAAAGGCGATCCGCATTGCCCGCATCTGGACCGCGATCTATGCCGCGACAATCGCGCTGGCACTTTATAGCGGCTCGTTCCTGCCCTTGATGCTGGTCGGTCTGCCCAGGCTTTACGGCGCCTGGCATCACGTCATGACCGGCCTGCTGCAGCATGGCGGCCTCGCCGAAAATGTCATCGACCACCGCCTCAACAGCCGCACGGTCCACATGAACCCGATCAGCCGCTTCATCTACTGGAACATGAACTACCATGTCGAGCACCACATGTTCCCGATGGTGCCCTATCACGCGCTGCCGAGGCTGCATGAGCTGATCAAGCAGGACCTGCCGGCGCCGACGCCATCGATCCTGGCCGGCTATCGCGAGATGGTGCCTGCCTTCCTGCGCCAGCTGCGCAATGAAGACTATTTTCTCAAGCGCGAACTGCCGCCGACCGCCAAGCCTTATCGCGAGGAATTCCACAACGACAACGATGCTGTCGCGGCAGCAGCCGAATGATTTGCGCGCCTGTGCCGGGGCATGTTGACCAAGCAAAATTCTGCCGGGAGGACCAATGAGCGACTGGGTCGAGGCCTGTGGTGCCGATGACATCGACGAAGAGGACGTGATGCGGTTCGACCATGGCGGCCGCACCTTCGCCATCTATCGCAGTCCCGACGACGAATATTTCGCGACGGACGGCCTTTGCACGCATGAGAAGGTGCATCTGGCCGACGGGCTGGTGATGGACGACATCATCGAATGCCCGAAGCACAATGGCCGCTTCAACTACAAGACCGGTGCAGCCAGGGGCGCGCCGGTCTGCGTCAATCTCAGGACCTATCCGGTCAAACTCGACGCCGGCAAAATCCTCATTCAGATCGGGTGACGGTGATGGTGAAAGGAATGCTCATCATCGGCGCCGGCGAATGCGGCGGGCGGGCTGCCCTGGCGCTGCGCGATCTCGGCTATGATGGCCCGGTGACGCTGGTCGGCGACGAGCCGCATCTGCCCTATGAGCGGCCGCCGCTGTCGAAGGACGCGATGGCCGGCGATGCCCCGGTGATCAAGGCGATCGCCAGCGACAAAATCCTGGCCGAGAGATCGATAAGGCATATCCATTCGGTTCAGGCGGTGGCGATCGACCGTGCTGCGCATGTCGTGCGCCTGCCGGACGGCTCGGCGCTGCCATACGACAAGCTGCTGCTGGCGACCGGTTCCCTGCCGCGCAGACTGCCAATGCCGGGCCTCGGGCCGCGTTGTGCCTATCTCCGGACCTTCAACGACGCGCTGGCCATTCGCGCCCATCTCCGCGCCGGAAACCGCATCGCCATCATTGGCGGCGGCTTTATCGGTCTTGAGCTCGCCGCCGCGGCACGCAGACTGGGCGTCGTTGTCACCGTCATCGAGGCGCAGCCGCGCATCCTGATGCGCGGCGTGCCGGCCGAGATCGCCAAAATCATCCACCAGGCGCATGAAGCCGAAGGCGTCAAAATCCTGTGCGGCGACGCCATCGCCGCGATTGCCGATGACGGCGCCGAGGTGCGCATCGCGCTTGCCGGCGGGCAGGACATCGTCGCCGACCTGGCGGTGATCGGCATCGGCGCTGTGCCGGTGACCGGACTTGCCGCAGAAGCGGGCCTGACGATCGACAACGGCATAGCCGTCGATGCCGCGCTTCGCACCAGCGATCCGGACATTTTTGCCGCCGGCGATTGCTGCTCGTTTCCGCTTGCCGTCTATGGCGGCCGGCGCGTGCGGCTGGAGGCCTGGCGCAACGCGCAGGAGCAGGGCGCGCTTGCGGCCAGCAACATGCTTGGCGCCGGTGAGGTCCACTCGGCTGTGCCATGGTTCTGGTCGGATCAATACGGCCTGACCTTGCAGATATCTGGGCTGTCGGACGAGGGCAGCAAGGTCGTGCGCCGCGACCTCGACGACGGCGCCTTCATCCTGTTTCACCTGGCGCAAGACGGCAGGCTGGTCGCGGCGAGCGGAATCGGTCCGGGCAATTCTGTCGCCCGCGACATCAGGCTGGCCGAGATGCTGATCGCAAAAAGGGCGAAGCCGGCGCCTGAGGCGCTCGGTTCGCAAACGATCAAGCTGAAGTCGCTGCTGGCGGCGTGAGCCTGGTGCGTGCCGATTGTCGAAAGCCTGCCGGGCATTTCTCCCCGTAAACGGGGAGAAAGAAGCTGGCCGCAACCTTGGCGTTCTTTCTGCAACCCTGGGCGATTGGGGAAATCCTTTGCGAAGGCGTCCTTCTCCCCGTCGCTATACGGGGAGAAGTGCCCGGCAGGGCGATGAGGGGCAGCGCAAACGGCGAAGAGGCGACTTCGAGCTCAAAGTCCAGATCTCAACACCCACTAAAACAGCGCGTTGAGCTCCGGCAGTTTGTCGTTGACCAGCCAGCCATAGTAATTTTCCTCGGGCAGCTTCTCCGGTTCGCCCGCGGCGCGGCGCCTGTCGTTTTCGGCCTTCAGCGCATGCGCACGCTGTTCCGGATTGCCGACATTGTAGAGGGTCGATGTGATGCCGGGATTGCTCGATATGTCGAAGCCGGCAATGCTCTGATAGGCATCGATCGATTTCCGGATCGTCGCCGCGACATAGTCCAAGGTCAGGTCCGGATCCATGATGGTCTTGTAGACCGCGTTCGGATCGCCGACGTCGAGCTTCGGCAGGCCGGACACCTGGTGCACGAGATCGCTCATCTGCAAGGCGGTCAGCGGATTGAGCTGGCCCAGGCCAAAGGTCTGGCCGGCATAATAGGGCTGGAAGAAAGTCGCGCCGAAGCGGTCGTCGGGGAAGCTCTCACCGCCGACAGTCTTGCCGCGAAAGGAAAGGTTCCACACCTGCTCGCGGCATTCCCAGAGCTCGTAACTATCCGATTTGCCGACGCATTCCTGGAATTGCGGCCGTTGCACGAAATCGGTGATGTCCTCGCCTTCATAGGCGAAAGACAGCTTGCTCGACAGATAGGAGATCGCCTTGACGTAGTAGGTCTGCAGCCGGTCGTAGGCGTCGACATTGTAGGTGTGCTCGCCGACGATGGCGCCGACGATATGCATAGGATCGATGCCATAGGTCGCTGCTGCCTGCTCGATCTTGCCGCGAAGACCGGCGTCGTGCTGCAGCAGCGCATAGACCTTGCGGTATTTCGACTGGAAGGTGGTGTTGGTGGCCTGGGTGCGCCGGCTTGAGGCGCCCGGTATGTTGGGCTGCTCGACATGACTGTTGCCCGGCGGCACCATCGTCGCCGCTTCGGCGGCGAACATGGCTGTCGCCAGCGTCAGCCCGAGAGTGACGAGGATCGTTTTTTTCATGCGCCGCCGCCTGCAACAACGCATGACCCTCGGAACCGATTCTCGGGGTCATGCGCAGAACCAACTGTACAGCGTCCTTTGCGCATCCAAAAAGCTGCGCGGCGCTGGTGTTGCCGGCAAACTAGGTAAAGCTGCAACGGGAGTCGAGAGCCCCGTCGCCCGGCAAGACAAAAGCTGGCCAGATGCTTCCATTTGGCCACACGTGCCGGCTCCGCCGGTCCGACTCTTGCGGATGGATCGCCTGTTAGAGGATGAATCGCGACAGATCCGTGTTTCTCGACAGATCGCCGACATGCTTCTCCACATAGGCGGCGTCGACTGTCACCGACGTGCCGTGGCGGTCCGGCGCGTCATATGAGATCTCGTCCAGCACCCGCTCCATCACCGTCTGCAGTCGCCTGGCGCCGATGTTCTCGACGCTGGCGTTGAGATCGACGGCGATGCCGGCCAGTGAATCGATGGCGTCGTCGGTGAAGACGAGATCGACGCCCTCGGTCTTCATCAGCGCGATGTACTGCTTGATCAGGCTGGCCTCGGTCTCGGTCAGGATGCGCACGAAATCGTCCTTCTCCAGCGCACGCAGCTCGACGCGGATCGGCAGACGGCCCTGCAGTTCGGGCAGCAGGTCGGATGGCTTGGCAACGTGGAACGCGCCCGATGCGATAAACAGGATGTGATCCGTCTTCACCGGTCCGTATTTGGTCGCGACCGTGGTGCCTTCGACAAGCGGCAGCAGGTCGCGCTGCACGCCTTCGCGGGAAACACCGGCGCCCATGCCGCCTTCGCGCGAGGCGATCTTGTCGATCTCATCGAGGAAGACGATGCCGTCGTTTTCGGTCGATTCGAGCGCCCTGCGCACCACCTCGTCCTGGTCGAGCAGCTTGTCGGACTCGTCGCCGACCAGCACCGCGTAGGATTCCTTCACCGTCGTCTTGCGGGTCTTGGTCTTCTGGCCGCCCATCGCTTTCGACAGCATGTCGTTGATGTTCAACACGCCGATATTGGCGCCCGGCATGCCGGGGATCTCGAAGCCGGGCATGCCGCCGGTGCCGGTATCGCTCACTTCGATCTCGATCTCCTTGTCGTCGAGCTCGCCGTCGCGCAGCTTTTTGCGGAAACTGTCGCGCGTCGCCGGGCTCGCCGTCTTGCCGACGAGCGCCTCCAGCACGCGTTCCTCGGCATTGATATGGGCGCGCGCCTTGACGTCCTCGCGCATCTTCTCGCGCACCAGGCCGATGGCGATCTCGACCAGGTCGCGGATGATCTGCTCGACGTCGCGGCCGACATAGCCGACCTCGGTGAACTTGGTCGCCTCGACCTTGACGAACGGCGCACCGGCAAGGCGCGCCAGGCGGCGCGAGATCTCGGTCTTGCCGACGCCGGTTGGGCCGATCATCAGGATGTTCTTCGGCATCACCTCTTCACGCATCTGGCCTTCGAGCTGCTGG
The DNA here is from genome assembly GCF_055811535.1 of Mesorhizobium sp. WSM4816. Taxonomy (NCBI): domain Bacteria; kingdom Pseudomonadati; phylum Pseudomonadota; class Alphaproteobacteria; order Hyphomicrobiales; family Phyllobacteriaceae; genus Mesorhizobium; species Mesorhizobium sp. WSM4816. The sequence continues at coordinate 171,637 of NZ_JBVVQR010000003.1, read as the reverse complement.
CGGCGCCAGCGGTTGCGCAAGGCGATGGCCACGGCGCGCTTGGCGTCCTTCTGGCCGATGATGAAGCGATCGAGTTCCGAAACGATTTCGCGGGGCGAGAATGTGGTCATGTCGCTAAATTCCACTTTGCCACTGCCGGATGGACTCGAACGGATGCAGCAGCATGATCACGTTGAGTGTCAGATTGTCCCTGATGATGTAGCCGACACCGAATTCGAAGATGAGAGCGAGGGTCACGATCACCCATATAGGAAGCCTGCGCGCCATCACAAATCCCAGCACCATCGCCAGCGTGTCCGCCACCGAATTGATGATGCTGTCGCCGTAATAGTCGAGCGAGATCGTGCCGGCGCGGTAGCGCTCGATGATCAACGGGCTGTTCTCGAGAAGCTCCCAGCCGCCCTCGATGACGACGGCAAAAGCCAGCCTGAGCCCGATCGGCGAGCGCGGGAACAGAGCCCACGCCAGCGCGTAGAACAGGAAGCCGTGGATGAGGTGCGAGAATGTGTACCAGTCGGAAATATGCTGGGAATTCTCCGAGCTCTGCACGATGCCGTGCCACAGCTTGACATAGCCGCATTCGCAGATCGGCGTTCGGCCCATGCCGTAAAGGGCTCCAGCCTGGAATATAATCAGGCCGAGGACGAGCAGAAGTCCCATCCGCCAGCTGTCTTCATAGGCCGAGACGGTCTTGTCGGCGCCGCTTGTACTCATGCTGTTACTGCCCCTCTTCGGCGCCTTATTCGGCGTCACCCTATTCGATATTGCCCTCTTGGGCGTCGCCCTCTTCGGCGTCAATTGCCATCAGCACGGCGTCGCCATATTCCGATTGCCTGCGATCGATAGCTCTGAACCCGGCCTTTTGATAGGCACGGATCGCTCGTCCGTTGGATGGATCCGGGTCAATGATGACACGCGGTGCCCCTTCCTCGAACAGCTGTTCCACGAACTGCCGGATAATTGCCGAGCCGTGGCCGCGTCCGACAAGCTCGGGCCTGCCGATCGACAGATCGATGCCGAGCGTGCCGAAAGGCTGGTCGCTGTAGGGGTGGCCGTCCTCCAGATGCGGATCGTAGCTCTGCATGTAGCCGATCGGCTCGCCGTCGAGCTCGATGATCAGCGGCTCGACGGAAATGCTGTCGATATGCTCGCGGATCTGGGCGATCTCCGTCTCGGGATCGTCCCACCACTCCGCGACATGCGGCTCGGCCAGCCATGCCGCGATCATCGGCAGGTCGGCCTCGGTCACCGGTCGAAAATCATATCTATTTTCTTGTTTGGCCATGATCTCATGCGAACCGAAGGTCAGCGAAGCAAAAACCGATTTCCACTTTTCGGGATCATGGCCAGCGGCCGGCTCAGGCGGCATCGAGGATTTCGATGACAAAATTGTTGTTGGTGTAGACGCAAATGTCGGATGCGATCTGCATCGCTTTGCGGGCGATTTCTTCGGCATCCTTGTCGGTGTCCATCAGCGCGCGCGCCGCGGCCAGCGCATAATTGCCGCCAGAGCCGATCGCCATGACGCCATGTTCGGGTTCGAGCACGTCGCCGGTGCCGGTCAGCGCCAGCGAGACCGACTTGTCGGCAACCAGCATCATCGCTTCCAGCCGGCGCAGATAGCGGTCGGTGCGCCAGTCCTTGGCGAGTTCGACGCAGGCCCGCGTCAATTGCTCCGGATACTGTTCGAGCTTGGCCTCCAGCCGCTCCAGAAGCGTGAAGGCGTCAGCGGTGGCGCCGGCGAAACCGGCAATGACATTGCCGCTTTTGCCGATTCGGCGCACCTTCTTGGCGTTGCTTTTCATGATCGTCTGGCCAAGGCTGACTTGGCCATCACCGGCGATCACCACCTTGCCGCCCCTGCGCACGGTCAGGATCGTCGTGGCGTGCATGGTCAGTTCGTTCGACATCTCTGCTCCGATCAGCACCGGTCCCGACAAGGCGATTGGCGCATTACGAGTGACTTGATCGACCCTATGTATGCATAGGTCCGACGATTGCCAACCGGTCATCGGCCAGGCTCGATACTGCTTGGCACGGCAACTGGCAATCACCGGATCATGCTGCTAGAAGGCTCTCGTTTTCAAGCATGTGGACGCTTTCAAGCATGTGGACGCTTGAACGCCTGAACTCTGGACAAGGATGAGCATGCCGCCCCGTTCCGCCAACGCAAGCCGCAAGACCAGGGAAACCGACATCTCCGTATCGGTCCAGGTCGACGGCTCGGGAAAATCCGATATCTCGACGGGCGTCGGCTTCTTCGACCACATGCTGGACCAGCTGTCGCGCCATTCGCTGATCGACATGACGGTCAAGGCCAAGGGCGACCTCCACATAGACGACCACCACACGGTCGAGGACACTGGCATCGCGCTCGGTCAGGCGCTGGCCAAGGCACTGGGCGAGCGGCGCGGCATCATGCGCTATGCCTCGATCGATCTCGCCATGGACGAGACGCTGACGCGCGCGGCGATCGACGTTTCCGGCCGTCCTTTCCTTGTCTGGAACGTTGTGTTCTCGTCGCCGAAGATCGGCACGTTCGACACCGAACTGGTGCGCGAATTCTTCCAGGCCCTGGCGCAAAATGCCGGCATCACGCTGCATGTCACCAACCATTACGGCGCCAACAATCACCACATCGCCGAGACCTGCTTCAAGGCGGTGGCGCGTGCGCTGCGTTTCGCGCTTGAAAGCGACCCGCGCCAGCCTGACGCGGTTCCTTCCACCAAGGGATCTCTGAAGGGATAGGCCATGGCCGTCTATGTCGTGATGGAACCGCCGGGCCGCGGCGAAAAGCCTGACACAACGGCCTTTGTCCGTGATGGGTTTTCCTGGCTTGGCTTCCTCGTGCCGCCGCTGTGGCTGCTCTGGCACCGGTTGTGGATCGAGGCAGCACTGGCGTTTGTCGCTATGGCTCTGCTTTCGATGCTTGCCGAAGGGCTGAGCCTTGGGCTGGCCGGCCCGCTGCTGTCGCTGCTGGTATCGCTTTATGTCGGGCTGGAAGGGCAGGCCTTGCGGATCGCCGCACTGCGCCGTCGTGGCTGGCACGAATGGGGCGTCGTCGAGGCCGACAGGCTCGACGATGCCGATACGCGCTATGTGCTGGAAGCCGAAGCGCGTGCGGATGAGCCAGCGCCGGTGCCGCGCATCGTTCCGGACGCTGCCCATGCCCGGCCGGCACACACAGGCTTGGTGCTCGGACTGACGCACACGCCGGGAAGACCCTGACATGCGGGTCGCGATCATCGATTATGGCTCGGGCAATTTGCGCTCGGCCACCAAGGCCTTCGAGCGCGCCGCGCACGAGGCCGGCATCGCCGCCGCCATCGACCTGACCGCCGACGCCGAGCGTGTCAGAACCGCCGACCGCATCGTCCTGCCCGGCGTCGGCGCCTATGCCGATTGCGCGGCCGGGCTGCGCGCCGTGGCCGGCATGTGGGAAGCGGTCGAGGAGGTCGCGATCGTCAAGCGGCGGCCGTTCCTCGGCATCTGCGTCGGCATGCAGCTGATGTCGGAGCGGGGCCTGGAAAAGACTGTCACAAAAGGCTTTGGCTGGATCGCCGGCGATGTCAAGGAGATCACCCCGGCCGATCCTGCGCTAAAAATCCCGCAGATCGGCTGGAACACGATCGAGCTCACGCGCAAGCATCCGCTGTTTTCCGGCATTCCGACAGGCAGCAAGGGGCTGCACGCCTATTTCGTTCATTCCTACCATCTCGACGCGCAGAAGCCGGACGAGGTGCTGGCGATTGCCGACTATGGTGGTCCGGTTACAGCTGCTGTTACCAGCGACAATCTCGCCGGCACGCAGTTTCATCCCGAAAAGAGCCAGGCGCTTGGCCTGGCGCTGATCACCAATTTCCTGCGCTGGAGGCCCTAAGAAATGAGCAAGGAAGGCTACTGGATGGCGATGGTCGATGTCCGCGATCCCGAGGGCTACAAGCAGTATATCGAGGCGAACGCGGCGGCTTTTGCGAAATATGGCGCGAAGTTTCCTGTGCGGGCGGGGCGTTATGCGAACCCGGAAGGGCCGACAGGCAACCGCCACGTCCTGGTCGAGTTCGAGTCCTACGACAAGGCGATAGAATGCTACGAATCGCCTGAATACCGGGAGGCATTGAAGTACAGGCTTGCCGCCTCGACCGGTCACTTCGTCATTGTTGAAGGCGCCTGAACGGTGATCCTGTTCCCGGCCATCGACCTCAAGGACGGCAAGTGCGTGCGCCTGAAGCACGGCGATATGGCGACCGCGACGATTTACAATGACGACCCGGCCGCGCAGGCCAGGGCTTTCGAGCAACAAGGCTTTGAATGGCTGCATGTCGTCGACCTCAACGGCGCCTTCAAGGGCCAGAGCGTCAACGGCGCGGCGGTCGGCGCCATTCTCAAGGCAACGAAAAACCCGGTGCAGCTCGGCGGCGGCATCCGCACCCTGGCGCAGGTCGAGGACTGGCTCGATCGCGGCCTGGCCCGCATCATTCTCGGCACGGTGGCGGTGCGCGATCCGGATCTGGTCAGGCAGGCCTGCAAGGCATTCCCGGGCAAGATCGCCGTCGGCATCGACGCCAAGGGCGGCAAGGTGGCGGTCGAGGGCTGGGCCGAGGCCTCTAGTCTCGGCGTCATCGAACTGGCGAAGAAGTTCGAGGGCGCCGGCGTTGCCGCCATCATCTACACCGACATCGACCGCGACGGTGTGCTGACCGGCATCAACTGGGACGCCACCATCGATCTTGCCGACGCCGTGTCCATCCCGGTCATCGCCTCCGGCGGGCTGGCCTCGATCGCCGACATCGTGCGCATGACGATGCCCGATGCGCAAAAGCTCGAAGGCGCCATCTCAGGGCGTGCACTTTATGACGGACGTATCGACCCGGCCGAGGCATTGGCGATCCTGGCGGCCGGACCGGAGAAGGCGAGGGCGCGATGAAACTCTCGATCATCCTCGCACCCTATGACAGCGGCCTTTACCACGCCGGCTTTGGCCAAGGCCCCGACGCCATCATTGCCGGCGGCCTTGTCGATGAACTTGCCTTGCGCGGCCATGATGTCATCGTCGAGGACATCGGCGAGGTCGGCGATGCCCAGAGACGCGAAATCGCGACAGGTTTCGCGGTCTGTCGGGCAGTCGCCACCAAGGTCGACATGGCGCGCGACGATGAGCGTTTTCCCATCGTGCTCGCCGGAAATTGCCTGACCGCCGCCGGTGCGGTGGCTGGCGACGCCGCTGATTCGATCATCTGGATCGATCAGCATGGCGATCTCAACACGCCCGAGACGTCGGCCTACGGCTTTCTCGACGGCATGGCGCTGGCGACGACGCTGGGGCTCTGCTGGCGGCCGATGACGTCAGCGATTCCCGGCTTCCAGGCGATCGACCCGTCGCGCTGCATGCTGGTCGACGCGCGCGACCTCGATCCAGATGAAAGGCGGCTTCTCGAGACGTTGCCGATCATTCGCGCCCAGTGGACCGATGCACTCGACAATGTGGGAAAGCTCAAGGCGGCCGGCGCGGCCCAAGTGCATTTGCATCTTGATCTGGATGTTCACGATCCGGATGTGCTGCAAGTGAACCGCTATGCGCTGCCGGGAGGTCCAAATCCGGAGCAGCTGCGGCAACTGGTTTGCGGGCTGGCCAAGTCGATCCCGATCGTCGGCATCACCCTGTCCGCCTATGATCCTGCCTTTGACGCCAAAGGCGAGGTTCCGCCTGTCGTTGGGCAATTGCTTGGCGATTTTCTTGCCGCGCATGCGAGGATCTGATGCTGAAAGCCCGCGTCATCCCATGTCTCGACGTCAAGAACGGCCGCGTCGTCAAAGGCGTCAATTTCGTCGACCTGATCGATGCCGGCGATCCGGTCGAAGCGGCCATGGCCTATGATGCCGCCGGCGCCGACGAGCTCTGCTTCCTCGACATCACCGCCTCGTCCGAAAATCGCGAGACCATCTTCGACATCGTCGCCCGCACCGCCGAGCAATGCTTCATGCCGCTGACCGTCGGCGGCGGCGTGCGCCAGGTCGCCGACATAAGAAAGCTGCTTTTGGCCGGCGCCGACAAAGTGTCGATCAACACGGCGGCAGTGAGGAATCCCGATTTCATCGCCGAGGCGGCCGACAAGTTCGGCAACCAGTGCATCGTCGTCGCCATCGATGCCAAGATGGTGTCAGGCGAAGGCGAGGCCGACCGCTGGGAGATTTTCACGCATGGCGGCCGCGAGAAGACCGGCATCGACGCGGTCGAATTCGCTCAGCAGATGGTCGATCGCGGCGCCGGCGAGATCCTGCTGACGTCGATGGACCGCGACGGCACCAAGGCCGGCTACGACATCGCGCTCACCCGCGCGGTCGCCGACGCCGTGCGTGCGCCGGTCATCGCCTCCGGCGGCGTCGGCACGCTCGATCACCTGGTCGAGGGCATTCGCGACGGCCATGCCGGCGCGGTGCTGGCGGCATCGATTTTCCATTTCGGCACGTACAGCATTGCTGAAGCCAAGTCGCACATGGCCCGAGCCGGCCTGCCGATGCGACTGGACTCGTCAGGGGATCGGCTCTAAAGCATGATCCCGAACCGAAGGTCCGCGCCAGCCAAAAAGGGGGAACCGGTTTCGGAAAAGATCATGCTTAAACAAGCAGATAGATGGCGCCATGGCTGAGTTTTCGCTCTCCGATCTGGAGACAATCATCAGGGAACGCGCGCATTCCGGCGATCCGGATTCGTGGACGGCAAAGCTGTTCGCGCGCGGCATCGACAAGGCGGCGCAGAAGCTCGGCGAAGAGGCGGTCGAAACGGTGATCGCGGCCGTTGGCGGTGACAGACAAGCCCTCGTTTCGGAAAGCGCCGATCTCATCTATCATTGGCTCGTCGTTCTGGGCGTCGCCGGCGTTCCGCTTGCCGATGTCCTGACCGAACTCGAGCGCCGCACCGGTCGTTCGGGCATCGCCGAAAAGGCGTCTCGGCAGGACCGGGGCTGATCGCTGCGGAGGGCAGGAAACTCGATGGACCAGCTCGCCCCCACCGAGAAATATTCGCCCTTCCGTTTTTTCTCGGCGGAAGAATGGTCGCAGTTCCGCGCCGACACGCCGATGACGCTCGGCGAGGACGAGATCCGTCGCCTGCGTTCGCTCAACGACCCGGTCGACCTCGAAGAGGTCAAGCGCATCTATCTTTCGCTATCTCGGCTGTTGTCGGCCCATGTCGAGGCCAGCCAGCTGCTGTTCAGGCAGCGCCAGGCCTTCTTCAACGCGGTGGATGTCGTCAAGACGCCCTTCATCATCGGCATTGCCGGCTCCGTCGCGGTCGGCAAATCGACCACGGCGCGCGTCCTCAAGGAATTGCTGGCGCGCTGGCCGTCGAGCCCCAAGGTCGATCTGATCACCACCGACGGCTTCCTGCTTCCCAATGAAATCCTGCGCCGCAACAATTTGATGGAGCGCAAGGGCTTTCCCGACAGCTACGATGTCGGCGCCCTGCTGCGTTTCCTGTCGGGCATCAAATCGGGGCAGCGCAATGTCCGCGCGCCAGTCTATTCGCACCTGACCTACGACGTCGTTCCCGGCGAGTTCCAGACCATCGACCGGCCGGACATATTGATCTTCGAAGGCATCAACGTCCTGCAGCCGGGCAAGCTGCCAAAGGACGGCAAGATCGTGCCTTTCCTGTCGGATTTCTTCGACTTCGCCATCTATATCGATGCCGAAGAGGAGCTGATCCATCAATGGTACATCGCCCGCTTCATGCGGCTGCGCGAGACCGCCTTCCGCGATCCGGACTCCTTCTTCCACCGCTATTCGCAACTTTCGCAAGCAGCGGCCCGCGCCATCGCCGAAGGCCTGTGGGCCAACATCAACCTGAAGAATCTGCGCGAGAACATTCTGCCGACGCGAGCCCGCGCCGATCTCATCCTGCGCAAGGGCGCCAATCATCTGGTCGAGGAAGTGGCGCTCAGGAAGCTGTAACGAAGCGGTTAACGGCGCTTTGATGCATGTCGCGCAAAAGTGTGCAGCGGTTTTGCGATAACGACATGCATAAAACAATAACCTGAAGCGCGTCGCATGAGGCCAGTCAAACGCGACGCGCTTTAGGCAGTGCCCGCTATCGTTCGATTGCAAATTCCAGAGCATTTGTCGGGAGCAGCCGGTGATCAATATGCCTGCATTGCGCCGGCCACCGCTCCTGCGCGACAGCATTAGCCAGGATAGGTCACCCGCCGCAGCGTCAGATTGATCCGCCCGCCGTTCCTGAGCAGTGCCGAGGTCGATGGATAGATACGGTCGACGCCGTGGAAACACAGGCGGCCTTCGCCGCCAAGCACGACGACGTCGCCGCTTTTCAGCCTGAACGATTTGGTGCCGCCTTCGCGCGTGCTCTGGCCGACCCTGAACAGGCAATCGTCGCCCAGTGAAACGGAGACGACCGGCGCGGAGAAATCGATCTCGTCGCGGTCCTGATGAAGGCCCATCTTCGCGTCGGGCGAATAGAAATTGACCAGGCAGGCCTCCGGCGGATGGGGATAGGCAGACACCTCGCGCCACAGCTCCAGCAGCACGTCCGGGATCGGCGGCCAGGGCGTTCCGGTTACCGGGTGCGTCGGCTGGTAGCGATAGCCGTGCTGCTTGTCGGTGACCCAGCCGAGCGAACCGCAATTGGTCATGCGCACGCTCATCTCCTTGCCGGTGCGCGGCATCGCCGGCACGAACAGCGGCGCTTCCTGCACGACCTGCCTCACATCCTCGACGAGCGCTTCCTGCACCGCACGGGACAGACAGAGGGGCATGTGGCGGACGCCTTTGGGCAGAACGAGCATGGTCGTTTGATCCGTTGGTCTGCAAACGACCAGAATGCCACCATCACACGAAAACGGCGACCCGAAAGCCGCCGCCATTGTCGATTGCTGTTGCAGATCTGGCTCGATCTGGTCAGGCCTGGTCGAGATCCGGGATGCGCAGGACCTGCCCCGGATAGATCTTGTCCGGGTCGGTCAGCATCGGCTTGTTGGCCTCGAAAATGACCGTGTTCTTCGCGCCCTTGCCCTTGCCATAGCTCTTTTCGGCGATCTTCCAGAGATTGTCGCCTTTCTTGACCGTGTAGAAGGTCGGTTGCTTGGCCGGGGCTGCGGGCGTGCCAGCCTCGGGCGCGGCGACCTGCAATTCATCCGCCTGCACCTTGGACACACCGAGCGTGTTGCCGACGGCGATGATGGCTTTTTCGAAGATCGACTGGTCCTTGACTACGCCTTTCAGCACAGCCGTATCGCCCTTGACGTCGACTTCCACATTGTCGGTGCCGAGCGCGTGCGAATCGAGTTCCTTCTTCAGCGTATCGGCGGTCGGCTCCGGCTCATCGTCGCCGAAGCCGAGCTTCTTGCCGACGTCCTTGACGAAATCAAACATGCCCATCTGCGGTCTCCTTGCTGTGACGAATGCCGAACTTGCCACCTGCAACCTCGAATTGGAAGCGGTCTCGACCGCGATCGATGTCGTGCCCGCCGCATCGGCCCAAAATTCGGAATCGATTTTTGGAAAAGCACCATGCGTGACTGCCCGAGCGCGCACCCTTTGCGTCCGGGTCGACGCGTGTCAATCGTCGTCCACGCGACCGCGCAGCTTCTTGATCGTGCCGCGCCCAGCCTTGGTCTTCAGCCGCCTTTCGACCGCGCCTTTCGACGGCCTCGTCTTCTTGCGCGGCGGCGGCGGCGGTTCGGCGGCCTTGGCGACCAGTTCGGCAAGCCGCGCCCGGGCGTCCGCCCGGTTCTGCTCTTGCGTGCGGAAGCGTCCGGCCTCGATGACGATGACGCCGTCCTTGGTGGCGCGCTGGCCGGCCAGCCTTATGGTTCGCTCGCGGACGCGCTCCGACAGGCCAGGCGCATTCGCCGCATCGAAGCGCAATTGCACCGCCGTCGCCACCTTGTTGACGTTCTGGCCGCCGGGGCCGGACGAGCGGATGAAGTCCTCGTGCAGGTCATCCGGATGGATCACCGCATCGTCGGCAATGATGATCTTGTCGTCGGCGTTCATGCCGGAGTCATGGCGCGGCGAACGAAAAAAGAAAAGGCCCCCCGGGTCGGGGCTTCCCGATCCCGATCCCGGCTCTGCTAGCCGGCTGGCGACTATTCCGCGGCTTCGCGCATGCGCGGCGCGGCGCCGAGCACGATGGCGTCGACATGCGGTTCGAATTTTTCGAAATTGACGGCGAACATGCCGACCAGCCTTGCCGCCTGCAGGTCATAGGCTGAGGTATCGGCCCATGTCGATCTTGGGTCGAGAATGGCACGGTCGACGCCCGCGACCGCCACCGGCACCTCGAAACCAAAATTGGCGTCGGTCCGGTAATCGGCCCCTTTCAGCGAGCCGTCGAGCGCTGCGGCGAGCAGCGCCCGCGTTGCCTTGATCGGCATCCGCTTGCCGGTGCCGTAGGCGCCGCCGGTCCAGCCGGTGTTGACCAGCCAGCAATCGACGCTGTGATGGGCGATCAGCTCGCGCAGCAGATTGCCGTATTCCGACGGATGGCGCGGCATGAACGGTGCGCCGAAACAGGTCGAAAACGTCGCTTCGGGTTCGGTGACGCCCTTTTCGGTCCCTGCCACCTTGGCGGTGTAGCCGGAGAGGAAATGATACATCGCCTGCGCCGGGGTCAGCCGGGCGATCGGCGGCATCACGCCGAATGCGTCGGCGGTCAGCATGATGATGTTTTTCGGGTGACCGGCGCGGCCCGTCTTGCTGGCGTTGGGGATGAAGTGGAGCGGGTAGGCGCAGCGCGTGTTTTCAGTGAGATTGCCGTCGTTGAAATCCGGCACGCGGCCGGCGTCGAGCACCACATTCTCCAGCACCGTGCCGAAGCGCTGGGTGGTGGCGAAGATCTCCGGCTCGGCTTCGGCCGAGAGCTTTATCGTCTTGGCATAGCAGCCGCCTTCGAAGTTGAAGATGCCATGCGGACCCCAGCCGTGCTCGTCGTCGCCGACCAGCGTGCGCGACGGATCGGCCGACAGCGTCGTCTTGCCGGTTCCCGAGAGGCCGAAGAAGATGGCCGCGTCTCCGCCGGCGCCTTCATTGGCCGAGCAGTGCATCGGCATCACGCCCTTCGCCGGCAACTGATAGTTGAGCACCGTGAACACCGATTTTTTCATTTCGCCGGCATAGGAGGTGCCGCCGATCAGCACGATCATGCGCGTCAGATCGACGGCGATCACCGTTCCGGTTCGGGTGCCGTGGCGGACGGGATCGGCGCGAAACGACGGCAGGTCGATGATCGTCAACTCGGGCACGAACTGCTCGAGCTCGGCGGCTTGCGGGCGAATGAGCAGATTGCGGATGAACAAGGAGTGCCAGGCAAGCTCCGTGACGACCCGGGTCGTCAGCTTCAAGTCCTCATCAGCGCCGCCGACCAGGTCCTGCACATAAAGATCCTTGTCCGCCGCGTGGGCGCGAAAATCGGCGAGCAGCGTGTCGAACTGGGCCGGCGAAATCGACTTGTTGTTGTCCCACCAGACATGCGGCCCGGTGGTCTCGTCGCGGACGACGAATTTGTCCTTGGGCGAGCGGCCGGTGTGCTGCCCGGTCTCGGCGACCAGCGCGCCATGCGCGGTAAGCCGGGCCTCGCCGCGGCGGATCGCCTCCTCGTAAAGGACGGCCTCGCCGAAATTATAGCGCACCGCGCCGGTGGTTTTCAGGCCGATCCGGTCGATCGCCCATGCGGGATTGCGTTTGCCGGCTTCCGACATGAGGGTTCCTTCTTCGATTGCAGCATCCTGGCCGGCGAACTTCCGGAGCCCCCAACGATGGAGACTGTAACGGTCAGAACCAGAAAAGCCAAATGATATCAAATATTTAATCGATTTAAATAATTTGAAAGTTGTTTAAATCGTTTATATGTGCGAAAAATCAGGCGGGTGCCCAAAGGATTGGCGGTCTGTATCGGTCCAATCCATGTTGAGGTGAGATTGTGGCCGCCGGCATGCCGCTCGTGACAGCGGACGAAGCCTGTGCCACATTTTGTACCTAATTTGTCCTGCAAAAGCCCCTTCTCGACCAAAGAAGGGACAGCTCATGAGGGAGCCACTTGAAATGGCAACAATCGCGCTTGTCGACGACGACCGCAACATTCTGACTTCGGTGTCGATCGCCCTCGAATCGGAGGGGTATCGCGTCGAAACCTATACGGATGGGGCGTCGGCGCTGGAAGGCCTGGCGGCGCGCCCGCCGAATCTCGCCATTCTCGACATCAAGATGCCGCGCATGGACGGCATGGAACTTCTGCGCCGGATGCGCCAGAAATCCGACCTGCCGGTGATCTTCCTGACGTCCAAGGACGACGAGATCGATGAGCTTTTCGGCCTCAAGATGGGCGCCGACGACTTTATCCGCAAACCCTTCTCGCAGCGTCTTCTGGTCGAGCGGGTTCGCGCCGTGCTGCGCCGTGCCAGCGCCCGCGAGGCGTCGGCCAAGACGCCCAACCAGCAGGCCCGTTCGCTTGAGCGCGGCCAGCTTGTCATGGACCAGGAGCGCCACACCTGCACCTGGAAAGGCGAGCCGGTGACGCTTACCGTCACCGAATTCCTGATCCTGCATTCTCTGGCCCAACGCCCCGGTGTGGTAAAAAGCCGTGATGCGCTGATGGATTCGGCCTATGATGAGCAGGTCTATGTCGATGACCGCACCATCGACAGCCACATCAAGCGCCTTCGCAAGAAGTTCAAGGCCGTCGATGATGACTTCGAGATGATCGAAACCCTTTACGGAGTCGGATATCGGTTTCGCGAAGCGTAAATAGGCAATAGGCAGTAGGGAATAGTCGGTAGTAAGTTTTGAATGGTGCGAACGGCCACTCAGCATCGCCGCGACCTCGGCCAACCATTTCTCTATTCCCTACTGCCTACTCACTAATTACTAAGCGGGGGCTGCTATTCGATGGCAGTGGACGTAGAGCGAGTGAGACGGACGGGCGCCCGGCGCCCGTCGCGGATTCTGCCCGCATTCCTGTCGAGGATCACGGTGCCGATGCGCCGCTTCCTCGGCCACCATATCTTTTCCAGCCTGACGCGGCGCATTCTCTTCCTCAACCTCGCCGGCCTGGCCGTCCTGGTCACCGGCATTCTCTACCTCAACACGTTTCGCGACGGGCTCATCGATGCCCGCGTCGAGAGCCTGATGACCCAGGGCGAGATCATCGCCGGCGCGATCGCCGCATCGGCGACGGTCGAGACCGATTCGATCAGCATCGATCCGGAAAAGCTGCTTGAACTGCAGGCCGGTGAAAGCCTGGGCCCCGGCTCCGATCAGCTCGACAATCTGGACTTTCCGATCAATCCTGAGCGCGTCGCGCCGGTGCTCAGGCGCTTGATTTCGCCGACGCGGACGCGCGCCCGGATCTATGACCGCGACGCCAATCTGCTGCTCGATTCGCGCCACCTCTATTCGCGCGGCCAGATCCTTCGCTACGATCTGCCGCCGACCGACAAGGAAGAGCCCGATCTTCTCGAGCGAATCCAGAAATTCGTCTTCGACTTTTTCCGCAACACCGCGCTGCCGGTCTACCATGAGCAGCCGGGCGGCAACGGCGCTGCATTTCCGGAGGTGGTCAAGGCGCTTACCGGCAGCCCGTCGACCATCGTGCGGATCTCTGAACAGGGCGAGCAGATTGTTTCGGTCGCCGTGCCGATCCAGCGCTTCCGCGCCGTCCTCGGCGTGCTGATGCTGTCGACGGAAGGCGGCGACATCGACAAGATCGTCGCGGCCGAGCGCAAGGCGATCCTGCGCGTCTTCGGCATCGCCGCCCTTGTCACCGCCATCCTGTCGATGCTGCTTGCCTCGACCATCGCCAACCCGCTGCGCCGGCTGTCGGCGGCGGCGGTCAGGGTGCGGCGCGGCGTCAAGAATCGCGAGGAAATCCCGGACTTCTCCGATCGGCAGGACGAGATCGGCAATCTGTCGATCGCCGTGCGCGACATGACCAATGCGCTCTACGCCCGCATCGAGGCGATCGAAAGTTTCGCGGCCGACGTCTCGCACGAATTGAAGAACCCGCTGACCTCGCTGCGCAGCGCGGTAGAGACCCTGCCTCTGGCCAAGAACGAGGCGTCGCGCGCCCGGCTGATGGAGATCATCCAGCACGACGTCAGGCGGCTGGACCGTCTCATCACCGACATTTCCGATGCCTCCCGTCTTGACGCCGAGCTCGCGCGCGAAGACGCAGGAACCGTGGATCTCAAGAAATTCATCACCGATCTGGTCGACGTTTCGCGCACGGCCACGCGCAACAAGAAGACGGTCGACATCGAGTTCAAGGTCGCCAAACTGCCGCAGGGCGTCAAAGGCTATTTCGTCGCCGGCCATGATCTGAGGATCGGCCAGGTCATCACCAACCTGATCGAGAATGCCCGCTCCTTCGTTCCTGAGGAGCGCGGCCACATCGCCATATCGCTGGCGCGCGCCGGCAAGGTCAACATCATCACCGTCGACGACAATGGTCCCGGTATAAGGGCCGACAACATCGACCGCATCTTCGAGCGCTTCTACACCGACCGGCCGGCCGGCGAGGCGTTCGGCCAGAACTCGGGTCTTGGCCTGTCGATCAGCAGGCAGATCGTCGAAGCCCATGGCGGCACGCTGACCGCCGAGAACATCCCGGGCACCAAACCCGGCGAGATCAAGGGCGCGCGTTTCGTCGTGACACTGCCGGCGGAAGGCTGACGCATGATCCCGAAAAGTGGGAACCGGTTTTCGGACAAGATCATGCGTGAACCAAAAAGCATGATCCCGAAAAGTGGGAACCGGTTTTCGGACAAGATCATGCGTGAACCAAAAAGCATGATCCCGAAAAGTGGCGACCGGTTTCCGGACAGGAACTCATGCGTGAGCCGACTGTGAAGGCTGAGAACATTCACGGCACGGCGATCCTGATCGGCGAGCGTGGTGTCCTCATCACGGGACCGTCCGGATCGGGCAAGACGACGCTGGCGTTCGCCCTCATCGATCATTGCCGTCAACGTGGATTGTTTTCGCGGCTGATCGGTGACGACAGGCTCCTCGCGGCCGATCACGCGGGGCGGCTGGTCTGCCGGGTGCCCGCTCCCATCGCCGGCCTCGCCGAGGTCCCCGGATTCGGCCCGCGGCCATTGTCGTTCGAGCCCGGCGGCGTCATCGACCTTTGCATCCGGCTGGTCCCGGCAAGCGAAATGGACCGCTTCCAGGAAGATGCCAGCGAGTTCATCGCGGGCTGTCCGGTGCCGCGTATTGATCTTGCCGAACGCAATGTTCCGGCGGCCCTGCCGGCCGTGATGGCGCGGCTGCCAATTGCGCCTTTCGTATGATGCGATTTCGAATTGTTGCTGCAATGCGTCAAAATGGCCTGCGCCTGTGCAATTTTGGGCTTGTCAACGCGCCTCGCGTCGACAAGATAGCGCTCCCGCCGCCTGAAAAGGCCGGCGAGCATGAAACGCCTGTGAAGCGGCGATGACGGGAGCCACCAAAGAATGATCGGACTCGTGCTTGTAACGCACGGTCAACTGGCCGCCGAATTCCGCCATGCCGTGGAACATGTCGTCGGGCCACAAGACAGTTTCGAGACCGTCGCGATCGGCGCCGATGACGATATGGAGCAGCGCCGCAGCGACATCATCGATGCCGTTGCCCGTGTCGACACGGGAGCGGGCGTCATCGTCTTGACAGACATGTTCGGCGGCACGCCGTCCAATCTTGCAATTTCGGTGATGGAATCCGGTCGCACCGAGGTCATTGCCGGCATGAACCTGCCGATGCTGATCAAGCTGTCCAGCATTCGCAAGGGCGACAATATGAGCGCAGCGCTGGACGAGGCGCAGGCGGCCGGCCGCAAATACATCAATGTCGCCAGCCAGCTTCTGAGCAGCAAATGAGCGCGCTGTCGGCCAACAAGGGTGACATCGTCCGGGAATTTCCAATCGTCAACCAGCGTGGCCTGCATGCCCGCGCCTCAGCAAAATTCGTTCAGGTTGCCAGCGGCTTCGACGCCTCCGTCCAGGTCGAGAAGGACGGCGTCACGGTTGGTGGCACCTCGATCATGGGCCTAATGATGCTGGCGGCAAGCCCCGGCTATTCGATCCGCGTCACCGCCAGCGGCCCGGAGGCCGAGCAGGTGATCGACGCGCTGGAGCAACTGGTCGCCTCCCGCTTCGGCGAAGAGTCC
The DNA here is from genome assembly GCF_055811535.1 of Mesorhizobium sp. WSM4816. Taxonomy (NCBI): domain Bacteria; kingdom Pseudomonadati; phylum Pseudomonadota; class Alphaproteobacteria; order Hyphomicrobiales; family Phyllobacteriaceae; genus Mesorhizobium; species Mesorhizobium sp. WSM4816. Next base: position 155,481 of record NZ_JBVVQR010000003.1, on the reverse strand, counting down.
TGACGCCTGGAGCGCGTCGCGGCTGAACCCGATTTCGCGCCGGCGCGCATCTGAGGACATGCACGGATAAAGATTTCTTTATATCCCATTGTCGTCCGACCGACGATCTGCTAGTCAGGCCGGCAACTCGCGCCCTTCGACACGCCTTCCGGCGCGGGCGCATCCCGAAGACAATTCTTGATCGGAGCACTGCCATGACGGGTAGCAATGACTATGTGGTCGCCGACATCTCGCTTGCCGGCTGGGGCCGCAAGGAGATCGAGATCGCCGAAACCGAAATGCCGGGCCTGATGGCCTGCCGCGAAGAATTTGGCAAGGCGCAGCCGCTCAAGGGCGCGCGCATCACCGGCTCGCTGCACATGACCATCCAGACGGCGGTGCTGATCGAAACGCTGAAGGCGCTCGGCGCCGAGATCCGCTGGGCCTCCTGCAACATCTTTTCGACCCAGGACCATGCGGCCGCGGCCATCGCCGAGGCCGGCATTCCGGTCTTCGCGGTCAAGGGCGAGTCGCTCGAGGACTACTGGGTCTACACCGACAAGATATTCCAGTGGGCCGATGGCGGCACCTCCAACATGATCCTCGACGATGGCGGCGATGCCACCATGTACATCCTGATCGGCGCGCGCGCCGAAGCCGGCGAGGATGTGCTCTCCAATCCAGGCAGCGAGGAGGAAGAAATCCTGTTTGCCCAGATCAAGAAGCGGATGGCGGCATCGCCCGGCTTCTTCGCCAAGCAGAAGGAGGCGATCCGCGGCGTCACCGAAGAGACGACGACCGGCGTCAACCGGCTCTATCAGTTGCAGAAGAAGGGCCTGCTGCCGTTCCCGGCGATCAACGTCAACGACAGCGTGACCAAGTCGAAATTCGACAATAAATATGGCTGCAAGGAATCGCTGGTCGACGGCATTCGCCGCGGCACCGACACGATGATGGCCGGCAAGGTTGCGGTCGTCTGCGGCTATGGCGACGTCGGCAAGGGCTCTTCGGCGTCGCTCAAGGGCGCCGGCGCCCGCGTCAAGGTCACCGAGGTCGATCCGATCTGCGCATTGCAGGCGGCAATGGACGGCTTCGAAGTCGTCACCCTCGAAGATGCCGCCCCGACCGCCGACATCATCATCACCACCACCGGCAACAAGGATGTCGTCACCATCGACCATATGCGGGCGATGAAGGACATGGTGATCGTCGGCAATATCGGCCACTTCGACAACGAGATCCAGGTGGCGTCGCTGCGCAATCTGAAGTGGACCAACATCAAGCCGCAGGTCGACATGATCACCTTCCCGGACGGCAAGCGGATGATCCTTTTGTCGGAAGGCCGCCTGCTCAATCTCGGCAACGCCACCGGCCACCCGAGCTTCGTCATGTCGGCGTCGTTCACCAACCAGGTGCTGGCCCAGATCGAGCTGTACAGCAAGCCCGGCCAGTATCAGAACCAGGTCTATGTCCTGCCGAAGCATCTCGATGAAAAGGTCGCGCGCCTGCATCTCGACAAGCTCGGCGCCCGGCTTACCGAACTGTCCGGCGAACAGGCCGCCTATATCGGCGTGACCCCGCAGGGACCGTTCAAGCCGGAACACTACCGCTATTAACCACAGCGGAAAGTACCACTAGATATTGAGGCCGGGCGATTGACTTTCGCCCGGCTTTATTTTTGCGCTGATTGATTCTTCACGCCGATTCGCGCAAGCGCTATGGTGCTGATTCGCGGGCCCGGGGACGAGGGCCGAGGCCCGCATCAGGGCGGTCTTGCATTCAGGCGGCGAAGAGGACCAGGACATGCCGGGGGATTACCCGCCTTGCGCGGGACAGGCCGTTTCCGGCGGCCACAACGATATGGCGACCACGGGTTCCGCTACCAGAGGCGGAAGCCTCTTATGGCGCGCTGGCGCCCGCGTCGGAAAATTGCTTGCTTCTTCCGCGCTCGCCGGCCCGCTGCTTGGCCTTTCGGCGCATGCTGGACCGGCTGCTGCATCCCACGCGGCTGCGCCCAAAGCCGGGCTGTCGGTCAGCACGGTCGAGGTCATGCAACTCGCCATGTTTGTCGGCGTCATGGGCGCGGCACTTGTCTCCGCCATTTTCCTGATCCGCGAACGGGCGCGCACCTCGGCCCAGAATGGCGAACTCAGAGCCCGCCTGGCCGACGTCAACGCTGCGCTGCAGCGCTCCGAGGCGCTGCTCAACCTGCGCGACCAGCGTGTCATCGTATGGGCATCGGAAAACAAAAAGCCCGAGCTCGTCGGGACATTGCCGGTTGAAAGCGGGGCTCCGGAAGACCGTGCCGCCTTCCTCGCCTTTGGCCGTTGGCTGATGCCGCGCTCGGCGGCGGCGCTCGAGAATGCCGTGGCGGGACTGCGGGAAAAGGCGAAGCCGTTCGATCTCGTCATCGAATCGCAGGCCGGGGCGCCGCTCGAAGTGCACGGCCGCAAGAGCGCAGCACACGTGCTCGTCCGCTTCGTCTCGCTTTCTGAAACGGAGCGAAGCGAGGCCAGGCTAAGAATCGAGAACCAGCGCCTTGCCGCCGACTATGACACCATGCTCGGTCTTTTCAACGCACTCAGCATGCCAGCCTGGCTGCGCTCGGCGGACGGGCGGCTGAAATGGGTCAACCGCGCCTATGCCAGGGCGGTCGAGGCGGAAAACGCCGAAGCTGCGGTTCGCGACGCGAAGGAGTTCCTGGGCGGCCAAGCGCGCGATGCGATCGCTGCGCAGCATAAGTCGCATCGCGTCTTCGAGCAGGCGCTTTCCACCGTGATCGAAGGCGACCGCCGCATGTTCGCCGTGACCGACTTCGCCGGCGCGGACGGCTCGGCGGGTCTCGCCTGCGACACCAGCGCCATCGAAACGATCCGTAGCGAATATGAGCGGACCGTGCGCAGCCATGCCGACACGCTCGACCAGCTCAACACCGCCGTGGCGATTTTCGATACCGACGAAAAACTGCGGTTTTTCAACCAGGCATTTCAGAAACTATGGGGTCTCGACAGCGGCTTCCTGCACAGCGCTCCGGACAACGCCTTGTTGCTCGACCGGCTGCGCAGCGAAGGCAAGATCGCCGAGCAGCCCGAATGGCGGCGCTGGAAGGAAAGCCTGCTTGGCGCCTATCGCGCGGTCGAGTCGCAGGAACATTGGTGGCATTTGCCGGACGGCAAGACCATCCGCGTCGTCGCCAATCCGCAGCCCAAAGGTGGCGTCACCTGGGTGTTCGAGAACCTGACCGAGAAGATGGACCTTGAAAGCCGCTACCAGACCGCGGTGCGGGTCCAGGGCGAGACGCTCGACAATCTTGCCGAAGGCGTGGCCGTGTTCGGCCCCGACGGCAGGCTCAGATTGTCGAACCCGGCATTCGCAGCACTTTGGGGGCTCGACGCCGATGCCGCCAAGCCCAACGTTCACGTCTCCACGATCCGCGATCTGTGCGACCGGCGCGCCGCCGACAGCCCCTGGCGCGGGTTCGTTGCCGCCGTCACCGGTTTCGACGACGAGCGCCGCGACCGCCACGGCCAGACCGAGCTGAACAACGGCACCGTGCTGCGCTACGCGATGATCCCGCTGCCCAACGGGCAGGTGATGATGACCTTCGTCGACGTCACCGACAGCGTCAATGTCGAGCGGGCGCTAAAGGACAAGAATGAGGCACTGGAAAAATCCGACCAGCTCAAGAACGAGTTTGTGCAGCACGTCTCCTACGAGCTGCGCTCGCCGCTGACCAACATCATCGGCTTCACCGAGCTGCTTTCGCAGCCCTCGACCGGGCCGTTGAACCAGAAGCAGAGCGAATATGTCGAGCATGTCAGCTCGTCTTCCTCGGTCCTGCTCACCATCGTCAACGACATCCTCGACCTGGCGACCGTGGATGCCGGCATCATGGAACTCGATATCTCCGAAGTTCACGTCGACCGGACCATCGCTGCCGCTGCCGAGCTTGTTGCCGACCGGCTGGAGGAGCATGCGATCAGGCTCAAGATCGATGCGGCCACTGCGCCAAAGACGTTCCACGGCGACGAAATCCGCATCCGCCAGATCCTCTACAACCTGCTGAGCAATGCCGCGAACTACGCACCGGAGGCGAGCACCATCACGCTCGCCTGCCGCTCGCTTGCCGAAGGCGTGGAATTCTCCGTTCACGACGATGGTCCCGGCATGCCGCCGGACCTGCTAGATTCGGTGTTCCGCCGTTTCGAACCGCGCACCAATGGCGGCCGCCGGCGCGGCCCCGGCCTCGGCCTGTCGATCGTCAAGAGCTTTGTCGAGCTGCATGGCGGCAGTGTCCGCATCGAAACCGGCAAGGACATCGGCACCACCGTCATTTGTGCCTTTCCCGACACGCCGTCCGGCATCCGCGCGGCGGCCGAGTAGCGCGCTCGATGGCAGGCATGGTGCTGGAGCGTTTTCTCGCCGACGAGGCTGCGACCGCAAGGCTGGGCGAGGATCTGGCCATGTCGCTGCGCCCCGGCGACGTGCTGGCTCTCAGAGGCGATCTCGGCGCCGGCAAGTCGAGTTTGGCGCGGGCGTTGATCAGGGCAATGACCGACGATGCTGGTCTCGACGTGCCGAGCCCGACCTTCACGCTCGTCCAGAGCTATGAGGCGCGCGTCCCCGTCCATCATTTCGACCTCTATCGCCTGTCCGCGGCGTCCGAACTGGACGAACTGGGTTTTGACGAGGCGCTGGCGCAAGGTGCTGCCCTGGTCGAATGGCCGGAGCGGGCAGAGGCCTATTTGCCAAAGACTTCGGTGCTGATCGAACTCGTCCATCAGGACGACGGACGCCTGGCGAGACTGTCGGGACAAGGCGCTGCCTTCGAGCGCGCGGCGCGCTCGTTGGCCATGCGCAATTTTTTGGAAAAAACCGGCTGGGGTGAAGCGCAGAGACGCTATTTTATCGGCGACGCCTCGGCCCGCTCCTATGAGGTCGCCTCGCTGGCCGGCCTGCCGCCGCGCGTGTTGATGAACTCGCCGCGGCTGGTGCTCGGGCCTCCGGTCCGCGACGGCAAGCCCTATGCGGTGATCGCCCACACCGCACAATCCGTCGCCGCCTTCGTCGCCATCGATCGGGCACTGCGGGCCGGCGGCGTCAGCGCCCCGGAAATCCACGCGCAGGACCTGGACCAGGGCTTTCTTCTCATGGAGCATCTCGGCTCGGAGGGGTTTCTCGGCCAGAACGGTCAGCCGCTGGCGGAGCGCTACGCGGCGGCGGCCGAACTGCTGGCGATGATGCATGGCAAGACGTGGCCCGATCGCATCAACGCCGCACCCGGCGTCTTTCACGATGTGCCGCCTTTCGACCGCGACGCCATGATGATCGAAGCCGAATTGCTGCTCGACTGGTATGTGCCGGCGATCACAGGCGGCCCGGCAAGCGATGCCTTGCGCGCCGGCTATACCAAGCAATGGAACGCGGCTCTCGACCGGCTGGAGGGGCGCGAATACACGCTCATGCTGCGCGACTTTCATTCGCCGAACATCATTTGGCGCGGCAATCGTTCCGGTCACGATCGCCTTGGCATCGTCGATGTCCAGGACGCGCTGATCGGCCCCTCCGCCTATGATCTCGCCTCTCTCGCCATGGATGCCCGGGTTACGATCTCGCCTGAGATCGAGCGGCGGACGCTCGATGCCTATATCGCCGCTCGCCACAAGGCTGGCGTTTTTAACGAAGACGAATTCGTCGAGACCTATGCGATCATGGCAGCGCAGCGCAATTCGAAGATCCTCGGCATTTTCGTCCGGCTCGAAAAGCGCGACGGCAAGCCCTATTATCTAAAACACCTGCCGCGCATTCGCGATTATCTTCGGCGGGCGCTGGCGCATCCGGCACTTGCCGGCCTGCGGGATTTCTACACCGCCCACGGGCTGCTGGAGGAGCGGCCGCTGTGACGACACGCCCCAAAACCGCAATGGTGCTTGCCGCCGGGCTGGGAAAGCGCATGCGGCCAATCACCGACACAATGCCGAAACCGCTGGTCAGGATATCAGGCAAGACGTTGCTTGACTGGAGCCTGGACGGCCTGGCTCGGGCCGGCGTCGACAAGGCCATCGTCAACGTCCATTATTTTCCCGAGCAGATCGTCACCCACGTCGCCGCGCGCCGCGCGCCGCGCGTCGTTATTTCCGACGAAAGCCAAACACTGCTCGATTCCGCCGGCGGTATCGTCCATGCTTTGCCGGAACTAGGAGGGCCTCCCTTTTACATCGTCAACGCCGACACCTTCTGGATCGACAGCGGCGTGCCCAACCTTGCCCGCCTCGCCCTTGCATGGGACGCGGCGAAAATGGATATTCTGCTGATGCTCGCGGATTCCCAGTCGGCAACCGGACACAGCGGCGGCACCGATTTCCTGATGGCGCCGGACGGCACCTTGCGGCGTTCGAAAGGCGACCCGACAGGCCTGATCTATGCCGGCGCGGCGATCGTCCATCCCAGGCTTTTCAAGGATGCGCCGGCCGGCCCACACTCGCTCAACGCCTATTTCGATGCGGCCATCGCAGCCGGCCGCCTGTACGGCATGGTGATGCACGGCCATTGGATCACCGTTGGCACGCCCGACGCCATTCCGCTTGCCGAAGCGGTCGTTGCCACCGCTCTTGCTGAGTCGCCCGGCACTCTTACCGAGTTGACCAGCGCTCTCACCGAGTTGAAATGAGCGGCTCCCGCCGCGTTTTCTCGATCCCGCCCGGAGCGCCGTTTCTGCCGACGCTGGCCGAGGCCCTGCTGTCAGGGCGGCTTGTTCCCGGTTTCCGCTTCAACGGCGATCCGCTGGCGCTGGCCGACGCCACCATCTACGTGCCGACGCGCCGCGCCGCGCGGGCGCTGCGCGGCGTCTTCGTCGACTGTCTGGGTGGCCGCTCGGCGATACTGCCGGTCATCCGCCCGCTCGGCGAGTTCGACGAGGACGAGGCCGCGTTCGAGGCCGACGCATCGGCCGCCATCGACCTCGCGCCGCCGATCGCCGCGATCGAGCGCCTGCTGCTGCTGGCGCCGCTGGTGCGCGCCTGGAAACGCCGCCTGCCGGCGCATGTCGCGGCACTTTTCGACGAGGAGATCGTTGTGCCGGCGTCGGCCGCCGATGCCATCTGGCTGGCGCGCGACCTGGCCCGGCTGATGGACGAGATCGAGACGGAAGGCACGGACTGGACCAGGCTCGCCGATCTGGTGACCGGCAACCTCGCCGGCTGGTGGCAAGTGACGCTCGACTTCCTGAGCATCGTCACCGAAAACTGGCCGAATCTCCTCGAAGAACGCAATCGCTCCAACCCGGCTGCGCATCGCAATGCGCTGATAAGGCTGGAAGCAGCGCGGCTGAAGCGCAATCCGCCGACCGGGCCGGTGATCGCCGCCGGCTCCACCGGGTCCATTCCCGCCACCGCTGAATTGCTTGCGGTGATCGCCGGCCTGCCCAGCGGCGCGGTCGTGCTGCCCGGCCTCGACCTGATGCTGGATGAGCCGTCATTCCAGGCAATTGCGGTGCCCGGCGCGCGGCCGGCCTTGCTTGGCCACCCGCAATACGGCCTGGCAAAACTGATCGGCAAGATCGGCGTGCTGCGCGGCGATGTCGAGGAGATCGCCGTTGCCGAAAGGCCGCTCGCGCTGCGCGCCGCACTTGTCGGCGAGGCGCTGCGGCCGGCGGAGACCACCGAGCTGTGGGTCGAGACGCGCGCCCGCTTTACGGCCGGCGATATCACCGAGGCCTTCGCCGACGTGACGCTGCTCGAAGCCGCCGGCGAGCGCGACGAAGCGGTGGCGATCGCCGTCGCGCTGAAACGCGCCGTCGAACAGCCCGGCCAGCGCGCCGCGCTCGTCACCGGCGACCGCGCCCTGGCGCGGCGCGTCTCGGTCGAGCTGTTGCGGTTTGGTGTCGTCGCCGACGATTCGGGCGGCACACCGCTCATCAACACGCCAGCCGCCAGCCTGCTCAGACTGGCGCTTCAGGCGGCGTTCCGCCCCGGCGATCCCGTGGCCCTGCTGTCGCTGCTCAAGCACCCGCTGCTTGGCCTCGGTCTGGAACGCACAAGCGTCCGTCACGCGGCGGAGATCGTCGAACTGGTGGCGCTGCGCGGCGGCACCGGCCGCCCCGACGCCGCCTCGCTGCCGGAGCTCTTCGAGGCCCGCCTCACCGGCCTGGGCAGCACCCGGCCACCGTTCTGGTTTTCCCGCCTGACCGTGCGAAACATCGAAGGCGCCCGCGAACTGCTCGTCCGCCTTACTGCTGCGCTGGCGCCGCTGATTGCCTTTCGCAGTCAAGCCGAAGCCGACCTTGCCGAATTGACCCGGGCCGGCGTCGTCGCGCTCGAAGGTCTCGGCCGCGCCGCGGATGGCAGTCTGAGCGAACTCTATGCCGGCGACGCCGGCGAAAAGCTCACCGAACTCTTGCGCGGGCTGGTCGCTGCCTCGGCGTCGTTCTCCTTCGGAGCCGACGAATGGCCCGATGTGATGGAGGCGCTGATCGCACCCGAGACGGTCAAGCCGGCACAAGGCACCGACAGGAACATCGCCATCTGGGGTGCGCTGGAAGCCCGGTTGCAGAACGTCGACACGCTGGTCGTCGGCGGGCTCAACGAAGGCGTGTGGCCGCGCAAGCCGGAAAGCGACCGCTTCATGTCCCGGCTGATGAAGACCGGCATCGACCTCGAGCCGCCCGAACGGCGCATCGGCCTGGCCGCCCATGATTTCCAGATGGCGATGGGGGCGAAGAAAGTGGTGCTGGCGCGCTCCGCCCGCTCCGGCGACGCACCGGCGGTGCCGTCGCGCTGGCTGCAGCGCCTGCTGACCTTCATAGGCAAGGACCATGCGGCGGTGCTTCGCCGGCGTGGTGATGAATTCCTGTCCTGGGCCCGTGCGCTCGATGCCGGCGAACGAAGAGACCTCGCGCCGCGGCCGCAGCCGAAGCCACCGCTGGATGTGCGGCCGCAACATTTCTCGGTCACCGAGATCGAAACGCTGCGCCGCGACCCTTACGCGATCTATGCCAGGAGGATCCTCCGCCTGATGCCGCTCGACCCGGTCATCCTCGACCCGGGTGCTGCCGAACGCGGCACGCTGTTTCACGCCATCCTGCATCTCTTTTCGCGGACCGTGGCCGATCCGCTTGTGCCGGAGGCGCTGGACGGTCTCATTGCCGCCGGCCGCGAATGCTTTGCCGAGGCGGCCCTTCCTCCCGATGTCGAGGCGGTGTGGTGGCCGCGCTTCGAAAAGCTCGCCGCCGGCATCATCGAATGGGAGCGCGGCCGCGCCTTCGCCGTGACAATGCGGCATGCCGAGGAGCACGCCGAGAAAACAGGCGTTGGCCAGTCCGGCGTGACGCTGTCCGGCTATGCCGATCGTGTCGATCTCCTGGCCGGCGGCATGGCCGACATCCTGGATTACAAGACCGGCTCTTCGCCGTCGAAGGCGCAGGCCCATACGCTGCTTTCGCCGCAACTGGCGCTCGAGGGCGCGCTGCTCAGGCGCGGCGCCTTCAAGGGGCTTGGCGCGCGCGAGCCGTCGCAGCTGGCCTTCATCAGGCTGAAGCCGAACGGCGAGGTGTTCGAGGAATCCATCCTCGAATACAATCGCAAGCCGCGAACCGCCGCAGACCTCGCCGAGGAGGCCTGGGCGCGGCTCGAAAAACTACTGATCCACTATTCCAACCCCGCTACCGGATACCTGTCGCGGGCGTTGCCGTTCCGCGAGGGCGAGACCGACGGCGACTACGACCATCTCGCCCGCGTGCTCGAATGGTCTGCCGGCGGCGACGCCGACGACGAGGGAGGGGAGGCATGAAGAAGGCCTATCCCATCCCGACCGATACCGCCGTCAGCCAGGCAAGCGCCTCAGATCCGCAAAATTCCGCCTGGGTATCGGCCAACGCCGGATCGGGCAAGACACATGTGCTGGCCCAGCGTGTCATCCGTCTTCTGCTGCGTGGCACCGATTCGTCGAAGATCCTGTGCCTGACCTACACCCGCGCCGCCGCCGCCAACATGTCGAACAGGGTGTTTTCGACATTGTCGGAATGGACGGCGCTTGGCGACGCAGAACTGGCGACAAGGATAGAGGCGCTGGACGGTCGCCAGCCCAATCGCGAAGCCATGCGCCGCGCCCGCCGGCTGTTCGCCGAGGCGCTGGAGACGCCCGGCGGGCTGAAGATCCAGACCATCCACGCCTTCTGCGAATCGGTGCTGCACCAGTTTCCACTGGAAGCCAACATACCGGCCCATTTCGAAATGCTCGATCCGCAGATGGAGGCGTCGCTCTTCGCCGCCGCCCGCCGCGACATGATCTCGGGCACGGCCGCCGGCGATGCGGAGCTGGCCGAGGCCTTCGCCACCATTCTGGAACGCGGCGGCGAACACGGGCTTGACGCCTTGCTGGCCGAGATCGTGCGCAAGCGCGAAGGTCTGCGCGCCTTCATCAGCGCGGCTGGCGGCGGTGGTTTTCAGGCGCTGTTCGACGAGTTCAGGTTTCGCGCCGGCCAGACTGCCGATGGCCTGGCGGCGTCCGTCTGGCCGCTGCCGGGCTTCCTGCCGGACTATTTCATCACCTTCGCCCGTGCTGCTGAAGCCGCCGACGCCCGCACCGTACTCAACAACCTTCTGCCCTATGCGCGTCTTGCCTTCGCCGAGGATGATCCGGTTCGCCGGCTGCATCTGCTGGCAAAAGCCTTCCTGCGAGGCGATGGCGAGCCTTATGAGCCGGCAATGTTCAAGAAGGCGTTGCTCGACCGGTTGCCGGATCTTGCCGAGCGCTATCTGTCAGCGGTCGATGCCATTCTCGAAATCTCCGACCGATTGGCCTTGTTCAGGATGCTGGAGGGCACACGTGCGGCGCTGACCATCGCCGACTGGCTGATCTCCCGCTACGAGCACTTGAAGCGCGCCCGCGGCTTCCTCGATTTCAACGACCTCATCATCCGGACGGTCAATCTCCTGGCGCGGCCCGACGCCGGCCCCTGGGTGCAATACAAGCTCGACCAGGGCATCGACCATATCCTGCTCGACGAGGCGCAGGACACCAGTCCCGACCAGTGGGAGGTGGTGAAGCGACTGGCCGAGGAATTCTTTGCCGGGCTCGGCGCACGCGACAATGTTCACCGCACGGTGTTCGCCGTCGGCGACGAAAAACAGTCGATCTATTCCTTTCAAGGAGCGGCGCCCGACTCCTTCGCCGACTCAAGGCTGCTGTTTTCCGCAAAGGTGCGCGACGCCAAAGCGGCCTTCGCCGATCTCAAGCTGACCTGGTCGTTCCGCTCGACCGAAGACGTGCTTGCGGCAGTGGACCGTGTCTTTGCCGACCCGCTCGTGCGGCGCGGCATCAGCCACGATCCCGACCCGCTGACCCACAAGGCGATCCGCAGCGATGCGCCGGGATATGTCGAGGTCTGGCCGTCGATCGGCGCCGACGTCGTCGACGAACCCGACGACTGGACGCAAGCCGTCGACCACGCCCATGCACCGGCGGTGCGTGTTGCCGAAAACGTCGCGGCAACCATTGCCGGCTGGATCGGCGCCGGCGAGGTCATCGAAGGCCGCGGCAAAAATCTTCGACCCGGCGACGTGCTGGTGCTGGTGCGCAAGCGCGATCGTTTTGTCCATGCGCTGACGCGCGCGCTGAAGCGACGCGACATCCCGGTCGCCGGCGCCGACCGCCTCAGCCTGCCCGGTCATATCGCGGTCAAGGACCTGATCGCGCTCGGCCACTTTCTTGTCCAGCCTGAGGACGATCTGTCGCTTGCCGCCGTGCTGCGCAGCCCGATTTTCGATGTTTCGGAAGAGACGCTTTTCGCGCTCGCCGGCGAGCGGCCGTCCGGCCTCTCGTTGATCGCTTCGCTCAGGCAGCAAGCCGGCGAAAGCGCCGCCTTGGCCGCAATCGCTGCCCAGCTCGACACATGGTCTGATGAAGCCGCATTCAGGCCGGTGTTCGAATTCTATGCCGGGGCTCTCGCCCGCGACGGCTTGCGCAAGAAAATGATCGCGCGGCTCGGGCCGGAAGCCGGCGACATCCTCGACGAATTCCTGAGCTTCTGCCTGGCCGAGGAGCGGACCGGCCTACCGGGGCTGGAATCCTTCCTGTCGACGCTGGAGAATGCCGGCCCCGAGATCAAGCGCGAAATGGACCAGACCCGCGACGAGGTTCGCGTCATGACCGTGCATGCCGCCAAGGGCCTCGAGGCGCCCGTTGTGTTCCTGGTCGATGGTGGCTCGGCGCCGTTCAGCGATCAGCATCTGCCGCGACTGATGCCGTTCGATGGCTCGGGCCAACGCTGGGACGGCAAGGGCTATCTCTGGCGTTCGGCTGGCGATGTCGCCAATGGCTTTTCGCGGGCCGCTTCGGTCCGCGCGCGCGAACTGGCCGACGACGAATACCGCCGGCTGCTCTATGTCGGCATGACCCGCGCCGAGGACCGGCTGATCGTCTGCGGCTATCACGGCAAGCGGGTGCCGAATGCCGGCACCTGGCACTCGATCGTCAGCCGCGCGCTGGTCGGCGCGCCCGAAAGCATCGAGCGGCAGCATCCCGCCACCGGCGAGACGGTGCATCGCTTTCACGTGACAAAATTGCCGCCCGTCGCACAGGCGGCCGCCGAAGCGGCGCGGCAGGCGCAACAGTTCGAGCCGCTGCCAAAGAGCCTGTTCCAGCCCTTGCCGCCCTTCGAGGATCTGCCGCGGCCGCTGTCGCCGTCCGGCGCCTCGGCGCTGATCGATGAGGCCAGGCAAGCCGTAATCGACACCGGCTCGCCGGTGCTGGACACCGAGGCAGAACCTGGCTTTGCGGTCATGCGGGGGCTGGCGCTGCACAAATTGCTGCAGATGCTGCCCGGCATTGCCGAGACCGAACGCCGCGATGCTGCGGAGCGCTACCTCAAGCGCGCTGGCGCGCAATGGCCTGAAAGCGAGCGCGACAAGGCCTTGGCTTCGGTGGCGGCGATCCTTGCCGACAGCCGCTTCGATCAGTTGTTTGCGCCGAATTCACGCGCTGAGGTCTCGGTCATGGGCAGCCTGGAGGTCAAGGGCAAGCTGCGCTCGATCTCCGGCAAGATCGACCGGCTGGCGGTCACATCAGGCAGGGTGTCGATCGTCGACTACAAGACCAACCGGCCGGCGCCTGCAGCGCTGGCGGACGTTCCACCGGCCTATGTCCTGCAACTCGCGCTCTATCGCGCACTGCTCCAGCCGCTTTATCCCGGACATGAGGTCTCGGCGGCGCTGCTGTTCACTGAAGCGCCGCGATTGATCGAGCTGCCACCGGCGGTGATGGACGACGCTCTTGCCCGACTCACGGGAGCGTGACACAACAGCTGCTTGAAGAAGGGCGCGATCACCACCACATTTGGTGCGACAATAACTCTCGAAAGGATTTTCGCATGGCCACCGTCAAGGTCGACAAGAGCAATTTCCAGACCGATGTGCTTGACGCCAAGGAGCCGGTCGTCGTCGATTTCTGGGCGGAATGGTGCGGCCCGTGCAAGATGATCGCGCCGGCACTGGAAGACATCGCCATCGAACTCGGCGGCAAGGTCAAGATCGCCAAGCTCAACATCGACGAGAATCCCGAGCTGGCCGCGCAGTTCGGCGTGCGCTCGATCCCGACGCTGATGATCTTCAAGGGCGGCGAAATGGCCGACATGAAGGTCGGCGCCGCGCCGAAGACGGCGCTGTCGCACTGGATCAACGGCAATCTCGCCTGATCCGGCGGAAATCCGCAGACAAGCCCGGCCCTCGCGCCGGGCTTTTTGCTTCGTCATCTAATGTACCGCGCTCCCCCCTGGACGCGCGAAGGACGCTGCTGCACTTGATCTGACCGAAGATCGGATCGGGATTTTCTGGGTCATGCGGCTGGTCCGCCGTGGCACTCGCCACTTGCCGGCCCATGTTCTTGTCTGGCTTAAAGCAGGAGAACGACATGACCGGATCTGCCAAGGCCACCGTCTTCATCGACAATGAGCGCGTCATCGTCACCGAATACCGCTTCGCGCCGGGCGACAATACCGGCTGGCACCGCCATGGCCATGATTATGTCGTCGTGCCGCTGATGGACGGCAAGCTCAAGCTCCTGACCAAGGACGGCGAATCCTTCGCCGAAATGAAGAAGGGGGCGCCCTATTTCCGCAAGGAGGGCGTGGAGCATGACGTCATCAATGCCAATGAGGGCGAGTATGCCTTCATCGAAATTGAGCTGAAGTAGTCCCCACCGAGGCCGTCTCCGCCATAGGCGTGAGGCGATCACCAATCCGCGATGCGATCGCCTCCGACGAACTGCGCACTTTTCTCTGTGTATTCAAACAGTTCTATCTTCACGTTGTTAGGATCGCGAATCCACGCCTGGTAGGTATCATCACATGCGTGTTTCTTTGACGTGACTTCAACGCCTTTCGCTCTTGCGTGGGCGATCGCGGTGTCAAGGTTTTCCACTTCAAGGCAGAAGGGGTTGATCTGGTTCAGGTCGCTATAGCTAGCTCCGTCTTTCTGGAACACCTCGACGTGGCTGCGGCTGCCGCAATTGAGGTAGAAACCGAAAATCTTGCCGTCGCGCAGGAAGTTGAACTGGGTGTCCATGCCGAGGACGTCCCGATAGAAGCTTCGCGTCACTTCGAGATCATCTGCGAAGATGCAAACGTGAGCGAGCTGCTTTACCTTGATCATGACTGGCTCCTCGCGGTGATCTGACGAAGTCCGGCGTCATCGTGCCCTGGTGAACACGCGCCTCAAACCGGCGGCGTGCCATTTTCGGCCAGCACCGCGCCGGCCAGATAGAGCGAGCCGCTGATCAGGATGCGCGGCGGCGGTCCGTCCCACGTGTCGCGCAGCAGCATCAGCGCATTGGCGACGGAGCTCACCGGTTCGGCCGACAGGCCGGCCTCGACGGCGCGGATCGCCAGTTCGTCATTCGGCACACTGGCCTCGCTGAGGCTCACCGGCACCGTGTAGACATGCCGCACCAGGCCCTTGAAGGCGCGGAAATAGCCGCTCTGGTCCTTGGTGTTGATCATGCCGCAAATCAAGAACAGCGGCCGCGGGTTTTTTTCCTCCTGCTCGGCCAATGCCTCGGCGACGACCACGCCGGCGCCGGGATTGTGGCCGCCGTCGAGCCAGATGTCGACGCCCTTTGGCGCCAGTTCCGTCAGCCTGCCTTGCGGCAATTTCTGCATCCGCCCCGGCCAGGTGACATTGGCCATCGCCTTGTCGGCGACGCGATGGCTGATCTCGAAACCTGCCGACTTGACCGCCGCAATCGCCGCCGCCGCATTGGCGAACTGGTGGCGCCCTGGCAGCCGCGGTGGCGACAGGTCCATCAGCCCGTCTTCGTCCTGATAGACCATCCGGCCGTTTTCCTCGAAGGCGAGGAAATCCTGGCCATAAACGAAGGCGGGACAGTCGAGCCGCTCGGCGGTTTCGATAAGCACCTGAAGCGCCGTTTCGCTTTCCTGCGCGCCGATGACCACCGGGCAACCGCTCTTGATGATGCCGGCCTTTTCGGCTGCGATCAGTTCGACACGGTCGCCGAGAAAGGATTCGTGGTCGAGCGAGACCGGCATGATCACCGACACCGCCGGTTCCTTGATGACATTGGTGGCATCAAACCGGCCGCCAAGGCCGACCTCGATGATGACGGCATCTGCCGGATGTTCGGAAAACAGCAGGAAGGTGACGGCGGTGAGGATCTCGAAGACGGTGATCTTCTGGCCTTCATTGGCCTTGGCGACGCGGGCAATGGCATCGGCGAAGACCTCGTCCTCGACCAGCCTGCCGCCGCCGTCGGCGGCCAGCCGGTAGCGCTCATGCCAGTTCACCAGATGTGGCGATGTGTGGACATGGACGCGGTGGCCGGCCGCTTCGAGCAGCGCCCGCGAAAACGCGGCGCAGGAGCCCTTGCCGTTGGTGCCGGCGATGTGGATGACCGGCGGCAGATGGTCCTGCGGATTGCCAAGCCGCTCCAGCAGCCGCGAAATGCGGTCGAGCGAAAGATCGAAGCCCTTCGGATGAAGCGACATCAGGCTTTCGATTTCGCGGTCGGCGGCAAGCGTGCTCATGGGAGAATCCTAGCGCATGACCCCGAAAAATCGAAATCGATTTTCGGAAAGGAATCATGCGTGAAATCAAGATGCTACAGCGCCACAGATGGCGCGCAACGCGGTTCGCGACGACGGATGTCGCGTCAGGCTTGCGGGCGTGCTTCCGCCGGGACCGCCACCGGCGGCAGGATTTCCGGTTCCAGCGGCTTTTCTTCTTCCGGCAGCTTGAGCAGCATTTTCAGGAGCCGTGCGATCGTCTGGCGCATCTCCAGCCGCGACACCACCATGTCGACCATGCCGTGCTCCATCAGATACTCGGAGCGTTGGAAGCCGTCGGGCAGCTTTTCCCTGATCGTCTGCTCGATGACGCGCGGCCCGGCAAAGCCGATCAGCGCGCCGGGCTCGGCGATGTGCACGTCGCCCAGCATGGCGTAGGAGGCAGTGACGCCGCCGGTAGTCGGGTTGGTCAGAACGACGATATAGGGAAGACCGGCTTCCTTCAGCCGATCGACGCCGATCGTGGTTCTCGGCAATTGCATGAGCGACAGGATGCCCTCCTGCATGCGGGCGCCGCCGGAGGCCGCGAACAGGATCAGCGGCCGCTTGCGTTGCACTGCGACCTCGAAGCCACGAACGATGGCGTCGCCGGCGGCCATGCCAAGCGAGCCGCCCATGAAGGCGAAGTCCTGCACGGTCACCACCACCGGCAGGCCTTCGACGGTGCCCAGCGCATTGATGATCGCGTCCTCCAGCCCGGTCTTGGCCTTGGCGTCCTTCAGCCGATCGGTGTAGCGCTTCTCGTCGCGGAATTTCAGCGGATCCTGCACCACCTTGGGGTTTTCGAGCATCTCGTACTTGCCGTCGTCCATGAAGAATCTCAGCCGCTCCCTGGCCGAGATCTTCATGTGATGGCCGGAGGACGGGATGACGAACTGGTTCTGCTCCAGATCCTTGTGGAAGACCATCTCGCCGGTCTCCGGATCCTTGATCCAGAGGTTTTCAGGCATGTCGGTGCGCCGGCCGAGCATCGAATTGATCTTCGGTCGAACGTAGTTGGTGATCCAGTTCATCGCTTCGGCTCCTGTCCTGACGAAGAGTTAGATCATGATCCCGAAAAGTGGAAACCGGTTTTCGGTGGAGATCATGGTCAACCAGAAGATCAAGACTATTCGGCGGCAGCAAGGCGGGCCGCGCGCACGCCTTGCGAAAGCCCGCTGACCAGCGTGGCGACCGCCTCGGCCGGGTCGGCGGTCTTTTCGCCCTTCGGCCCCAGAACATTGGCGACCGCATTGACGATCGCAGTGCCGACGACGACGCCGTCGGCCGACGCTCCGATGATGCGCGCCTGCTCGGCGGTCTTGACTCCGAAGCCGACGCAGACCGGCAGGTCGGTATGGCCCTTGATGCGCCCGACCGCCGCCGCCACCTTGCCGGTGTCGGCAAGTGCTGAGCCGGTGATGCCGGTCATCGACACGTAATAGACGAAGCCGGAGGTGTTCTGCAGCACCTTGGGCAGGCGCTTGTCGTCGGTGGTCGGCGTCGCCAGCCGGATGAAATTGATGCCGGCCCTCAGCGCTGGAATGCAAAGCTCCTCATCCATTTCCGGCGGCAGGTCGACGACGATCAGCCCGTCTATGCCGCTGGCCAGCGCATCCCCGAGGAAGCGGTCGACGCCGTGGATGTAGATCGGATTGTAGTAGCCCATCAAAACGATCGGCGTTTCATTGTCGGTGGCACGGAATTCCGAAGCCATCTTCAGCGTCTTGACCAGCGTCTGCCCGCCTTTCAGCGCGCGCAGGCCGGCCGCCTGGATCGCCGGGCCGTCGGCCATCGGATCGGAAAACGGCATGCCGAGCTCGATGATGTCGCTGCCGGCGCCGGGCAGCGCCTTCATGATCGACAGCGAGGTGTCGTAGTCCGGGTCGCCGCCCATGAAATAGGTGACGAGTGCCGGGCGCCCTTCGGCCTTCAGTTTGGCCATACGGCGGTCGATGCGGGTGGTCATGATCAGATCTCCATGCCCAGCATATTGGCCACCGTATGCACGTCCTTGTCGCCGCGGCCGGACAGGTTGACGATGACGATCTGGTCCTTGTCCATGGCGGGCACGATCTTCACCGCATGCGCGATGGCATGGGCGGATTCGAGCGCCGGAATGATGCCTTCGACGCGTGTCGTCAACTGAAACGCCTCCAGCGCCTCGTCGTCGAGAACAGGCACATAGTCGACGCGGCCACTGTCGCGCAGCCAGGAATGCTCCGGCCCGACGCCGGGATAGTCGAGGCCGGCCGAAATCGAATGCCCATCCATGATCTGCCCGTCGGCGTTCTGCAGGAGATAGGTGCGGTTGCCGTGCAGCACGCCGGGCGCGCCGGCGTTCATTGAGGCGCAATGCTCGATGCCGTCGAGGCCGCGGCCACCGGCCTCGATGCCGATGATCTTTACGCTGCGGTCGTCGAGGAACGGGTGAAAAAGGCCGATGGCGTTGGAGCCGCCGCCGACGGCGGCGATGATGGTGTCCGGCAGCCGGCCTTCCTGCTCGAGCATCTGGGCGCGCGCCTCGATGCCGATCACCGACTGGAAGTCGCGCACCAGCTCCGGATAGGGGTGCGGGCCGGCGGCGGTGCCGATCAGGTAGTAGGTGTCCTCGACATTGGTCACCCAATCCCGAAGAGCTTCGTTCATGGCGTCCTTCAACGTGCCGTGGCCAGCGCTCACCGGCCGCACCTCGGCGCCGAGCAGCTTCATGCGGAAGACGTTCGGGCTTTGCCGGGCGACGTCGGTAGCGCCCATATAGACGACGCACGGAAAGCCGAAACGCGCCGCCACGGTGGCCGACGCCACCCCGTGCTGGCCGGCGCCGGTCTCGGCGATGATGCGTTTCTTGCCCATGCGCTTGGCCAGCAGGATCTGGCCGAGGCAGTTGTTGATCTTGTGCGAGCCGGTGTGGTTCAGATCCTCGCGCTTGAAATAGACCTTTGCGCCGCCCCCGAGGCCCTTAGCCGCGGAAACCTCGCGAAGATGCCTGGTCAGGCCTTCGGCGAAATAAAGCTTCGACGGCCGCCCGGCATAGTGGGTCGAAAGGTCAGTCAGTTCGGCCTTGAAATCCGCATCGTCCTTGACCTCGTTCCAGTGCCGCTCGAGGTCGAGGATCAGCGGCATCAATGTTTCGGCAACGAAACGACCGCCGAAGATGCCGAACATGCCCTGCTCGTCGGGTCCGGTGCGGAAGGAATTGGGTATCGCCGGCTTGTTCATCGCCGATCTCCTAGCTTGTGGTTTGAAGCACGGTCAGGCGGCGCGGCTGTCGCGTGCTGCCTTGACGGCCCGGAAAAACTGTTCGATCAGCGCCGGATCCTTGACGCCCGGCGCGCTTTCCACGCCCGAGGAAATGTCTAGTCCGGGCGGGTTGGCAAGCCGAAAGGCATCGCCGATATTGGCGGCGTTGAGCCCACCGGAAAGCATGTAATCGACGCCTGCGTCAAGGCCGGCCAGAAGGCGCCAGTCGAAGGCAACGCCGTTGCCGCCCGGCAGTTGCGAACCCTTCGGCGGCTTGGCGTCGAACAGGAAACGGTCGGCAATGCCGACGAACGGTCTTGTCCGCTCCAGGTCGGCAGCCTCGCTGACCGGCAGCGCCTTCATCACCGGCAGGCCATAGCGGGCCTTGATCTCGGCCACCCGCTCCGGCGTTTCCGAGCCATGCAGCTGCAGCATGTCGGGCTGCATTTTTTCGACGATTTCATCCAGAAACGCATCGCCGGCGTCGACTGTCACGGCAACCGCCCTGGCCTTGCCGATTGCCGCTTCGCGCAAGCGGCCGGCTTCCGCCGGCTCGACATAGCGCGGGCTTTTGGCAAAGAAAATAAAGCCGACATGACTGGCGCCGCCGGCCAATGCCGCGGCCAATGCCTTGTCGGTCTTCAGTCCGCATATCTTGATGTCGAGCGCCATGACGCGGGGATTGGCATGAAACGGCAAAAGAGTCGAGAAAAAGCGCATGTTTGCCACCGGCGCGGAACGCGCTACCTTCCTAAGACAAGAGAGCGGAACGGGCCACTTACTTCAGATAATACAGGCGGGAGCAAACAAGCATGGCAGACGATACCGTCGCCCAACTCAGGCAAAAAGTCGCCCAGGCTCGCGAGGTCATTGCCCATCTGATGGACAAGGCCGCCTTCAACGGCGCCGAGGCACACCGCGCGCTCGACTATTTCGGCAGCAACGCCTTCAAGAAGGACTTCCTGCCATGGCCGCGCCATACCGACGAGGGGCTGCGGCCGGAGGAGTTGAACGCGGCGAATGATGATTGACCGGGCGATCTATTCGAACATGATCGCTTGCAGCGCGCCACCATTGCGCTTGAGCCAGTCCTTGCAGCGCTCGGTGTCGGGGCAGAGCTGCTCGCACAATTTCCAGAATTTCGGGCCGTGGTTCATCTCCTTGAGATGCGCCACCTCATGCGCGACGAGGTAGTTTATGACCGGTCGCGGCGCCATCATGATGCGCCAGGAGAACGACAGGTTGCCGTCCGACGTGCATGACCCCCAGCGGCTCGACGTGTCCTTGAAGCGGATTGCCTTGGCGCGCTTGCCGATCGTCCCGGTGTGCCTGACCACCAACCGCTCGATCTCGCGCTTGGCCTCGCGCTTGAGGAAATCGGCGATGCGGCGCGGCAGGTGCACGCGCTCGCCATGAACGATCATCAGCGGACCGCGTTCGTCGCACGACAGAGTGACGGTACCGCGTTTCGAGGGCTCATGAACGATGCGATGCGGCACGCCGCGCACCGGTATTTTGATACCGGGCCGCACCTGCGGCCGGTTGGGCACCTTGGCCAGCCGCTGCTCCAGCCAGTCCTGATGGCGGTCAAGGAATTTTTCCACCTCGCCTCGCCGCAGGCCCGGTGGCACGGTGATGCGCAGGCCCCGGCCACCGGAATCGATGCGCAGCGTCAATCGCCGCGCCCGGTCGCTCTCGACGATCTTGAGCGGCAGCGTGCGGCCGGCAACACAATGCTCCCGCTCCACGACGGGGGCGGGCCTGGGTTTGGTCAGGTTGCGGAAGAAGCCGAATGACATGGCCGGGACGATACGTGATTCGAGGAAAACGAATAGAACAAAAAAGAAACGGCGCCGCTGACGCGACGCCGTTTTTGATTATTATTTATGTCGAGGCAAGTGCCTTACTCGTCAAGCAGGCCTGGCGTGGATTTGCCACCGCCGGTTGTGGGCCCGCCGGTTGTGGGTGACGTCGACTTGTTGCGGTTCGCCATGAAGCGGTCGAACTCTTCCTGGTCCTTGGCGCGACGCAATTCCCTGGCGTATTCGTCGAACTCGCTCAGCATCTCGTCGAGCTTGCGGCGCTCTTCATTGAGTCGCTCGAGTTCTTTTTCGCGCCAGTCGTCGAAAGCGACGTTGCCGGTGCGGGCAGAGCCGTGGCCCCAGCGCGCCGCTTTGTCGGAACCGCGGCGGCAGCCGGCGAAGATGCCGTCGGTCGCGCGGTTGACGTCGCGCTTGAAGCCGTCAAGCCGGTCGCCCCAGATGATGTAGGCGAGCATGGCGAGGCCGAGCGGCCAGAACACCATAAAACCGATCACCATCAGAGCGATGGTCGCCGGCGTCCAGGCCGGACGGATCAATGCAGATGTGTTCATTTTCTCCCAATCCTTCAGTTGGAGACAGCCAATCCCGGCTGCGTGGAATCGAAATGGGATGAGAAAAACGGCGATTCAAGACAGTGTCGACCAAAACCGGACAAGCGTTTGAAATGATTATCGCTTTTTGAGCGTTTCAAGGAAAAGGACGACCAGGCCCGCAATCAGCCCCCAGAACGCCGCACCGACGCCGAACAGCGTCAGCCCCGAGGCGGTGACGGCAAAGGTGACGGTAGCGGCCATGCGTTCGCCGTCTTCCTTCAAGGCGATCGACAGCGCGTTGGCGAGCGGCGCCATCAGCGCCAGTCCGGCGACAAGCACGATCAGGCTCTGCGGCAGCACGGCAAAGATCGCCACCAGCGAGGCGCCGAAAATGGCGAAGACGAGGTAGGCAAGCGCGTAGAAGGGACCGGTCTTCCAGCGCTCGCCCGGATCGGGATGCACGTCGGGGCCGGTGCAGATCGCCGCCGAAATCGCCGCCAGATTGGTGGTCGAGGCCCCGAATGGCGCCGACAGCAGCGAAAGCAGGCCGGTGACCCCGATCAGCGGGCCGGGTTCCGGGTGATAGCCCGCCGCCCTCAGCACGGCGAGGCCGGACAGGTTCTGCGAGGCCATGGTGACCAGATAAAGCGGCAGCGCCAGGCCGATGATCGCCGTGACGGTGAACTGCGGCGCAATCAGCGTCAATGTCGAAAGTTCCGGGGTCGGCAGACCACCGACCCGGCCGGTCAGGAACGCGGCAGCGCCGCCGCCGATCAGCACCGCCAGCACCGAGAGCGCCGGATTGAACAGGCGGATGACAAAGAAGGCGGCGATCAGCGGCAGGATCAGCCACGGGTCGACGGGAATCGCCTTCACCGCATTGATGGCGAAGGTGACGACGATGCCGGCGAGCATCCCCGACGCGACCGAGGCCGGTATCCTGGCGATCAGCTTGGTCAAGGGCCTGAACAGGCCGGTGGCAATCAGCAAAATCCCGGTGACGATGAAGGCGCCGACGGCCTCGTTGATCGAAAAGCCGCTCGATGCCGCGATCAGCGCCACCCCCGGCGTCGACCATGCGGCGATGACCGGCATCCTGGTGCGCCACGACAGCCACAGGCTTTCGATCGCCATCGCGAGGCAGATCGCCGTCACCCAGCTCGCGGTTTCGACTTGCGTCGCGCCGACTGCCTTGGCGGCGGCGATGACGATGGCCAACGTGCCGCCGAAGCCGACAATCGCTGCAACGAAGGCGGATACCGGAATGGAAATGCGCATGTCCTAGCCTGCCTGCCGCACGATGGCATCGACCGCCCGCACCAGCATGTCGAGATCCTGAGGCCGCGACAGGCGATGGTCGCCGTCGGGGATCAGCGACAGCGTGACGTCGTCGGCCGGCAGCAGGCCGACCAGTTTCAGCGCATGGCTCGGCGGCACGTCGGCATCGGCCAGCCCTTGCAATATGTGGACGGGGCAGTGGGTGTCGATCGGCCCGGTCAGCACCCGGTTGTTGTGGCCGTCCTCGATCAGCGCTCGGGTGTAGATGTAAGGCTCGGCCGAATAGTCCGACGGCTCCTCGAAAAAACCTTTTTTGGCAAGATCGCGCTTCTGCGCTTTGGTCAGCGCCGGCTCGACCAACTCGGCGGTGAAATCCGGCGCCGGCGCTAGAAGCACCAGACCGGCGATGCGGTTCTCGCCTGGTGTGTGCAATTCCTGGCGCAATTCCTGGACCATGCGCAGCGCGATCCATGCGCCCATCGAGGAGCCGACCAGGATTTGCCTGCCTTGCGTGAAATGATTGAAGACGGCGAGACTTTGCGAAAGCCAGTTCGAGACGGTGCCGTCCGCAAAGGCGCCGCCCGATTCGCCGTGACCGGAATAGTCGTGACGCAGGAAAGCCCGGCCTTGCCCGCTCGCCCATTCCGCCAGCTTCTCGGCCTTGGTGCCCAGCATGTCCGACTTGTAGCCGCCGAGCCAGACAATGCCTGGCTCGGCACCCGCAGCGCGCCTGACAGCGATGCTGGTTCCGTCGACGTCGAGAAAAACCGGTGCGGTCATGGCTCACTCCTCACGCAGGTCTTTTGACACAGCGGACGGTTCAACGAAAAGTGCTCGGCAACTTTCTTCGTTTGGTGCAGGCAGAAGTCAGGGAACAGGTGATTTCCTGTGAGCGCTGTGCTATTGACTCCGGCCGCGCGCTCACCACATTGGCGCGTTCGCAATTCTGAATTGAAAACCCCGAACGAAACGGCTCAAGGAGACCACGACCATTCGCAGACCTTTCAAAGCAACGGCGCCCACCAAGGAGGGCCCGCGCTCCAACCGTGACATCCGGGTTCCCCGGGTCCAGCTTATCGACGCCGAAGGCCACAACCATGGCGATGTCTCCATCAACGACGCATTGCTGCTCGCCGAAGAGGCTGGGCTCGATCTGGTCGAGATATCGCCCAACGCAGTGCCGCCCGTCGTAAAAATTCTCGATCTCGGCAAGCTGAAATACGCCAACCAGAAGAAGGCGGCCGAGGCGCGCAAGAACCAGAAGGTCATCGAGATCAAAGAGATCAAGATGCGCCCGAACATCGACAGCCATGACTACGAGACCAAGATGAAAGCGGTCCGGCGGTTTTTCGAGGAGGGTGACAAGGTCAAGCTGACATTGCGCTTTCGCGGCCGCGAGATGGCGCATATGGAACTCGGCATGCAGCTTTTGAACAAGGTTCGCGAGGAAGTTGCACCGATCGCCAAGGTCGAAGCCGAACCGAAGCTCGAAGGCCGCCAGATGATGATGGTGCTGGCGCCCCGCTAAAGCGATTCCGCTAAAGCGGTCCCGTCAAAGCAAAGGCCGCTTCGGCGGCCTTTTGTTTGTTTTGTCGCCGCCATGATTTCTCCGCAAGTTGCATCGACAAGGAGTCCGGTTGCCGGTCCTCGCGGCGAAAGGATTGTCCATGGCCGCTGCGGCACGTTCTCCGATTGAAAGATCGTTCGACGAAATGGCCCGCTATCAGCGGCGCCGGCGCGTCCTGCTGGCGCTGCTGATCGGTGCTTTTTGCGCTTTGCTGATCTTCGGCGGCTCCACGCACGATGAACTAGGCCACGAACGCATAGAGGGGCAATACGGCATCGCCCTGATACTGATCGGGATCGGCGGCCGGCTCTGGTCGATCCTCTATATCGGCGGCCGCAAGTCGGCCGAACTGGTTGCTACCGGCCCATATTCGGTGATGCGCAACCCGCTGTATTTTTTCTCCACCATAGGGGCCGCCGGCATCGGCGCCCAGACCGGCAGCGTGATCGTCTCGGTGGCGTCGGCGGTTTTGTGCGCGGCCGCGTTCTACATCGTCACGCTGCGCGAGGAACTGCATTTGACGACCGTGCTCGGGGCGCCGTACAAGGACTACATCGCACGGGTGCCGCGGTTTTTTCCCAATCCCCGGCTTTATCGCGATCAGGCCGAGGTCACCTTCACACCGCGCATTTTTAATCACACGCTGCGCGACGGCTTGATGTTCGTGGCTTCCGTACCGTTTTTCGAACTCATCGAGTCCGGACAGGAAAGCGGTGTAATTCCCGTCCTCTTCTGGCTGTATTGAACTGCGGATGCCGCGATCGCCGGCAAGTTCCTCGACGATTGGATTCCCGACATGCTCAATGAAGTTAAATCGGCGCAGGCCGAACAAGCGCAGGCCAGGCGTGCGCTGGGCAGGTATCAGCACGCGCGCAGGATGGTGCTTGCCGCCCTCGTGGTCGTCATGTTCGCAGCGCTGCTGTTTGGCCAGTCTGCTTTTCCTCCCGAAAGCGTGCCGCACGAAACGATCGAAATGGTCGGCGTCCTGCTGATCTTTCTCGGCATTGTCGGGCGCTTGTGGTCGACGCTCTATATCGGCGGACGCAAATCCTCCGAGGTGGTTACCGGCGGACCCTATTCGATCACCCGCAATCCGCTCTATGTCTTCTCCTCGATAGCTGCCGCCGGCGTCGGCGCGCAGATGGGCTCGATCACTGCGGCGATCGGCTTCGCGGTGATTTGCGCCGCCGCCTTTCATGTCGTCATCCTGCGCGAAGAGACGTTTCTGAAGGAGGCCTTCGGAACGCCATTCCAGGCCTATATGGCGCGAGTGCCGCGCTTCTTCCCGAAGCTTTCGCTGTATCAGGAAGGCGACACCGGCGGCTTCAAGCCGCGCCTGCTGCGGACGACGCTGCTGGACGGACTGGTGTTCCTCGTCGCCATGCCGTTTTTCGAATCGATCGACGCCGCCCAGCAATCGGGCATACTGCCGGTGCTGTTCCGTTTCCCATAGGCCCATTGTGTGTCGGCACAGGGTGTTGCACGCCGGCCCGCTTTGACGTATAGCACCGCCGTTCCCAAAAACCGCCCGGCAGGGCATGCCGTGGCGGTTTCATTTGCTTTTCGGGCTTTGGTCGGCCTGAAGCGAACAAAAGCGCGATGATGCGCACATAAACGGAGTAGCAAAATGCCCAAGATGAAGACCAAGTCAGCCGCCAAGAAGCGGTTCAAGATCACAGGTACGGGTAAAGTCCTGTCGGCTGCGGCCGGCAAGCGTCACGGCATGATCAAGCGTTCCAACAAGTTCATTCGAAATGCCCGCGGCACGATGGTTCTGGCTGAACCGGATGGCAAGAAGGTCATCAAGAATTTTCTGCCGAACGGCCTCTAAGGCATTCGGTCTGGACAAGTTTTAAGGAGATCATGACATGGCACGCGTAAAAAGAGGCGTCACCTCGCACGCCAAGCACAAAAAGGTCCTGAAAGCCGCCAAGGGCTTCTACGGCCGCCGCAAGAACACCATTCGCATCGCCAAGCAGGCGGTGGAAAAGTCGCTGCAGTATGCCTACCGCGACCGCAAGAACCGCAAGCGTTCGTTCCGCGCTCTGTGGATCCAGCGCATCAATGCCGCGACCCACGAGCATGGCCTGACCTATGGCCGGTTCATCGACGGTCTCAACAAGGCCGGCATCGAGATCGATCGCAAGGTCCTGTCGGACATGGCCATCCACGAGCCGCAGGCATTTGCCGCCCTTGTGGCCAAGGCCAAGGTCGCGCTCGAGTACCTCAAGAACACCACGCCGAACGCTTTTGAAAGCGCTGTAGCCTAACCAGCGCCTTCCCAAGCACATCGACACTTGATTTGGGAAACCCGCGCTGGCAGGGCTGGCGCGGGTTTTTCTTTGCCTTCAATCGAGTCTGAAACATGAGTGACATGGAAACTCTCGAAAATTCCCTGATGAGCGACATTGCGTCGGCCGCCGACGAGCAGGCGATCGAAGCCGTGCGTGTTTCAGCGCTCGGCAAGAAGGGCTCGGTCTCCGAAATGCTGAAGACGCTCGGCTCGATGAGCGCAGAAGAGCGCCAGATAAAAGGCCCGGCGATCAACGGTCTCAAGAACCGCATCACCGAGGCGCTTACCGCGCGCCGCGCCGAACTCAAGGACGCAGCGATCGCATCACGGCTCGCGGCGGAAAAGGTCGACGTCACACTGCCGGTGCGGCGATCGCCGGCCGAGCGCGGCCGCATCCATCCGATCAGCCAGGTCAGCGACGAGATTGCCGCGATCTTCGGCGACCTCGGCTTTGCCATCGCCGAAGGTCCCGATATCGAGACCGATTACTACAATTTCACTGCGCTGAACTTCCCGGAAGGCCATCCGGCGCGCGAGATGCATGACACCTTCTTTTTCCAGTCGGACGAGAAGGGCGAGCGCAAGCTTTTGCGCACCCATACCTCGCCGGTGCAGATCCGTACCATGGAGATGCAGAAGCCGCCGATCCGCATCGTCATTCCCGGAAAGACCTACCGCCAGGATTCCGATGCCACCCATTCGCCGATGTTCCATCAGGTCGAGGGGCTGGTGATCGACAGATCAGCCAACGTCGCCAACATGAAATGGGTGCTGGAGGAGTTCTGCAAGGCCTTTTTCGAGGTTCCGCAGGTCAAGATGCGCTTCCGGCCGAGCTTCTTCCCGTTCACCGAACCCAGCATGGAGGTCGACATCCAGTGCGACCGTTCGCGGCCGGGCGAGGTGCGCTTCGGCGAAGGATCAGACTGGATGGAGATCCTCGGCTGCGGCATGGTCCACCCCAATGTGCTGAGATATGGCGGGCTCGATCCCGACGAATATCAGGGCTTTGCCTGGGGCATGGGCATCGATCGCATCGCCATGCTGAAATACGGCATGCCGGACCTGCGGGCCTTCTTCGACGCCGATGTGCGCTGGCTGTCGCATTACGGCTTCCGGCCGCTCGACATGCCGACGCTGTTCGCAGGCTTGAGCACATGACAGCGGCCCACACCGGCGGCTGCCGCTGCGGCGCCGTGCGGTTCGAGGCTTCGGCCGAACCGCACCATGTCAGCTATTGCCATTGCGGCGATTGCCGGCGGGCCAGCGGCGCGCCGGTATCGGCCTTCGTCGGCTTCATCACCGAGCAGGTCGCCTTCACGGGCAAGGCGCTGAAGATGTTCGAGAACGGACCGGTGACGCGCTCCTTTTGCGGCATCTGCGGCTCGCCGATCGCCTATGTCGACGAGCGGCTGGCCGACCACATCTATTTCATGCTCGGCGCCATGGACATGCCGGCCTATTTCAAGCCGACGCACCACGCCCATGTGCGCGAGCAGCTTCCCTTCGTGCATATGCCGGATGACTTGCCGAGACATCTGAAGACCAGCGTGCCCAGACCAGACGGAACACAGTCATGAAATTCACCCTCTCCTGGCTCAAGGACCACCTCGAGACCGACGCCTCGCTCAACGAGATCGTCGAGCGGCTGACCTCGATCGGCCTCGAAGTCGAGCATGTCGACGACAGATCGAGCCTAAAACCCTTCGTCATCGCCAAGGTGCTGACGGCGGTGCAGCACCCCGATGCCGATCGGTTGCGCGTGCTGACGGTCGATACCGGCGACGGCAAGGCACCCGTGCAGGTTGTGTGTGGAGCGCCGAACGCCCGCGCGGGCCTGATCGGCGCCTTTGCAGCACCCGGCACCTATATTCCGGGCATCGACGTGACGCTGACGGTCGGCAAGATCAGGGGCGTCGAAAGCCACGGCATGATGTGCTCCGAGCGCGAGCTTGAGCTTTCCGAAGAGCATGACGGCATCATCGATCTGCCGGCCGATGCGCCGGTCGGCACCAGCTTCGCCGCCTATACGCATCTCGACGATCCGGTCATAGAGATCAATTTGACGCCGAACCGTCCGGACGCGACCAGCGTCTACGGCATTGCCCGCGATCTGGCGGCGAGCGGGCTCGGCCGCCTCGTCGGCGGCGCGATCATGCCGCATGCCGGCAGCGGCATGTGCCCGGTGAAGGTGACGATCGAAGCCCCGGAGCTCTGCCCCGGCTTCGCCTTGAGATTGGTGAAAGGCGTGAACAACGGTCCGTCGCCGAAATGGCTGCAGCAGCGGCTGATCGCCATTGGGCTTCGGCCGATCAGCGCGCTGGTCGATATCACCAATTTCGTCACCTTCGATCGCGGCCGGCCGCTGCATGTGTTCGACGCGAACAAGGTCGCCGGCAATCTTACCGTGCGCCGGGCGCGTGACGGTGAAAAGGTGCTGGCGCTTGACGGCCGCGAATACACGCTGACGCCTGACATGTGCGTGATAGCAGACCAGGACGGCGTCGAATCGATCGCCGGCATCATGGGCGGCGAGCATTCCGGCTGCGACGAGAACACCACCGACGTGCTGATCGAATCGGCGCTTTGGGATCCGATCACCACGGCCCGCACCGGCAGGACGCTCGGCATCATCAGCGATGCGCGCTACCGCTTCGAGCGCGGCGTCGACCCGGAATTCATGGTGCCCGGCGTGGAACTGGCGACCAAGCTGGTGCTGGACTTCTGCGGCGGCACGCCGACCGAAACCGAAGTCGTCGGCTATGCCGGTCACGCGCCGAAGATCGTTTCCTTCCCGCTGTCGGAAGTGAGGCGGCTGACCGGCACAGAGGTGCCCATGGAGGAGAGCCTCGCCATTCTTTCGCGCCTCGGCTTCAAGCCGGAAGGCGCGGGCGATGTCGTCGATGTGGCGGTGCCGTCCTGGCGGCCGGATGTCGATGGCAAGGCCGATCTGGTCGAGGAGGTCATGCGCATCCATGGCGTCGACAACATCGCGCCGCAGCCGCTCGGCGCGCACGATGCCGTCAACGCCAAGATCCTGACTGTCCTGCAGGTCCGCACCCGCGCCGCCAAGCGGGCGCTGGCGGTGCGCGGCATGATGGAGGCGGTCACCTGGTCGTTCATTCCGGCAAAACATGCCGAACTGTTCGGCGGCGGCCAGACCGCACTGAAGCTCGCAAACCCGATCGCTGCCGACATGTCCGACATGCGGCCGTCGCTGCTGCCGGGCCTGATCGCCGCCGCGCAGCGCAATGCCGACAAGGGCATCGGCGATGTCGCGCTGTTCGAAGTGTCCGGCACCTACGAGGGCGATGCGGCCGACCAGCAGCGGCGCGTCGCGGCCGGCGTGCGACGCGGCACGGCCAGGCTCGAAGGCTCCGGCCGCCACTGGGCCGGCAATGCCGGTCCGGTCGGCGTGTTCGACGCCAAGGCCGACGCGATCGCAGCACTTGAAGCCTGCGGCGCGCCGGTCGAGCGGCTGCAGATCGAGGCCGGCGGCCCGGCCTGGTATCATCCCGGCCGCTCCGGCACGATCAAGCTCGGGCCGAAGGTCATTTTGGGCACGTTCGGCGAGTTCCACCCGAAGACGCTGGAGGAACTCGACGTCTCCGGGCCGGTCTGCGGCTTCGAGGTTTTCATCGATGCCGTGCCCGAGCCGAAGGCCAAGCCGACGCGGACAAAACCGAGACTGGAACTGTCCGCCTTCCAGGCGGTCAAGCGCGATTTCGCCTTCGTCGTCGACAAGGCGGTCGAAGCCGGCACGCTGACCCGCGCAGCCCTTGCTGCCGACAGGAAGCTGATCACCAACGTCTCGGTCTTCGACGTGTTCGAAGGGGCGTCACTCGGCGCCGCCAAGAAATCGATCGCCATCGAAGTGTCGATCCAGCCGGTCGAAAAGACGCTGACCGACGAGGATTTCGAGGCGCTGGCAAAGCGCATCGTCGAGAATGTGCACAAGCAGACTGGTGGCGTGCTCAGAGCGTGACGGCTGCGGGCACATGGCGATCACTGTGCCGTGGTGAGTCGAGTATTCTCCGCAGAAGTCCGGCAGGATAGAGGGGGGTGTCTCGCGCCCACGTCTCGCAATTGTCGCGCGGGGCTCGAAAAAGGCGCATCGAAACGCCCCGTTTTGATTACTCCGTAGATCACCGTTCATCCATTGACCAGCGCCAGCATTTCTTCGGTGTAGCGCTTGCCGACGACCTTCTCCGGCGACAGGGCCTCGCCAATGGCCGCCACTTCCGCCTGGCTCAGCGCAATCTGTGCTGCTGCCGCATTCTGCTCGAGATGGCGGATTTTTCGCGCACCGGGGATCGGCACGATGAAATCGCCCTGATGCAGCACCCAGGCGAGCGCCAGCTGCGCTGGCGTCACGCCCTTGCCCGCCGCCATTGTCTCCAGCGTCGCGACAACAGCTGCATTGGCCGCCATGGCGTCGGCCTGGAAGCGCGGCAGTCCACGCCGCCAGTCATCGGCGCCGAGCACCTCTGGCTTGGCGATCGTGCCGGTAAGCAGGCCGCGGCCGAGCGGGCTGTAGGGGACAAAGCCGATGCCGAGCTCGCGGCAGACGGCAAACACCTCTTCCTCCGGATCGCGGCTCCACAGCGAATATTCGCTCTGCACGGCTGATATCGGATGCACCGCATGCGCCCGGCGGATGGTCGCGGCACTCGCCTCCGACAGACCGAGCGCGCGCACCTTGCCCTCGCACACCAGCTCGGCCATGGCGCCGACCGTATCCTCGATCGGCACATTGGGATCGACGCGATGCTGGTAGTACAGGTCGATCACCTCGGTGCCCAGCCGCTTCAATGACGCTTCGGCCACCGCCTTGACGTGTTCGGGGCGGCTGTCGACACCCGCCATGCGCTCGACGCCGTTACCTTCTTCAAGAATCCTGAAGCCGAATTTCGTCGCGATCGTCACCTGGCCACGCACCGGCTTCAGCGCTTTGCCGAGCAGGATCTCATTCTCGTACGGGCCATAGACCTCAGCCGTGTCGAAGAAATTGACGCCGATATCGACGGCGCGGCGCAGTGTGGCGATCGCGTCCACCTCCGGCTGGCCGCCATAGCCGAAGCTCATCCCCATGCAGCCGAGGCCGACCGGATAGACGTCAAGTTCATTTCCAAGCTTGCGGGTTTGCATCACGCGTCTCCTTGTTGTGATGCGGCAGAGATAGCGCCTTGCACTGCGTTCGGTAATCGGCGCTTACTCGCACGGGCTGTTCTAAAAGATAGATCAATGAATCGAACACATCTCTCGCAACTCGCAGTGCTGGCTACCGTCGCCCAGTGCGGCAGCTTTCGCGGCGCGGCCAAGGAGCTCGCCATCGCGCCATCGGCAGTCAGCCACGCGGTTTCCAGCCTGGAGGCGCGTCTTGGCGTGCGGCTCCTGGCGCGCAGCACGCGCAGCGTCGCCCCGACCGAGGCAGGCGCACAGCTGCTCGAGCGGCTGAGGCCAGCGCTGTCGGAAATCGATCTGGCGCTGGACTCGGCGGTCGAGGCGCGCGACCGGCCGGCGGGCAATCTCCGGCTGACCGTGCCGCGCACCGCCGCCCACCTGGCGCTGACGCCGCGGCTCGGTGCCTTTGCATCGGCCTATCCCGACATCGTGCTGGAGATCGTCATCGAAGACCGCTTCACCGATGTGGTCGAAGGCGGCTTCGACGCCGGCGTCCGGCTCGGCGAGAGCCTGCAGCGCGACATGATCGCGGTGCGCATCGGTCCAAACCTTCGCGGCGCCGTCGTCGGCGCGCCATCCTATTTCGCGACCATGCCCAGGCCGCGCCATCCACACGATCTCGTCGGTCACCGTTGCATCCGCTTCCGTTTCTCCAGCGGCATCCTCTACCGCTGGGAATTCGAGAAGGACGGCGAGGAGATCGAGCTGGCGGTGCAAGGGCCGCTGATCCTCGACGAGGACCATCTGATCGCCAATGCGGCGGCCGACGGCGCTGGGCTTGCCTTCCTGTTCGAGGACTATGTCCGCGAGGCGTTGGCCACCGGCCGGCTCATTCGCGTGCTGGAAGACTGGTGCCCGCCCTTCGACGGTTTCTTCGCCTACTACCCGAGCCGCCGCCAGATGCGGCCGGCGCTGCGAGCCTTTGTCGATTTCTTCAAGATAGAAAGCCGGTTTGTGGGAGCGTCGTCGGCTTCGACATGACGCATACAGGTAGAAGGGGATAGCCTTTTCAGGACCTGGCTTCCTCGCCCCCTTTGCGGAGACGAGGAAACCAAGCTCTGCGGAGGGCAGCGCCGGCATCCGAACAAGCCGCAGACGATCGACTTGCTCGCTGCCATGCTTCGCATTGGCTTTTTTGCCGATTTCAGGCAAACCTCCACGCCTGCAATTTGAAGAGGGAGAAGCCTGATGTTTCGATGGGGTGTTTTGTCGACGGCTAAGATCGGCCGCGAGCATCTTTTGCCTGCAATGGTCGAGGCGGAGAACGGCGTGCTGTCGGCGATCGCCAGCCGCGACCTGTCGAAAGCCCGTGCCCTGGCCGATCGGTTCGGCGCCCCCCATGCCTTCGGCTCCTATGACGAGCTGCTCGCATCCAGGGATGTCGACGGCGTCTACATCCCGCTGCCGACCGCCCAGCATGTCGAATGGACCGCCAAGGCGATCGAGGCCGGCAAGCATGTTCTGGTCGAAAAGCCGCTGGCGCTCGACGCCAGGGACATTCCGCCGCTGATCAAGCTGCGCGACGCCAAAAACGTGCTGGTCTGCGAAGCCTTCATGGTCGTCTACCACCCGCAATGGGTCAAGGTGCGCGAGCTGATCGCCAACGGCGCCATCGGCCGGCTGCGCCATGTCCAGGGCGCGTTCTCCTACTACAATGTCGATCCCAAGAACATGCGCAACCAGCTCGACCTCGGTGGCGGCGCGCTGCCCGACATCGGCGTCTACCCGACGGTGTCGACGCGCTTTTCGACGGGCAAGGAGCCGCTGCGCGTCCAGGCGACGATCGAGCGCGACAAGACATTCGGCACCGACAACTACTCCTCGATCCGCGCCGATTTCGGTGACTTCGAATTGTCGTTCTATCTGTCGACGCAGATGGCGGCGCGGCAGGCGATGGTGTTCCACGGCGAGAAGGGCTTCATCGAGGTGCTTTCGCCGTTCAACGCCGGCATCTACGACCACCATCGCATCGAGCTGCACAACCAGAACCACAGCGAGGCGCAAGTGTTCCGCTTCCCCGGCATGCAGCAATACCGGCTGGAGGTCGAGGCCTTCGCGCGGGCGGCACAGGGCGGCACCGACCGCGTCTTCACGCTGGAAGAGTCCGTGCTCAACCAGAAGGTCATCGACGCCATCTTCCGCGCCGGCGAGAAGGAAGGCTGGGAGACGGTCTGACAATCGTCAAGCCGGGGAGGAGAGCCGGGGGAGGAGAAAGTGGCTGACGATGCGGATGTGATCATTGTCGGCGCCGGCCTTGCCGGGCTCGTCGCGGCGGCCGAGCTGGCCGAGGCCGGCAAGAAGACCATCATCGTCGACCAGGAGCCTGAACAGTCGCTCGGCGGCCAGGCGTTCTGGTCGCTTGGCGGCATCTTCCTCGTCGATTCGCCGGAGCAGCGGCGCATGCGCATCCGCGATTCGCATGATCTGGCGCTCGAGGACTGGCTTGGCACCGCCGCCTTCGACCGTGCGGAAGATTTTTGGCCGCGCCGCTGGGCCGAGGCCTATGTCGGCTTCGCCACCGGCGAGAAGCGCTCCTGGCTGACGCAGCACGGCATGAAGTTCTTCCCAATCGTCGGCTGGGCCGAGCGCGGCGGCGGCAACGCCGTCGGCCACGGCAATTCGGTGCCGCGCTTTCACGTCACCTGGGGCACCGGGCCGGGCGTGCTCGACCCGTTCGTACGGCGCGTACGCGAGGCCGAGAATAGCGGGCTGATCCGCTTCAAATTCCGCCACCGGGTCAACGAACTGACGCGGACAGGCGCCGTCGTGAATGGCGTGCGCGGCGACATGCTTGAGCCGAGCGATGTCGAGCGCGGCCGCAGGAGTTCGCGCGACGTCGCCGGCGACTTCGAGTTCAAGGCGCAAGCGGTCATCGTCGCCTCCGGCGGCATCGGCGGCAATCCCGAGCTTGTCCGCAAAAACTGGCCGCAGCGGCTCGGCACGCCGCCCAAGTGCATGATCTCTGGCGTTCCCGACCATGTCGACGGCCGCATGCTGGCGATCACCGAACAGGCCGGCGGCAGCATCATCAACCGCGACCGCATGTGGCACTATGTCGAAGGCATCAGGAACTGGGCGCCGCTCTGGACCGACCATGCAATCCGCATCCTGCCCGGCCCGTCGTCGCTGTGGCTCGACGCCCGCGGCAAGCGCCTGCCGGTGCCGCTCTATCCCGGCTTCGACACGCTGGGCACGCTCAGCCACATCATGAGCACCGGCTTCGATTATTCCTGGTTCATCCTGACCAAAAAGATCATCCAGAAGGAGTTCGCGCTGTCGGGCTCCGAGCAGAACCCCGACCTCACCGGAAAAAGCTGGCGCCAAGTGCTTGGCCGCGCCACATCGGGCGTTCCCGGTCCGGTGAAGGCGTTCATGGAGAAGGGCGAGGATTTCATCGTCGAGCCTGATTTGCCGGCGCTGGTCGCCCGCATGAACGCGCTTGTCGGCGGCGAGCCGCTGCTCGAACTGGCGCAGGTCGAGCACGAAATCCGCGCCCGTGACCGGCAGCTCGACAATCCGTTCTCCAAGGATATGCAGATCACCGCCTTGCGCGGCGCCCGAGCCTATCTCGGCGACCGGCTGATCCGCACGGCCAAGCCACACAAGATGCTCGACCCTGCCAATGGGCCGCTGATCGCGGTCAGGCTCAACATCCTCACCCGCAAGACGCTGGGCGGCTTGCAGACCGATCTCGACAGCCGTGTCCTGGGTACCGATGGCCAGCCGGTCGAGGGATTGTACGCGGTCGGCGAAGCCGCCGGTTTCGGCGGCGGCGGCATGCATGGCTATGCGGCGCTGGAAGGGACGTTTCTTGGCGGCTGCATTTTTTCAGGCCGCAGCGCCGGCCGGGCGGCGTCGCGGGCAGTGGGGTAGGATCCTCACCAGATCCATTCGCCGCGTCCCAGAGCCGATACCGCGTCAACGATCCGGGTAAAGCTCGAGCGCGCACGACCGACCGTGTGCCGGCCTCTGAGATAGCCATGCACCAGCCCCGGCTCTTCGAACCAGTAGGCGTGACCCTCCTCCGCGACGAGGCGGTCGCGATAGGCCTCGCCGTCCGACGACAGCGGGTCGCATTGGGCGGTGATCAGCACAGTCGGCGGCAGATTGGCAAAATCGGCATCGGCCAGCGGCGACAGCGTGAGATCGCCGGTGCGGTCTTCGCCGCCGGTCCTGATATTCGTGTAGAAATCGAGGTCGCGGACCGTCAGCATCGGCGCCTCGGCATGGGTCACGTAAGAGCCTTGCGAGCGGTCGCCGCCAAGGCCGGGATAGATCAGCACCTGGCCGATCGGCCTTCGTGCATGGCCGCGCGTCGCATGGCTGACCGCGGCGGCAAGATTGCCGCCGGCGCTGTCGCCGCAAAGCAGGATCGGGCGCTTGTAGGTCGTCGCCGCCCATTCGAAGGCGCTGATGGCATCGTCGAAGCCGGCCGGATGCAGATGTTCCGGCGCCAGCCGGTAATCGACAGAAACCAGCTCATAGCCGGTGCGGCTGCAAAGCTCGGCGCAGAGGTCGTCATGGCTGTCGAGCCCGCCGAGGATATAACCGCCGCCATGGAAATAAAGCACCATCGCCGCCGCTTCCGGCGCGGGTGTGCGGTAGATGCGGATCGGGATGGGATGCGAAGGCGTGGCAATGGCGGTGGTCTCCGCCGTAACGTTGTCTGGGTGGCCGGCAGAGAATTCACGGCACATGCGGTCGTAGATGTCGCGCTGCTGATCGATGGTGTAGTCGATCGCATCAGGCGGAAAATAGGAATTGGTCCGCTCGATGAAGGCCCAGGTCTCGGCGTCGATGAGTTTTTTGTAGTCGGTCATGGACGCTGAACGCGATCTGACGACAGCGCCTGGGCACCCCCCTCTGCCCTGCCGGGCATCTCCCCCTCAAGGGGGGAGATCGGATGTCGCTTCGGTTTTCGCCAATCTCCAACGTTGCAAGATGGGCTGCAAGGCCGAAGCTGCCAATCTCCCCCCTTGAGGGGGAGATGGCCGGCAGGCCAGAGGGGGGTGGGCGCCGTCATTTCAACAATACCTTCACTTCCCCTTCCACACCGGGTCGCGCTTTTCGGCAAAGGCGCGAAAACCCTCGAGATTGTCCTCCGAGCCGTACAGTGCGTCAACCGTCGCCAATTGGCGGCGCGTCACCCGGTTCATCGCGTCCTGGAAGGTGAGTGCTTCGGCGACCCGCGCCGTCTCCTTGATCGCGGCAAAGACCAGCGGCGGACCGCCGGCGAGCAGTCGTGCGAT
The DNA here is from genome assembly GCF_055811535.1 of Mesorhizobium sp. WSM4816. NCBI lineage: Bacteria > Pseudomonadati > Pseudomonadota > Alphaproteobacteria > Hyphomicrobiales > Phyllobacteriaceae > Mesorhizobium > Mesorhizobium sp. WSM4816. The sequence goes on along the minus strand of NZ_JBVVQR010000003.1, from coordinate 118,284 downwards.
CTCCCAGACGCGATCCTCGAGCTTCTCCTTGGGCAGCACCTCGTTGACCAGACCCCAGCGATGCGCTTCGCCGACATCCATCCAGCGGCCGGTGAGCAAAAGGTCCATGGCGACATGATAGGGAATGCGCTTCGGCAGCTTGATCGTCGCTGCATCGGCCAGCGTGCCGGCGCGAATTTCCGGCAGCGCAAAGGAGGAGTGATCCGACGCGTAGATGAGGTCGCAGGACAGCGCCAGCTCGAAGCCGCCGCCGACCGCCATGCCGTTGACGCAGGCGATGACCGGCTTGTTGAGATCGCGCAGCTCCTGCAGCCCGCCGAACCCGCCGACGCCATAGTCGCCGTCGACCGCATCGCCGCCGGCCGCGGCTTTCAGGTCCCAGCCGGCGCAGAAGAACTTGTCGCCGGCGGTCTTGACAATGGCGACCCGCAGATCCGGATCGTCACGGAACGCCTTGAAGGTCTCGCCCATCAGCCGCGAGGTGTTGAGGTCGATAGCGTTGGCCTTGGGTCGATCGAGCGTGACTTCGAGGATCGTGCCCTCGCGGCGGGTGGTGATGACGTCAGACATTCTAGTTTTCTCCAAGCACCAGCAGCGCGTCGGCGATCCAGGCGCCTTTGCCTTGCGCGCAGACGATCAGCGGGTTGATGTCGAGCTCCTCGATCTCGCCGGCATTTTTCTGCACGAAGGCGGCGATGCCTGATATCGCCTCGATGGCCGCCGCGAGATCGGCCTTGGGCCGGCCGCGATAGCCTTCGAGCAGCGGGAACAATTTGAGCCCGCGCAATGCCGCCTCGATGTCGTCGCGGGTCGCCGGCAGCATCAGCGTGACGCTGTCGCGCAGCAGCTCGACCAGCACGCCGCCGGTGCCCAGCGTCATCACCGCGCCGAACATCGGGTCACGGGTGAAGCCGACGAGCAGTTCGGCGACGCCGTCGCGCACCATGCGCTCGACATAGAGGCCGGTGCCGAGCGCATCGAGATCATGGGCCGCCGTGCTGACGGATTCGGCGTCCCTGAGGTTGAGCCGAACCGCGTCAAGCTCGGATTTGTGGGTGACGCCCAAAGCCTTCAGCGCAACCGGAAAACCGAGCGCCATCGAGGAGATGACCGCCTCGACCGCATTGCCGGCGCGTTCACCCCTCGGCACGGGGAGCCCGGCCTCGATCAGCCGCGCTTTCGCCTCGGCCTCATCAGGCGTGACATGGTCGCCGGCCGGCGCCCCGGAAGCGGAGGTGTCGATCGGCTGCGCCTGCGGCTCGCGCCAGGCCCAGCCGATGAAGGCGGCCGCCTGGGCGGCGTCCATGGCTTCGGAAATGCCGAACAACGGCACCATGCCGCGTCCCATCAGGCCGGCGGTGTATTCCTCGGGCAGGTTCTCCGGCAGCGAGGAGACGATTGCGCCCTGCGCCTTGTTGGTCTTCAGCGCCGATTCGAAGGCGCGCAGCGTCGTCCACCAGTCGGTGTCGGAGCAGCGGTCGGGGCGCGGGAAATCGAGCACCAGCATGTTGAGGTCGAAGCCGCCCGACACCATGGCGGTGAAGGTGGCGGTCATCGCCGGCTCGTTGTTCCAGATGAAGGTGTGGTAGTCGAGCGGGTTGGCCACCGCAACCAGCGGCCCGAGCGTCGATTTGACGTGGGCGCGGTGGGTGTCGGTCAGCGCCGGGAAATTGACCCAGCGGCCTTCGGCGCTGTCGGCCATGACAGACGCTTCGCCGCCCGAACAGCTCATCGACGACAGCCGGTAGCCGGGCAGGGGGCCGGTGACGTGCAGCAGCTTGAGCGCCTCGATGAAGGCAGGGATGGAATCGACGCGGGCGATGCCGAGCCGCTTCAGGAAGGCGCCCGAGGCAGCGTCCGAGCCTGCTAGCGACGCGGTATGCGACACCGTTGCTAGCCGCGCCTGCTCGGAGCGGCCAACCTTCATGGCGATGATCGGTTTCTTCAGCTCTCGCGCCCGCGCGGCCAGCCTTTCGAAGCCGGCTACCGAATCGAACGCCTCGATATGCAGGCCGAGCGAAGTGACCCGATCGTCCTCGATCAGGCCGAGCGCCATTTCCGAAAGGCCGGTCTGTGCCTGGTTGCCGGCGGTCATCAGAAAGGCGATCGGCAGGCCGCGCTTCTGCATCGTCATGTTGATGGCGATGTTCGACGACTGGGTGATGATGGCGACGCCGCGGCCGCCCTCGGCCAGCCTGATGCCGCCATGCTGGTCGGGCCATAAAAGCGCGCCGTCGGCATAATTGATCAGGCCGTAGCAGTTCGGCCCGATGATCGGCATCTGGCCCGCCGCAGCGACCAGTTCCGCCTGCAATCGCTCGCCATGCTCGTCATAAGCCTCGGTCTCGAGAAAGCCGGCGGCAAAGCAGACGGCGCCGCCGGCACCGCGCTCGGCCAGCGCCTTGACCACCTCGATGGTCAAATGCCGGTTGACGCCGACAAAGGCGGCGTCGGGCGCGCCGGGCAGGTCGGCCACCGAGCGGTAGGCCTTGCGGCCGGCGACTTCATCCTTGGTCGGGTGCACCGGCCAGATCTCGCCGGCAAAGCCCATCTTGATCGACTGCGCGACGACGGCGGCGGCCTGCGCGCCGCCGAACACGGCGATCGTTCGCGGGCGCAAGAGGCGCTCAAGTTTGTGCATTTATCAGCCCCCGAACGGGCGCAGCAGCGCCCGTGAAATGATGTGGCGCTGGATTTCCGACGTGCCTTCCCAGATGCGCTCGACGCGGGCGTCGCGCCAGATGCGCTCCAGCGGCAGATCATCCATCAGCCCCATGCCGCCATGGATCTGGATCGCCTCGTCGGCGACGAAGGCAAGCATTTCGGTGGCCTTCAGCTTGGCCATGGCCATGTCCTGATCGGTGACGGTGCCCTGATCGTACTTCCAGCCGGCTTCGAACACCATCAGGTCGGCCGCTTTCAGTTCGGTCGCCATATCGGCAAGCTTGAATGAAACGCCCTGGAACTTGCCGATCTGCTGGCCGAACTGCTGTCGCTGCGCGGCGTATTCGATGGCGTGGCCAAGTGCCCGCTCGGCCCGGCCGAGACAGGTCGCGCCGACCTGCAGGCGGGTTGCGCCAAGCCACGAATTGGCGACGTCGAAACCCTTATGGACCTCGCCCAGAACCTGGGCTCCGGGCAGCCGGCAATCGTCGAATTCGAGGATGGCGTTGGTGTAGCCGCGGTGCGAGACGTTGCGGTAGCCGTCACGCACCGTAAAACCCTTGGTGCCCTTGTCGACGAAGAAGGCGGTGATCTTCTTGCGTTTTCCACGCGGCGTCTCCTCTTCGCCCGAAGCCATGAAGACGATGGCGAAATCGGCAAGATCGGCATGGCTGATGAAGTGCTTGGTGCCGTTCAGCACCCAGTCGTCGCCGTCCTGCACTGCGGTTGCCTTCATGCCGCGCAGATCGGAGCCGGCACCCGGCTCGGTCATCGCCAGGCAATCCCACTTCTCGCCGCGAATGCAGGGATAAAGATACTTTTCGCGCTGCTCCGGCGTGCCGGCCAAGAGGATGTTGGATGGCCGCGCCACGCAGGTCCAGTGCAGTGCGTAATTGGCGCGGCCGAGCTCCTTCTCGTAAAGCAGCCAGGTCACCGTATCGAGGCCGGCGCCACCGACCTCCGCAGGCATGTTGGCGGCATAGAGCCCGGCTTCGATCGCCTTGGCCTTGATCTCATCGATCAGCTCGCGGCGCAGCACGCCGGTGCGTTCCACCTCGCGCTCATGCGGGTAAAGCTCGTTCTCGACGAAGGCGCGCGTCGTCTCGACGATCAGTTTCTGTTCCTCGGAGAGGCCAAAATCCATGGTCTCAGCCTTTCTTCTTTTTCTTCGGCTTTTCGGCCTTGGCCTTCTCGGCCGCTTTGGAAGCGGTGGGCTTCTTCGCCGCAAGCTTGGCGAGCTGCTTGGTATAGTCCTTGTGCAAGGCGCCGGCGCCCCAGCCCTTGCCTTTGTTCTGCTTCGACAGCGCATCCATGATGGCGACCAGATTGTCGTCGCGGATCTTTTCAAGCTCGCGGATCGACAGGCCATCCGCCTGATCGTCCGACTGCGTGGCGATCAGGTCGACCAGTTCGTCGTTGAACTCCGGCACATCCATCAGCTTGGTCCACGGCCATTTCAGGCACGGCCCGAACTGCGCCATGAAATGGCGCATGCCGGCCTCGCCGCCGGCGACGCGGTAGACCTGGAACATGCCCATCTGCGCCCAGCGCAGGCCGAAGCCATAGCGCATGATGTCGTCGAGTTCCTCGACCGTGCAGATGCCGTCCTTGATCAGCCACAGCGCCTCGCGCCATGCCGCCTCCAGCAGGCGGTCGCCGACGAACGCCTCGATCTCCTTGCGGATCACCACCGGTTTCATGCCGATCGAGGCGTACATCTCCTTGGCGACCTCGATCGCCTCGGGAAAGGTCTGCTCGCCGCCGACGATCTCGACCAGCGGAAGCAAATAGACCGGGTTGAACGGATGGCCGACGACCAGCCGCTCCGGATGCTTCTTCATCGCCACCTGCATGTCGGTCGGCTTGATACCGGAAGTCGAGGAGCCGACGATGGCATTGGCCGGCGCATAGAGGTCGATCTCGGCCAGCACGCGGTGTTTCAGGTCGAGCCGTTCCGGCACGCTTTCCTGGATGAAATCGGCATCGGCGACGGCGTCGGCAATGGTCTTGGCAAAGGTCAATTTGCCTTCTTTTGGCAGGCCGTCGGGCAGCATCTGCTTGTAGGCGCGGCGCGCGCCTTTCATCACTTCGCCGACCTTGCGCGCGGCTTCGGGGTCGGGATCGAAAATCGACACGTCGATGCCGTTCAAGAGCAGTCGCGCCACCCAGCCGGCGCCGATGACGCCGCCGCCGATTGCAGCTGCCTTGGTGATGATGCTCATGCGGAGGCTCCGGTTCTTGTCCTGGCTTTTTCCAGGTCGATGAGAGGCACGCGCTCGCCGGCGCGGATCACGGTGGGGTCATAGGCCCTGCGCGCAAACACCTCGAGCACGAAGGGCCGGAAGAAGTCGATCGGCAACGTCTCGTAGTCGGGGTCGAAGCTCGACTGGTCCCAGCGCTCACAGAACTGGTCGCAATCGTCGAAATAAAGGTGGCCGGCGAAACGGGCGCGCGCATGCGGATTGCCGGCGAGATGGTGGGCGTAATAGAGGCGCTGGAAGTCGCCGTGCTTTTCCACAACCCAGGTGCACTGCTCGCGCACGAAAGGTTTTAGGACCGAAGCTGCATATTCGTCGTGATTGTACGGTGCGTAGACGTCGCCGATGTCGTGCAGCAGGGCGCAGACGATCCAGTCGGTGTCGGCGCCGTCGCGCCATGCGCGCGTCGCCGCCTGCAGCGAATGGCCGAGCCGGGTGATCTTGTAGCCGGACAGGCCTTCGTCGAGTTGGACAAGCGCGTCAAGCAGCCGTTCGCCGGTCTTCGCCGCATAGTCGATCTCGTGCTCGGTGAGGAACGCGTAATCGTCGCGGTCGCCATCCTTCATTGCGGTGAATTTCACGGTCTTCATCGGCGGCTCCTCCCTACCGATTGCTTGTTCAAAGCGGCGCGCGCTTTGTCAAATTGAGCTTCTTGCGCACTTCATCGGGGCCGATGACCCTTGCGCCCATGTTCGACACGATGCTGACCGCCCGCTCGACCAGCTGCGCATTGGTTGCCAGCACGCCCTTGTCGAGCCAGAGATTGTCCTCGAGCCCGACGCGGACATTGCCGCCGGCCAGCACCGCGGCGGCGGCATAGGCCATCTGGTTGCGGCCGATGGAGAACGCCGACCAGGTCCAACCTGACGGCACATTGTTGACCATCGCCATAAAAGTGTTGAGATCGTCCGGCGCGCCCCATGGCACGCCCATGCACAATTGCACGAGAGCATCCGGGTCCAGCACCTTTTCCTCGACCAATTGCTTGGCAAACCACAGATGGCCGGTGTCGAAGGCCTCGATCTCCGGCTTGACGCCAAGCGCCGTCATCATGCCGCCCATGGCGCGCAGCATGCCTGGCGTGTTGGTCATGACATAGTCGGCCTCGGCGAAATTCATGGTGCCGCAGTCGAGCGTGCATATCTCCGGCAGGCACTGGCGCACATGTTCCACGCGGTTGGTGGCACCGCCCATATCGGTGGCTTTCTCGTTCAGCGGCAGCGGGTTTTCCGGCGAGCCGAACACCATGTCGCCGCCCATGCCGGCGGTCAGGTTCAGCACCACGTCGACGTCTGCCGCACGGATGCGCTCGGTCACTTCGCGATAAAGCTGCACGTCGCGGCGCGGCCTGCCGGTTTCGGGGTCGCGCACATGGCAGTGGACGATCGCCGCACCCGCCTTTGCCGCGTCGATGGCCGAATCGGCGATCTGCTTGGGCGAGCGCGGCACATGCGGGCTGCGGTCTTGCGAGCTGCCGGACCCGGTTATGGCACAGGTAATGAAGACCTCACGGTTCATCGCAAGCGGCATCGACTTTTCTCCCAATCAGCACAGATGGTCCCGATCAAACATGGGCCCAATCGAACAGATGGCAACAATGCCTGACTTGCCGGAAACTGTTTTGCATTTTACGAAGTGCGTATGATGAAGAACGAAAAGTCGTCGATCTTTCGCGCCGAACGGTTGCCGCTCAAGGTGACGCTGCTGGTGTTTTCCGGGTCGTCGATCATGTGCGTGGCCTCGGCCGTCGATCCGCTGCGCGCCGCCAACCGTATTGCCGGCGAGACGCTGTTCGACTTCAGGCTGGTTTCGGTGACCGGCGAAGCGCCAGTCACCACATGCGGCCTGCCGGTTGCGGTCAGCGGCCGCTTCGATGCGGCGGATACGACGGATGTGCTTGTCGTCGTCGCCGGTTTCGGCACGCAGAACTATGCCACGTCGGCCCTCCTTGCCGGCCTGCGCCGAGCGGGGCGCGCCGCACGCGCCTGCGGCGGCGTCGAAGCCGGTACCTGGCTGGTCGCCCGCGCCGGTCTGCTGGAAGGGCGCAGCGCCACCACCCATTGGGAGGACATGGAGGATTTCTCCTCGGCCTTTCCCGAGGTCGACGTTCGCCCCGACCGCTATGTCATCGATGGGCCGGTCTTCACCTCCGGTGGCGCTTCGCCAACCTTCGACCTGATGCTGCATCTGATCCGCACGCGGCTCGGCATGGCGGTCGCGCTCGATGTGGCAAGCGTCTTCATCTACGACCAGGCACGCGCCGCGACCGACGCGCAGCCTTTGGTCTCGCTCGGCCGCCTCGACGGCTACGATCCGCGGCTTGCGCAAGCCATCCGGCTGATGGAAACCCACGTCGACCAGCCCTTGACCATCGCCGCGGTGGCAAAGCGTGCCGGGGTGACGGCACGTACGCTGGAAAGCATCTTTCGCAAGTCGATCGGCGAGACGCCGGGCGCCTATTATCTCAGGCTGCGGCTGGGTGCAGCGCGCCGGCTGGTGGTCGACACGCGCGTGGCCATGGCCGATATTGCCGGGCGAACGGGGTTCTCGTCCGCCGCGGCATTTTCCAGGGCGTTCTCAAGAGCTTTCGGCGAAGCGCCGGTCAGGCTGCGCCGGGGATAATGCATGTCGCCCAAAAGTGCGTAGCGGTTTTGGGGTAACGGCATGCATAGACAAAGGTGGATCAGGCAGCGTCCTGGCGGTCGCTTTTGCCGTCGATCTGCGAGCGCATCTGTCTCGCAAGGTGGGTCTCGAAGCGGCTGGCGACCGCGCGGTCCCATTCGTTTGCACCGCGCGCGCCATCCTTCGGATGCGGCAGCGCCATCAGCCGGTCGATGATCGATCCCTCGCCAGATGAGAGCAGGGCGTCGATTTCGCGTTCGTGCTGCATATCGGTTCGCCTCCTTCTTTCTGTTCCCGCCACGAACCACATATACGAGATTCGTGACGGCTGTTTGAAGGCAAGAGCGAGGCGATTGAGGGGCGGTGCGAGGCAAAACCTTGTCGTCGGTTCCGCCCTCGCGCAAAGCTGTTCCGGGCCGGCGGGTCGGTCAACAGACCCGCCGGTGCGGCACCTCAGACGTACCGGTTGACGATATTCTCAAGCAGTTCCTGGCGGCCGGATCTCGGCTGCGGCTCGATCCTCTTCTTGACGACGCGCTCGGTGATCTCCTCCAGCGTGCGCTTGCCGGCAAGCATCGCCTTGGCCTCGGCCGAATTCCAGCCGGCATAGCGCTCGGCCAGCGGGGCCGACAGCGCCTTGTCCTCCACCATTTTAGCAGCGGCCTTGAGGCCGCGTGCGCAGCAATCCATGCCGCCGATATGGCCAATCAGCAGATCCTGCGGATCGAGCGACTGTCGCCGAAGCTTGGCGTCGAAATTGGTGCCGCCGGTCTTGAAGCCACCGGCCTGCAGGACCTGATAATAGGCCAATGCCATCTCCGGCACATTGTTGGGGAACTGGTCGGTGTCCCAGCCCGACTGGTAGTCGTTGCGGTTCATGTCGATCGAGCCGAAAATGCCGAGCGCATTGGCCAGCGCCAGTTCATGCTCGAAAGAATGGCCGGCCAGGATCGCATGGCCCTGCTCGATGTTGAGTTTGACCTCCTTCTCCAGCCCGAAGCGCTTCAGGAAGCCGTAGACCGTGGCGACATCATAGTCGTACTGGTGCTTGGTCGGTTCCTGCGGCTTCGGCTCGATCAGGATGGTGCCCTTGAAGCCGATCCGGTGCTTATAGTCTACGACCAGGTTGAGGAAGCGGCCGGCCTGTTCCTGTTCGCGGGCAAGGTCGGTGTTGAGCAGCGTCTCATAGCCCTCGCGGCCGCCCCACAGCACATAATTCTCGCCCTTCAGCCGCTTGGTGACGTCGATGCAGTGTTTGACCGTCGCTGCCGCATAGGCAAAGACGTCCGGGTCGGGATTGGTGGCGGCTCCCGCCATGAAGCGGCGATTGGAGAACAGGTTGGCCGTGCCCCAAAGCAGCTTGACCCCGGTCTTCTTCATCTTCGCCGCAAAATAGTCTGATATCTCATCGAGCCGCGCGGCACTTTCAGAAAAATCTTTTCCCTCCGGCCGCACATCGGCATCGTGGAAGCAGAAATAGGCAACACCCAGCAGCGAAAACATGTCGAAGGCGACATCGGCCTTGAGCCTGGCCAGTTCCATCGTGTCGGTGCCACCGGCCTCGGCGAACCACGGCCGCTCGAAGGTCTGGCCGCCGAACGGATCGCCGCCTGGCCAGGCGAAGGAATGCCAGTAGGCGACGGCAAAGCGCAAATGGTCTTCCAGCCGCTTGCCGGCGACAATTTCATCGGGATTGTAGAACCGGTAGGCCAGCGGATTGGTCGAATCCGGCCCCTCGTATTTGATCTTCTGGATGTCGCCGAAAAAGCCGCTGGTCATGTCTGTCTGTCCTCTCGCAGGGTTCGGTCCTGATTACCTCAGGCGTAATTGGTTTCGCGCTGGCGCTGGATGAAAAAGGTCATGTCAAAGCCAATCAACAACGGAGACAGACCATGACCGACCTCAACACGATCGCCGAAAACTACATCGCCGCCTGGAACGAGAGCGACGCCGCGCGCCGGCAAGCCTTGCTCAAGGCGGCCTTCACCGATGACGTCAGCTACCGCGATCCGATCATGCAGGGAGACGGCCACAATGGCCTCGCCGCACTGATCGATGGTGTCCAAAAACGTTTTGCCGGCTTCCGGTTCTCGCTGAAGGGCAAGCCGGACGGGTTTGGTGACACGATCCGCTTCTCGTGGAATCTCGGGCCGGAAGGCACCGATTCCGTCATCGAAGGCACCGACATCGGCGTCGTCGAGAATGGCCGCCTGAAAAGCGTCACCGGCTTTCTCGACAAGGTCCCGGCACAGTGACTCGGGCCGCGGCGGGGGTGTGAAACCACTCACGCCGTGGCCGCCTTTATAGCTGGGTAAAGCAAGCGGTAGCGCTGATAGGCATCCGCATAGGCGTTGCTTAGCGCGGCGACCGGTTCGATTGTGGCATCGGTGGCCGGCGCCGTGCACACTCTGAGCGGATCGGCGCCCGTCGCCGCGATCAGGCCAAGCCTCGCTGCACCGAAGGCGGCGCCGAAATCGCCGTCGGCGGGAATGTCGACGGGCAGGCCGAGCGCGGTGGCGATTGCCTTTAGCCAGTAGTGCGAGCGCGAGCCGCCGCCGATCGCCGTCACCCGCGTCAGCGTCGTGCCGGCCTTGGCCAGGGCTTCGAGACTGTCGCGGAAGGCGAAAGCCACGCCCTCCAGCACGGCCTGGGTCAACACGGCGCGGCTCGATTCATGCGCAAGCCCGGTAAACGAGCCGCGAATGGCCGAATCATTGTGCGGGGTGCGCTCGCCCGAGAGATAGGGCAGGAAGGACACGCCGGTCGGCGCCTTCAGCGTATCGCCGAGCTCGGCGGTCAGCTCGCCGGCGCCTTTGCCTGAAATCTCGGACAGCCAGTTGAGCGAATCGGTTGCCGACAGGATGACGCCCATCTGGTGCCAGGTGTCGGGCAGCGCGTGGCAGAATGTGTGCACCGCGCTTTCCGGGTTGGGCAGATAGGACGCATTGGCGGCAAACAGCACGCCTGACGTGCCAAGCGAGACAAAGGCCTGGCCGGCGGCGACCGTGCCCATGCCGCAGGCCGACGCCGCATTGTCGCCGGCGCCGCCGGCGATCGGGATGCCCGCCTGCATCCCCCATTTCGAGGCCAGTTCGCTGCGCAGGGCGCCGGCCTTCTCAGTGCCTTCGACCAGTGACGGCATCTGCTTCTCATCGAGCGACGTGGCGGAAAGCAAGTCGGATGACCAGCCTCGCTTGCCGACATCGAGCCAGGACGTGCCGGCCGAGTCCGACATCTCCGAAATATGCTCGCCGGTGAGCCAGAGCCGCAGAAAATCCTTTGGCAGCAAGACCTTTGTCACCTTGGCGAAAATATCCGGCTCATTGTTTCTCACCCAGACCAGCTTTGGCGCGGTGAAACCGGGAAACACGATGTTGCCGGTCAGCTTGCGAAAGCGCGGGTCGGCGTCGAGCTTGGCGGCCTCGGCATGGCTGCGCGTGTCGTTCCACAGGATGCAGGGGCGCAGCACCTGGTCGCCGGCATCGAGCAATGTAGCGCCATGCATCTGGCCGGAGAGGCCGATTCCTTTGACGGCGGCGAGCTGTTCTGGATGAGAAACCTTGAGCTCGACGATCGCTCCCTCGCAGGCGCGGATCCACTCGGCGGGGTTCTGCTCCGACCAGCCGGGGTGCGGCCGCGACACGTCGAGTGACGCGTGGCCGGAGCCGATGATGCTCTGCCCGGCATCGATCAACAGCGCCTTGACGCCCGACGTGCCCAGATCGAGGCCGAGATACATGGTGTCCTCCCATTGCCATTAATTTTTTCGGATCTCGAAAAAATCTGACTTGGCGTTTTTAAGACAAGATCCGCCTCCGGTCAATTCTCCGACAAATCGGCAGCGCGCCGCGAAAGCAGCGCCGACAGCGGGCTGGCGGGCCGCGCCAGCGCGCGTTCCGCGGCAAGTGCCCTTGCCAACGCACGGTCGCCCGACCGCAGCGCCGCCTCGATCAGCGTCAGGTCGATGACGTCGCGTTGCGCATGACTGCCGCCGAAGCGGTGGGCGATCGCCCGGATGGGTCGGATCAGGCGGACCGTCTCGGCAAAATTGCCGTCGCCGAACGCCTTGATGGCGAGCGTCAGGGGATGGCCGACATCCCGGGTAAAGGCGGCGTTGTCGTCGTTGGCGTGCATGGCCTCGCGCTGTGTTTCGAGCAAGGTGCGAGCCGGCGTCTCTTGGCCGGCGCCGACGAGGGCCATCATTGCGTGGGCATCGTTGAAGGCATAGTTGCCGGCGCTGGCCTTCGCCCAGTTGGCGGCGAGCGCCGCCCAGCGGCCGCCGACATCGACGCCGCCGAGATGCAGCCGCCACAGGATCGCCGAGGCGTCGACCATGTTGAGCGCCAGCGTCGAGCGCTCGCCGTAGATCGGGCCGTCATGGAGCGCCAACACCTCGTCGGTCTCGCCGAGATCATAGTGGAACAGCGCCAGATGCCACCAATTATGCACTTTCAGGAAGCTTTCACGCGTCCACGCGTCGGGGTTGGCGCGCATCCAAGCGATGCCGTCCCTTTGCCGGCTCTGCATTTCCATGACATGGGCGACGGCGTGCTGCGCCCAGCCGTCGCGCGGCTCGATGTCGACTGCCATGCGGCCAAGCTTTTCGGCGCGCGCATAGTCGCCCATTTCCTCCAGTCCGAACGCCTGCATGCCGAGTACGGCGTGGTAGCCCGGCATGCCGCTTTGCCACGACGGCAGCGCGCGGCCGATGCGGTCGCGCAGCATGCGGGCATTGCCGGTGAAGAAATCGATCTGGTGCCCGGTCTGCAGCGCCAGCGCATCGAGCGGAAACTCGATGGCGATATTCTCGAGCAGACGAGCGGCTTCATGCCAGCATCCTGCGGCAAGATGGCCAAGTGCTGCGACATGCGCCTGCTCGCGCGGCGTGGCGGCAAGCGGCAGTGCCGCCTCGTGGCATGTCCTGGCCACGGCTGCCGCCTCGCGCTCGGTGGCGAGGCCGAAGAGATAGCCCTTGAACACATGCGCCATGACGAAGCCGGGATCCTCGGCGATGGCGCGATCGACCGAGCCGACCGGATCGCCGATGAAGCATTGCAGTTCGCGCACGGCCTGGCTGTAAGACGAGAACCCGGCCTCAGTCGCGCCCGAAAACGTCAGCCCGAATGCGTCCCTGGCTGCCACGTCATGTCCTCAATTGCCCGAGCGCATCGCCACTGTGGCGATACCGGCGCCGACCAGCAGCGTGCCGCCGGTGCGGTTGAAGATGCGGATCGCCTTCGGGTTGCGAACGACGTTGCGTGCCCTTGCGGCGATCAGCGCGTAACCGAAGGCATTGGCGAAGGCGAGCGCCAGGAAAGTCGTCTCGAAGATCAGCATCTGCGTCCAGAAATCGGCATGCCGGTCGAGGAACTGCGGCAGGAAGGCGACGAAGAAGGTGATGCTTTTCGGATTGAGCGCGGTGACCAGCCAGGCATGCGCCGTCATCTTGGCCGAGGACACCGCATCCAGGCGCGGCTCGGCCTTGAGCGTGCCACCGGCGCGAAACAGCTTTATGCCGAGATAGATCAGATAGCCGGCGCCGACCACCTTCAGCACCGTGAACACGGTGGCCGACGCCGCCAGCAGCGCGCCGATGCCAAGCATCGACAGCGTCATCGCGGTAAAATCGCCAAACGCCACGCCAACCGCCATCGGCAGCGCGGTGCGCCAGCCCTGGCCGAGCGCATAGGACACGACCAGAAGGATAGTCGGGCCGGGAATCACAAGAAGGATCGTCGAGGCGGCGGCAAAGGCAGCCCAGTTTTCGAAGGACATGCTCGTCTCCTTGAGCTCAAAGAAGAGGATAAATCCTTGGGCTCGCGAAGATGTAAAGGGCAAAAATCGAAAATGCCCCTAGGTTAACATCGGCAACGGTTCTTCACGCTTTTTCAACCATGATTGGTGAAAATGCACTCTATCCGGCCGGACCGTGTTTCCCGCCGACAGCGTAGGGTTTGGGTAGATGCGTGAGTTGCCGCAAGGTCTGACGCCGCCGCACAATGGCGACGAAATCGAAATTTCCGAAATCCAGCTTTCCCGCCGCGCAGTGTTGTCCGGCGCCAGTGCGCTGGCGCTGCTCGGCGTCGCCGGCTGCAGCCAGACGCTCGACCTGTCGGCGCTGCAACTCGACGCCGTCACCACCGGCGCGATCACCCCTGTCCGCCCGAGCATCAGCGTCGACAAGAACATCACCAGCCCTGGTGTGATGTATGCCTCCGTCACCGACGGCGGCTTCACGCTGCCGGAAGTGCCCTACCTCAAGGTCAAGCCGGAGTTCCGCCGCCAGATCGTCGTCGACCCGACCGGCGAGCAGCCCGGCACCATCGTCGTCCATTCGCAGGAGCGGCTGCTCTACCTGGTGCAGCCCGGCGGTGACGCGATCCGTTACGGCGTCGGCATCGGCAAGGAAGGCTTTCGCTGGTCCGGCCGCGCCAACATCCAGTACGGCAAGGAATGGCCGACCTGGAGGCCGCCGGCCGAGATGATCGCCCGCAAGCCGGAACTGGTGAAATGGCAGGCCGGGCAGCCCGGCGGCCTCGACAACCCGCTCGGCGCGCGTGCGCTGTACATCTACCAGAACGGCCAGGACACCGGCTACCGCATCCACGGGTCGCCCGAATGGTGGAGCATCGGCCAGGCGATGTCGTCGGGCTGCGTTCGCCTGATCAACCAGGATATCATCGACCTCTACAGCCGCGTCTCGAGGAAGAACCCGGTCGTCGTCGTCTGACCCTCCCGGTCATCGTCTGGACTCGAGGCTGCTGGCGCGGCCGCTCGACTCTCCCGTTGCGCGATCTCGCAAGACAGGCGAATGTGCCCTGCAAAGCCACTGCTCGGGAGACGTGAAGCATGTCCGGAACTTTTGTCATCGCGCAAGGCGGCGGCCCGACCGCCGTCATCAACCAGACGGTGGTGGGCGCCACACTCGAGATCCGCAAGCGGCATCCCGGCGCCAAGGTCCTGGGCTCCATCCATGGCGTGCGCGGCGTTCGTGACGGCAACTATGTCGATCTCTCGGCCATTCCGGATGATCGGCTGCGGCTGATTGCGGCAACGCCGAGCGCCGCGCTTGGCTCGACCCGCGACAAGCCGGATGACGCCTATTGCGAGATCATCCTCAACGGCCTGAAGAAGGCCGGCGCCGACGCCTTCATCTATATCGGCGGCAACGACACGTCGGGCACGCAGCAGATCCTGACCGACGCCGCCGGCGGCAAGATGGCATTCGTCCATGCGCCGAAAACCATCGACAACGATCTCGAGGAGAACGACCACACGCCCGGCTTCATTTCGGCAGCCGAGTTCGTCGCCGGCGCCTTTCTCTCGGTCGACCTCGATTTCCGTGCTCTGCCCGGCATCTATGTCGGCATCGTCATGGGCCGGCATGCCGGTTTCCTCACCGCCGCCGCCGCCGCATGGCAGCTTGATCCCGACAGCGGCCCGCACCTCGTTTATGTGCCGGAGCGACCGTTCTCGGCTTCAGCATTTATCGACGACGTGCGCGCCACGCTCGATCGCCACAAGCGCTGCATCGTCGCAGTCTCCGAAGGCGTCAGCACAGCCGACGGCAAGGCGCTGGTCGAAAGTCTTGTCCCGCCGGACAAACTGGAGCGCGATGCGCATGGCAACGTCAAGCTGTCGGGCAGCGACCTGCCGGCCGCCCTCGAGCGCGCGCTGGCCGAAGGATTGCCGGGCAAGCGGGCACGCGTCGATGCGCTCGGCTACATGCCGCGCGGCTATGTCGGCGCCATCAACGCCGTGGATGCGCAGGAAGCCTTCGATGCCGGCGTCTTTGCGGTCGCTGTCGCCGAACAGGGCGGCGGCTCGGTGGCACTGCAATATGACGGCGAGAAAACCGTGCTGAACAAGGTGCCGCTGAAAAACGTTGCCGGCAAGACCCGTCACATGCCCGACGATTTCATGCTGCCGGATGCCAACCAGCTCTCCGACGCAGGAATGGCCTATCTGAAGCGGCTGGTTCCCGAAAAGTACAAGGTCGGAAAGCCGTTCGTCTGAGCCGGCTCGCTTCTGATGCCGGAATCTTCGTGATGCGTGACTGGTTCAGCAAGACCGTCATCGACGCCGATACGACGATGCTGACCGAGCCGTTCGTGCATGATTTCGTGCGCGCCAACATCTGGCATCTGCGCGGCCGCGACGTCGACCTGCTTGTCGACACCGGCATGGGGATTTGCCCGCTGGCGCCGGAGATCGACACGCCTGATGGCAAGCCGCTGCTCGTCGTCGCCACCCATATCCACCTCGACCATGTCGGCTCGCTGCACGAATTCCCGCTGCGAGCCGGGCCGAGGATGAGTGCTGCGCAATTCGACAGCATGGATAACGCCGTCACCTACGCCCACATGTTTCATGATCTCGACGGCGCCGTCTCGAAGCTGCCGGCACCGGGCTGGAGAGCGGCCGAATACAGAATCCAGCCGGCCCCGCTGACGCGGACGCTTGACGAGGGCGATCTGGTCGACCTTGGCGACCGGGAATTCCGGGTGCTGCATCTGCCCGGCCATTCGCCGGATTCGATCGCGCTGTTCGATGAGGCCGACGGCCTGTTGTTCGCCGGCGACGTCATCTACGACGCCTTGCTGATCCACGACCTGCCGGATTGCGACCGATCAGCCTATCGCCGAACCATGCAGCGGCTGCTCGATCTGCCTGTCAGCATCGGCCATGGCGGCCATGGACCAAGCTTCGACGCCAAACGGATGCGCGAGATCGCCGCCGGTTATCTCAGGCGAACAGACGGCGCATAAGCCAAGAATCTGGTTGCCCGCCAGAGTATCTTTGACAACATTGGGTGAAGGCCGACAGGCGGCCTGATGCAAACGGATTGTAACGGATTGTCTCGATGGTCACCCGCGGCTTCTCTTCAGGACGAAAGCCCCCGACGGATGCGGATGCGCGTATCCCGCCGGGGCAGTATCTCGAGCAAGGGTTTCCGGTGCTGTCGGCCGGGCCGACGCCGCCTGTGCGCACCGAGGACTGGTCGTTCACGCTCAAGCACGGACCGCGGCCGATCAAGACGTGGAACTGGACAGAGTTCAACGCGCTGCCTTTGACCAAGATGACCCGCGACATCCATTGTGTCACCGCGTGGACCAAGTTCGACACGGCGTGGCAAGGCGTGCTGGTCGACGATATTCTGGCGGATGCCGGTATCGAGCCACCGACGGCCTTCACGCTGGCGCTGTCCTTCGACGGCTATACAACCAATGTGCCGACGCAGGATCTCACTGCCGGCAAGGCGATGGTTGCGCTGCTTTACGAAGGCAAGCCGATCACGCCGGACCATGGCGGCCCGGCGCGGCTGCTGGTTCCGCATCTCTATTTCTGGAAGTCGGCCAAATGGCTGAACGGCCTGCAGTTCACCGAGCGCGACGAGCCCGGCTTCTGGGAGCTGCGCGGCTATCACATCTATGGCGACCCGTGGCGCGAGCAGCGCTATACGGGCGATCCATGAGCGACGCGCCGGCGGCGCAGTCGCCCTGGCAGCCGGTGACCATCGCCCGCATCGAAAAGCGCACGCCGCGCGTCACCAGCTTTTTCCTCCAGCCGTCGCGGCCCTTCGCCTATCGTGCCGGGCAGCATGTCGATGTCAGGCTGACGGCGCCGGACGGCTATCAGGCGCGCCGCTCCTACTCAATCGCCTCGGCGCCGGAAGCCGGCGAGACGATCGAGCTGGCGATCGAAAGGCTCGATGATGGCGAGATCTCGCCCTTCTTCCACGATATCGCGGCGGTTGGCGACGAGGTCGAGTTGCGCGGACCGCTCGGTGGCCACTTCGTCTGGTCCGACAGCGACGGCGGCCCGCTTCTGCTAGTCGGCGGCGGGTCTGGCGTGGTACCGCTGATGGCGATGATCCGCCATCGCGCCGCGCGCAGATCGGCGGTGCCCGTGGCATTGGTATTTTCCGCACGGGTATGGGACGAGGTGATCTTTCGCGACGAGCTGATCGACTTCCACGATCGCCGGGACGGCTTCGATCTGGTGTTGGCGCTGACCCGCGAGGCCGCCCGGCGCCCGTCAGACTATTCGCGGCGGGTCGATGCCGCGATGATGGAGCAATCGATGCCGCGGCTGCCCGCGCCGCCAAGGTTCGCCTTTGTCTGCGGCTCGAATGCGTTCGTGTCGGCCGCCGCCCAGGCGCTGATCGATGCCGGTGTGCCGGCAAGCCTCATCCGCACCGAACGCTACGGGGTTTAATGCATGTCACGCAAAAGTGTGCAGCGGTTTTGCGATGACGACATGCATCAAAACAATAACTTAAAGCGCGTCGCATATCCATTCAGCCGAACCGCGCTTTAAGCCCCCGCCGGTCAGGCGTCGATCTCGATCGCCGTCAGCGGCTTCGAACAGCAGGCAAGGATGAAGCCGTCGTCGATCTCGTGATCGAGGATGCCGCCATTGTGGCTCATCTCGACCGTGCCCGAGACCTTTTTCACCTTGCAGGTTCCGCACAGGCCGAACTCGCAGGCTGCGGGGATGCGTACGCCCGAAGCGCGCGCCGTCTGCAGCACGGTCTGGCCGGCAACGCATTCGGCATCAATATCCGAAAGCGAAAAGCGGATCGGCGTTGCGGCCTCGGCAGGTACCTCGAGCCCGCCCTCTGCTGGCCCACCTTTTGCCGGCCCACCCTCTGCCGGCGAACCGAACGGGGCCGGAATTTCCTCCACCGCCGGGGCCGCAAAGCTCTCCTGATGGTAGTTGGCCATGTCGAAGCCGGCCGCCTCCAGCATCTGCCGCACGGCGCGCATGAACGGGTCGGGGCCGCAGCAGAAAATTTCGCGCTCGCGAAAATCGGGGGCCAGCAGCGGCAGCCGTATCGCGTCGATCCGGCCCATATGGCCGAACCAGCCCTCACGGCTGGACCGCTCCTCGATCATGAAGCCGAGCGTCAGGCCCGGCATGCGGCTGCCGAGCAGCTCGAGCTCCTTGCGGAAGATGATCTCCTCGGGCTTTCGCGCGCAGTTGACGAAGCCGACATCTGTCCATGGCGCGCAGTCGTTCAGCCAGCGCAGCATCGACATCATCGGCGTCACGCCTGAGCCGGCCGAAATGAACAGATACTTGGCCGCTGGATGGCTGTGCAGCGAAAAGTCGCCCGCCGGCCCATAGGCCTTCACGTGAACGCCGGGTTTCAGATTGTCGAACATCCAGCGGGTGCCGAGGCTGCCGGCCTGCGCTTTCACCGTCACCGCGATCGAGAACGGCCTCGACGGCGAGGACGACAGCGTATAGGTCCGCATCATCGGGCCCTCGGTGGTCGGCAGTTCCAGCGTCACGAACTGCCCCGGTCTGTAGCGGAACCAGGTCTGGTTGTCAGAGCGGAAGGTGAAGGTCTTCACGTCAGGCGCCTCGTCGCTGACGCCGATGACTTCCAGCACCTGGAGCCTGTCGTTCCAGGGCGCCATCTCGTCGAGATGGCGGTAAAGGCCAAGGTCCGTCATCGCATTCATCCCCTTGACCTCGTTCAGGCGACGCTGCGCAGCGCCGGCCGCCCGGCCTCGGCAAGGCGCGGCCCGATGAAGGAGGCGTACCATTCGACGAACTGGATGACGCCGCCCTCATGCAGTTCCGAATAGGGGCCGGGCTCATAGGCCTTCGACAGGATACCGAAGGCGTTTTCCTCGACAATGCGACGGTCCTGGTCGTTGGTCTCGGTCCAGACATGGGTGAGTTCGGCGAGGTCGTAATCGACGCCTTCGACCGCGTCCTTGTGGACAAGCCATTTGGTGGTGACGGCCGTTTCCGTGGCACTAATCGGCAGCACGCGGAAGGTGACGGCATGATCGCCGAGGATATGGTTCCAACTCGTCGGATAGTGATAGAGCAGCAGCGAGCCGATACGGTCGGTCGAAACGCTGTCGGAAAGGTTCTTCTTCACCGCGCGTCTTCCCGTCATCGTATAGCTGACGGCGTCGCGCAGCAGCGGCGCGCGGGTGGCGCGATACTGCCCGGCCGGATCGATGCGGAACTTGCTCGGCAAACCCGCCGCCTCGCATTTCGCCCAGTGCGCGAGCATCTCTGGATCGCTGTCGGCGCCCTGCACGCCGGTCACGGTCGGCGCTTCCGGGAATGTCTTGCAGAGTTCCGGATGGTTGCCGGCGCAATGGTAGCACTCGCGGTTGTTCTCCCAGACGAGCTTCCAGTTGCCCTTCTCGACGATGGTCGATTCGAAGGCGATTTTTGCCTCGCGCAGCCGGTGCGGCAGGAGGTAAGGCTCGATCATGGCGCGCATCGGCGCGAAGTCGGCCGGCTCGTTGGCCAGGCAGATAAAGATGTAGCCGGCAACGCTTTCGCAAGCCACCGGCTTCAGGCTGAACTGGCTCTTGTCGAAGCCGTCTGCCATCTGGCGAGCAAACAACAGCCGGCCGTCCAGCTCGTAGGTCCACTGGTGATAGGGGCAGACCAGCTTCGCCGCAGTGCCCTTGTCGGCATTGCAGACACGGCTGCCGCGATGCCGGCAGGAATTGTGGAAGGCATTGATCTTGCCTTGCTGGTCGCGGACCAGCACGACCGGATAGTCGCCGATCTGGGCGGTGATATAGCTGCCAGCTTTTGGCAACTCGCAATCGTGGCCGATGAACAGCCAGTCGCGATACCAGATCAGCTCCATGTCGAGCTTGAAGAAATCTGGATCGGTGTAGAAGGGCTGCTCGAGCGAATAGCCTTGCCTGCGGCCGTGCAAGAGCCTCAGCATGTCGTTGCGCGCGTCCATGTCCTGTCCTCGTGTAAGGACTGAACTGGTGGTGATGGAGGGAGGACCGTTTGCACGCCGGCGACAGGGCCGGACGTGCATCGTCCACCTCTTGACCGCCCACCGCGATCAGTCGAGTCTGAAAATCTCGGGCTGGTTTCCGGGCTCTGGAGTGTCCTTGCGGACTCGTCGCGACACCTTCCCAGGCTTGTGGCCCAGTGGTCTCCCGTTGCGACTTGAACTCCACCACCGTTGCGGGGCAGCGCCGGGTTCTGACCGGCTTCCCAATTCTCCGCTTCGTCGTCACCAAGCGGCACCTGAGATGGCGTGATCTAATCATGCCGGCCGGCTGACTGCCGGCATGAAAGCGACATCGTATCCATGCGGCGCGACACCGCCGGCGAAACCTGCAGGTTTATATCTACAGGGCTGAAACCCACTTTGTCGGCGGCCATTGTCGGCTGCCGTGACATCGAATCCGACCCGCGGCGGAGACCAGGAAGGTTAACAGTTTACAAAAGTGACTATTAGCCGCTTCTAAAATCGAACCGAACGGTTCGTTTCTGTTGACAATGCGTACAGCATGCTGTGAACGCAAATCCGCCAATCCGTCAATTCATGAATGGCTAATTTTGAATAAGATATTGAAAACGAAACATAAAACCATGGTAGTAGATGCCTCTGGTACAATTTCAAGGTGTAGATTCTTGGTCCACACGGAACAACTTCGTGATTGGAATCCGCCGAATGGCCTTCCCACATCGGGGCTGTCCGAACGACGCGCGCATCCTCCCAAGACACGCCGCTAGACGGACTGAAGACTAAGATACTGGAGTACTAAAATGAAAAAGATCGCTCTTGCTGCCGTCGCCGCTCTGGCCATCACCGGCAGCGCCTTTGCCGGCAGCGACCATTATGGGTCCAAAGCCGCCAACCAGCCGGCCGTCGCGGTCGACAGCTCGTATACGGCCTCTGTCCAGACGCCGGCTCACGCTGAAAAGCAGCCCGTTGGCCAGGGCGCCGACCGCAACCTTTTCGGCAACAATTAACAGCTGGTCCCAAACAGCAAAGTGGCGGTCCGCCGCTCGGGATCTGAGGAACTCAGGAGTATTTGAAATGAAGAAGCTCATTCTTGCCACCGCCGCCATTGTGGCCATCTCCGGCAGCGCTTTTGCCGGCAGCGACAACTTTGGATCGAACGGCGCCAACCAGCCGGCCGCTGCGGTCGACAGCAACTCGTACACGGCTTCGATTCGGAATTCGGCTTCGGCGCAGAATCCGGTTCCGGCTGACGAGAAACCCGTCAACGGCAGCGACCGTAACCTGTTCGGCAACAACTAACAGTTCGTTCCAACAGCGGCGGCGGCATTTGCCCGCCGGGCTGGCGGAACCAAGAAAATCCAGGAGTTTTGAAAATGAAGAAGATCGTTCTTACCGCCGCCGCGCTTTTGATTGCTGCGGGCGGCGCTTTTGCCGGTAGCGACAACTTTGGCAGAACCGACATCAACAAGCAGGCGACCATCAACGTCGACAACACGCAGACGTCTTCGGTACGCAATACCGGCTCGCCGGTCTACAAGCTGCTCAACTCGTCGGGCGACGTACAGAAGTCCGCCCCGCAGGGCAGCGACCGGAACCTGTTCGGCCGCTAGCGCATCGGCCCGAAAATCGGTTCCGATTTTCGGAAAGCACGATGCGCAGGTTTAAAGTGTTGGAGCGTACCTTTGTGCGTCCACTTGGACGCACGTCGCTCTAACAGCGACCGGAACGCACAAGAGTGGCGGCTTGCCCGCCGCTCTCGTTTTTGGGTCACCAAACATCCATCAGTTCGGCTGCTGCTCTCAGGCTGCCTTTGCTTCCGCTTTGTGGAGCGTGAATGAATGTCCGTCGGCATCGAAAATATGCAGGTCGCCGGCATCGGCATTCAAGCGCAGCGCAGCGCCGCGCTTGACCCCGACATTGCCTGGCAGCTTGGTGACCAGCGGCAGGTCGGCGCGACCGATGTCGACATAGACGAGTTGGACCTCGCCGAGTTGCTCGACATAATCCACCGTTCCCTCGAAAAGATAATCCGCACCGGTGGCGATCGTCAGATCTTCCGGCCGCACGCCGAAGCTCACCGCAGCGCCCTTCACCGACGCCGGCGTGGCGATCGGCACCGTCGCCTTGCGCCCGCCGACATGACTGACGATGGTCGGGTCGCCTGATTTGTCGATCGTCGCCGGCAGGATGTTCATGGCCGGCGAGCCGATGAACTGGGCGACGAACAGATTGCCGGGTCTCTTGTAGAGTTCCATCGGCGTGCCGACCTGCTCGATATGGCCCTCCTTGAGCACCACGATGCGGTCGGCCAGCGTCATCGCCTCGACCTGGTCGTGGGTGACGTAGATCATCGTTGTAGCAGGCATCGATTCCTTGAGCTTGGCGATCTCGATGCGGGTGGCGACGCGCAGCGCCGCGTCGAGGTTCGACAGCGGCTCGTCGAACAGGAAGACCTTGGGGTTGCGCACGATGGCGCGGCCGATGGCGACGCGCTGGCGCTGGCCGCCCGACATCGCCTTGGGCAGGCGGTCGAGATATTTGGTCAGCTGCAGGATTTCCGCCGCCTGGCGCACCCGCTTGTCGATCTCGGCCTTGCTCTCCTTGCCGATCTTCATCGAGAACGCCATGTTGTCGTAGACAGTCATGTGCGGATAGAGCGCATAGGACTGGAACACCATGGCGATGCCGCGCTTCGACGGCGGCACGTCGTTCACCACCTCGCCGTCGATCTTGAGCTCGCCGGAGGTGATTTCCTCAAGCCCGGCGATCGACCGCAGCAAGGTCGACTTGCCACAGCCCGAAGGGCCGACGAAGACGATGAACTCGCCCGACTTTATGTCGAGGTCGATGCCATGGAGAATGTTGAGATTGCCGTATGATTTCTTCACTTGCCTTAGCGTGACATCGGCCATGGGTTCCCTCCAGTGAATTGCAAATTCAGTCGATACGCCCGAACCAGGCGCCGTAGCCGCCGAGGCGGATAAAGCCGGCGTCAGTCTGTCCCGAAAACCCGTGCCCCGGCAAGGGCTGCAGCGAGCGTCCGCCGAGATTGACTTCGGCCGGTCGGCTGCCGAGATTGAAGGCGCAGACGATCTGCTCATTGCCCTCGCGGCGCGTGAAGGCGACCGTATCGCCCTGGCTTTCGATGAACTCGATCTCGCCCTTGGCCAGCGCCGGATGCAGGCGGCGGAAAGCGAGAAAGCGCCGGTAGTGTTCGAGCAGCGAGTTGTCGTCGCCCTGCTGCACATCGACCGCCTGCGAAAGGTGCTTGGCAGGCACGGGCAGCCAGGGCTTTGCCGTGGAGAAGCCGCCATTGCCGTCGGCGCCATTCCAGACCATCGGCGTGCGGCAGCCGTCGCGGCCCTTGAATTCCGGCCAGAACCGGATGCCGTAGGGGTCCTGCAGATCCTCGAATTGCAATTCCGCTTCGCCAAGACCGAGTTCCTCGCCCTGGTAGATGCAGACCGAGCCGCGCAGCGACATCAGCAGCGCCGAGATCACCTTGAGATAAGCGGTCTGGTCGGCCTCGCCGGCCGCCCAGCGCGAGGCAGTGCGCATCACGTCGTGGTTGGAGAAGGCCCAACACGACCAGCCGTCGCTGGCGACCTCGCCAAAGGCTTCCAGCACCGAACGCACCTTTGCCGCGCTGATCTTTTCGGGCGCCAGGAAGTCGAATGAATAGCACATGTGCACGCGCTTGCTGCCGGCGGTATAGGCCGCCACCACCTCCAGTCCGCGCTGCGAATCGCCGACTTCGCCAACCGCTGCCGTCGCCGGATATTCGTCGAGCAGGGCGCGGAAGCGTTCGAGGAAGCCAAGGTTTTCGGGGCGGCTCTTGTCGTAGAGATGGTCCTGGTAGTTGTAGGGGTTGACGGAAGGAGCGGTCTGGTCGTTGCGCTGTTCGGGCGGCAGCGGCGGATTGTCCTCGAGGCCTTGGCTGTGGAAGTAGAAATTGATGGTGTCGAGGCGGAAACCGTCGACGCCGCGCTCCAGCCAAAAGCGGGTGACATCGAGCAGCGCGTCCTGAACTGCGCGGCTGTGGAAGTTGAGATCGGGCTGCTCGGCTAGGAAATTATGCAGGTAATATTGCTGGCGGCTGGTGTCCCACTGCCAGGCCGAACCGCCGAAGATCGACAGCCAGTTGTTGGGTGGCGTGCCGTCGGGCCTGGCGTCGGCCCAGACATACCAGTCGGCCTTCGGGTTGGTGCGGCTCGAGCGGCTTTCCTTGAACCACCGATGGATGTCGGCGGTATGCGACAGCACCTCGTCGATCATCACCTTGAGCCCGAGCCTGTGCGCCTCGGCGGTCAGGGCGTCGAAATCGGCCAGCGTGCCGAACATCGGATCGACGTCGCAATAGTCTGATACGTCGTAGCCGAAATCCTTCATCGGCGACTTGAAGAACGGCGAGATCCAGATGGCATCGACGCCGAGCGCCGCGATATAGGGCAGCCTGCCGATGATGCCCCTGAGGTCGCCGATGCCGTCGCCGTTCGAGTCCTGATAGCTGCGCGGATAGATCTGGTAGATCACGGCACCTCGCCACCAGTCGCGGTCGACGGCGAAGTCGGGACTCAACGTCGCTTTCACAGCGGATTGCATGATCTCAACCTCCCTTCACCGAGCCGGCGAGCAGCCCGCGGACGAAATAGCGCTGCAGCGAGAAGAACACGATCAGCGGCACGACAATGGTGATGAAGGCCGATGTCGTCAGGATCTCCCAGTCGCCGCCGCGCGAGCCGAGCAACGCGTTGAGCTTGGCGGTCAGCACGATCTGGTCGCCCTCGGTGCCGAGGAAAACCATCGCGACCAGCAGATCGTTCCACACCCACAGGAACTGGAAGATGGCGAAAGAGGCCAGCACCGGGAACGACAGCGGCAGCACGATCTTGACGAAGATCTCGAAATCGCTGGCGCCGTCGATGCGCGCCGATTCCATGATTTCTCGTGGCAGGCCGGCAATGTAGCTTCTCAAGAGATAGATGGCGAAGGGCAGGCCGAAGCCGGTATGCGCCAGCCAGATGCCGAGATAGGTTTTCGACGGCACGCCGAAGAAGCTGCCGACGCCGTTGTAAAGCTTCAGCAGCGGGATCAGCGACATCTGCAGCGGCACGACCAGGAGCCCGATGATCACCGCGATGAGCAACGCCCGGCCGGGAAAGCGCATCCAGGCCAGCGCATAGGCGGCGAACGCCGCGATCAGGATCGGGATGACGGTCGCCGGAATGGTGACGGTCAGCGAATTCATGAAGGAGCGGCCGATACCTTCCGAAAACAGCACCGTATTGTAATTGTCGGTGGTGAATTTCGGCGGCGCCGACGAGGCGTAGTAGACGCGCTGGCCACGCTCGCCCTCGAACGGCTTGGTCGAGGTCATGACGAAACTGCCGTCGGGGTTGAGCTGCAAGGTCTCGCCGTCACCGAGATCGGCTGTGGTGCCGGCGGGATATTGCGTCGGCGCCGACGACTTGACGCCAAAGGCGCTGATGTCGCGGGCCGGATCATCGCCGAAGATGTTGCCCTCGAGGACGAACTTGCCGTCCTTCTCGACTTGCGCCGAGGCGGGTGGCAGCCGCCCCGCTTCCGTCTGCGTGGAACTGGCGAACGAGTTCCACCAGCCCGAGGCGATGATCTGGTCCTTGTCGCGCAGCGACGAGACGAGAATGCCGAGCGTCGGGATCGTCCAGATCGCGACGAAGAGGAAGACCGCGATATGGACGCCGAAACGGCTGGCAAAGGACTTTCCGGTCGAGACGGCCATCTCAATGTCCTCCCGTCTCTTTGTTGGCCTGGCGGATGTTCCAGATCATGATCGGAATGACCGCGATCATGATGATGATGGCGATGGTGGCGCCACGGCCGAAATCGCCGCCGCCGCGGAACATCCAGTCGAACATCAGATTGGCCAGCACCTGGCTGTTCCATTGGCCGTTGGTCATCGTCAGCACGATGTCGAAAACCTTCAGCACCAGGATGGTGATGGTGGTCCAGACGACGGCGATCGTTCCCCAGATCTGCGGCACCATGATCTTCCAGAAGATCTGGAACGGATTGGCGCCGTCGATGACGGCCGCCTCCAGCGTCTCCTCGGGAATGCCCCGCAAGGCAGAGGACAGGATGACCATGGCAAAGCCGGTCTGGATCCAGATCAGGATGATCATCAGGAAGAAATTGTTCCAGAACGGCAGCGATATCCAGACCTGCGGCTGGCCGCCGAAATATTGGATGATGGCGTTGAGCAGGCCGATCTGCGTCTGGCCAGCACCGCGGTATTCGTAGATGAATTTCCAGATGACGCTGGCGCCGACGAACGAGATGGCCAGCGGCAGGAAGATGAGGCTCTTGGCGATTGTGCCCCACCAGATCTTGTCGGTGAGGACGGCGATGATCAGCCCGAGGAAGGTGCAGGCGGCAGGCACGACCGCCAGCCAGATGATGTTGTTGAGGATGGAGGTGCGGAATTCGCGGTCGCCGAACGCCCATTCATAATTGGCGAAGCCGACGAAATTGGCGCCACCGCGATCGAGGAACGACAGCCTGAGCGTCTCCACGACCGGGTAGATCAGGTAGATGGTGAGGATGATCATGGCCGGGCCGACGAACAGCCACGGCCGGATCATCCCCTGCCGGCGCAGATTGTCGATGGCCGCCGCACCTGCAACGCCGCGCGACGGGAAGATGATGTCCACCAGTTTGTTGGCGCCCCAGAAATAGGCGACGCAGCCGCCGACGCCGACGACGATGACGAATATGGCCGAGAAAATCTGAGCCGCCACGGGTCCCTCCCTCTGCGCATGATCCGCCAGTCGGGAATGACTTTGGCGATGCGATCACAGGCCGATTCAGTTATTTGGAACGCGATCGGATGCAAGGCAGGGTTTTGCACTTGCTGGTCGCGCGTCATGCCGGAATGTGCTCATAAAAATTGCTGCTGTGCGGGCCGCCGTTCGGATCCGGGCCATCGAGGCCCGGATCCATGCAGGATCGGACGTTCAGCCGGGACCGCCTACTTGATCGCGTCCCAGCTCTTCTGGATGTCGGTGGCGACATCCTGGGCGGACTTGCCGCCGACGAGATCGATCATGCCGGTCCAGAAGGCGCCGGCGCCGATCTTGCCCGGCATCAGGTCGGACCCGTCGAAGCGGAAGGTCGAGGCTTCGGCGAGGATTTCGCCCTGCTTCTTCAGCGCGTCGCTGGCATAGGCGTCCTTGTTGACCGACTTGAACGGCGTCACAAAGCCGCCCTGGGCCATCCAGATCTCATGGGCGAGCGGCATCTTCAGGAATTCGATGAACGCGCGGGCACTCTTGCTATCCTTGGTGATCATGGCCAGCGTGCCGGCGCCGAGCACCGGGGTGCCGAGGTCGGGCTTGGCAGCGTAAGCTGGGAAGTAGAAGAAGTCGGCGTCCTGGCCGATCTCGGTGCCTTCCGGGAAGAAGGTCGGGATGAACGACGCCTGGTGGTGCAGATAGCATTTCGGCGGCACCGAGAACAGGCCTTTCGGGCTATCGCGGAAATCGGTCGCCGCCACCGCTTTGGCGCCGCCGTCGACCATCTTGTCGTCGGTCGCGATCTTGCCGAATATGTCGATGGCGTTGACCACCGCCGGATCGTTGAACGGAATCTCGTTCTTCACCCACTTGTCGTAGGTCTCGGGCGTCTGGGTGCGCAGCATGATGTCCTCGACCCAGTCGGTCGCCGGCCAGCCGGTGGCGCCGCCAGAACCGAGCCCGATGCACCATGGCGTGCCGCCGTCGGCGATGATCTGCTTTTCGAGCTCGGCGAGCTCTTCCTGCGTCTTCGGCACCTCGTAGTCGGCTTCCTCGAAATTGTCCGGCGAGTACCAGACCAGCGATTTCACGTCGGCCTTGTATGGGAAGGCGAAAAAGCCCGGCTTGCCATCCTTGTCCTTGAAGGTGCCGAGATCGACCCATGACTGGCCGGCGCCGTAATTGTCCTTGATCCAGTTGGCGGTGTCGTCGCCGAGCGGCGTCAGCAGGCCCTTGGACGCCAGGTCCTGGATCAGGCCCGGCTGCGGCAGCACGGCGATGTTGGGCGGGCTGCCGGCCTGCGTGTCGATGACGATCTGCTGTTCGTAATTTTCCGACGAGGAGTATTTGACCTCGGCGCCGGTGGCTTCCGAGAAATAGTCGAGAACGGTGCGGATGAGGCCCTCGTCCTCGCCGCGCCATGGCCCGAAGATCGACAGCGTCTCGCCCTTGAGGTCGACTTTCTTGAGCTCTTCGTAATTCGCCCAGTTGAAGCGGGGGTCTTCGCCCGGCTTGAACTTCAGTTCGGCTTGCGCCGGTGCGCCCAGGGCGAGCGTCACAAAGGCGGCGCTCAGCAGAAGCATTTTCCTCATTGGTATTCCCTCCCAGTGGTGACAGACACCGGACGGAACCTCCATTCCGTCCGCCGACGCAGCAGGACTGTGACTCACTCGGAAGGGAACCGCAACCTTTCGAAGAGTCTTCCAAAGCGCTTTGGTCTTTGCAATCACGCCATTGAATTAATCAGGAGTCAAGAGGCTGGTAAACTAATCGATTTAATTTCACGGCCGCAACAGCAAACAAAGTGTGCTGCAGCACCATTTTGGGCGCTGCAACAGCAAATTTTGCTTCAAACCGGTTAGAAAGGGTGCTTATGATCTTCGCATCGGTAGCGCTTGCCGCCGTGGCGCGAGCGACCCATAGTTAAAGCGCTTTGAGGCTTGGAGGCCTCCGGTGAACCTCAAACAGCTTTCCCACATGCTGGCGCTTTCGCAGACCACGGTAAGCCGCGCGCTGAACGGCTACCCGGAAGTCAACGAGGAAACGCGCCGGCGGGTGATCGACGCCGCCAAGCGCCACGGCTATCGCCCCAACCCGAGCGCGCGTCGGCTGGCTACCGGCAAGACCGGGATGATCGGTTATGTCTTGCCGACCGGAGCGGCCGTCGACATCGACCCGCATTTCGTCGAATTCCTCTCCGGTCTCGGCGACTACGCCCGTTCGCACGAACTCGACCTGGTGCTGTCCCCCGCCGATGCCGGCGATCAGGAGACGACCTATCGGCGCATCGTCGCCAACCGGCAGGTCGACGCCGTCTACATCTCCTCGCCGAGGCCGGCCGACCGGCGGGTGGCGCTGGTCAGCACGCTCGGCATCCCCTTTATCGTCCATGGCCGCAGCGAAGGGCTCGATTTCGATTACCCTTTCACCGACATCGACAATGAGGGCGCCTTCCACGAGGCGGCACGGCTGCTCGTCCAACTCGGTCACCGGCGGCTGGCGCTGATCAACGGCGACGGCCGCGAGACCTTCGCCATTCACCGCGAGCGTGGTGTGCGCCGAGCGCTGGCGGCAAGCGGTCTGGCGCTTGGCGAAGGCGATGTCTGTTCCCTCGCCATGACCGAGGAGAACGGCTACCGCGCCGCCAGGCGCTTACTTGAGCAAAGCGATGCGCCGACCGCGATCGCCTGCTCCAGCCTGATCATGGCGCTCGGCGTCGTGCGAGCGGTGCGCGATCTCGGCCTGACCATTCCGGGCGACCTGTCGCTGATCGCCCACGACG
The DNA here is from genome assembly GCF_055811535.1 of Mesorhizobium sp. WSM4816. NCBI lineage: Bacteria > Pseudomonadati > Pseudomonadota > Alphaproteobacteria > Hyphomicrobiales > Phyllobacteriaceae > Mesorhizobium > Mesorhizobium sp. WSM4816. The sequence goes on along the minus strand of NZ_JBVVQR010000003.1, from coordinate 88,434 downwards.
ACGTCTTCCCCTGGCTGAAGCCGGAGAATTTTTCGGTGCCGTTGTCGACGACGCGTTCGTCGATCCGCTTGGCCGGCGCGCGCGTCGCCGAGCGGCTGGCGGCGCGGATTTCCGGATCGGAGGAGGGCGCCCGCGGCGAAGTCTGGCCGGTCGACCTGGTCATCAGGGGATCGGTCGCCGGCGCGCCGACGTAAGGGTCAAATGTTGGCGGGGGGCCGGAAATGCGACATCGCGGTTCGCCCCCCTCCGTCCTGCCGGACAGTCCAGCAGGACAGAGGGGGGTGCTTCGCGCCGCCCCTCATCGCTTTACCTCCCACGCGGACTTACTCCTTCGCCGCCTCGGCCGCCCTGATATCCAACAGGCCATGGCCGAAATCATTGTCCCGCCCCTTGGGGCCGAGATCCCTTGCCGTGGCGGCCAGCGCTTTCTCGACCCAGTCGGCGGAACGGTCGGGTGCGGCATGCAGCAGATTGGCGATCGCGCCGGTGACGATCGCCGCGGCAAACGAGGTGCCGGTGACCACATCCGAACCGGCCCCGCTCGGCGCCACCATCTCGACGCCGGGAGCGGAGAGGAAGACGTAGGCGCCGCGATTGGCCTGCTGCATCAGCCCGTCCTTGGCATCGGTGGCGGTCACCGCGATGACGCCGTCGAAGGCGGCCGGGTAGCCGTAGGGCGCCTTCGGTCCGTTGTTGCCGGCGGCGGCGACCAGCACGATGCCCAAGGCGCGAGCATTGCGGCAGGCGACGCCGAGCAGGTCGTTCTTCGGGCCGACGAAGCTCATATTGATGATGCGGACGTCCTGCTCCGCCGCCCAGTCGAGCGCCGCAAGGATGACGTCCATCGTCGATTTGCCACCCTCGAAGGCACGGGCGTGGTAGATCCTGGCGCCCGGTGCCATGCCTTTGAGCGCGCCGACGCCGGCGATCAGGCCGTCGATCGAGGTGCCGTGATCGCGCGCCTCGATCGGCACGTCGGGCATGGCGTCGAACTGATCGGCGATGACGCCGGAGAGCGCTGGATTGGTGTCGTCGATGGCGGTGTCGATGACGGCGATGCGTACATTCTCGCCGCTCGCCCCTTTCGCATCGAGCGCAATGCGCTCGAAGGCATAGTTGACGATGGTGGCTGCCTGCTGCAGCGAGTAGATATGGTTGGGCTCGCGCCGCAAAGTACGGCCGTCGGCGGCAAGCTGCGCCAGCACGACGCCGACCGGGCGGCCATCGGGAATGCCGAAGCGCACCAGCGTGGCGCCGAGCAACTGAGACTGGCGCTGCGAACGCACTTCGAGGCCAAAGGAGGCAGCGATCTGCTGGACGGCATTGCCCTCCACCGTCACCAGCACCTCGTCCGGCACGAAATCACCGACGACGGCGCGCGGCGGCTCGGCCGCGACGAGATCGCTGGGCGAAACGATCGGGCCGCCCGCCGCAGCGGCTTGTATCGCTGTCGCACCGGCAGGCGGGACCGGCGGCGGCAACGCACCGCTGGCCGGATCGCGGCGCGGATCGGGCGTCGGCAGCGGCGCTTGGCCGCCGCCGATCGGATTGGGAAACAGGTCGACGATCAGCGCGGGAAGAAGCACCGCATTTGTCGCGGCAGGACCAGCGCCGGGCCTTTCGCCGCTGCCATCCTTTGTGTCGCGCTTGATGCAGTCGGCCGCCGTCGCCCCTCGGTTGAGGCAGTCGATTTCAGTCTGCGTAAGGTTCGGATCATTGGTCTGCGCCAAGGCCGGCACAGCGCCGATTATCATCGCCGCCACGAGCAGCGCCGCAAATCGGATGACCGCCCTAGGCGCCATCGACCGGTTTCCTTCCCTCGACCACAGCCTCCGCGAAAGGCTGGGCGGCAATTAGGCCGAGCACTTTTTCATAGTCGGCTGCGGTCGCGGCCGGGATGCCAAGACGGAAGACACCTTCGGCGGTCGGGCCGGCGGCAATCTTCAGCTGGTGCTCGCCAAGAAAAGCGACAATGTCGGCCATCTTCGCATCCGGCTTGAACGTGACCAGCGCGAACGGCATTTTCGCAAGATCGCCTTGCTGGCCGGCAATTTCGAAATCGCTGTCGATGCCGCCGGGCTGCTCAAACGACTGCACCACAACAAGCGCCAGCAGAGCCGCGGCCGCAGCCCAGGCGACGCCGGCGGGCACCGCGGTGAAGCGGCCCCACGCTTGCGCCAGCCAGGACGACGCCGCCGGCGCGCGCACCGGGCCGGCCTCAGCGCCGAGCGCCCGGGCGAAGCGGCTGAGCGCATCGGCCGGCGGACGGATCGCTTCATTGGATGCAGCGGTGCTGGAGAATTCGGCTTCGGCCCCGCCAAGTGCGGCAAGCGCTGCCGGGTCGGTCGCCAGCCATTCCTCGACGGCTTCGAGCTCTGCACCTTCCAGCGAGCCATTCAGGTAGAACGGCAGCAGCGTTTCCATTTGATCGCGGCGCGACATCTTTTCAGCGGCGCTCATGGCCACCCCCTGTCGTAACCGGCGGCCTTGAGGGCCTCGCCGAGTTTCTTGCGGGCGTAGAACATTCTGGTCTTGACGGTGGCGACCGGGATACCGAGCACCTCGCCGATCTCGCTCACCGACTGTCCGTGGTAGTAGGCAAGGTCGATCACCGTGCGGTGTTCTTCCGGCAAGGCATCGATGAAGCGCCGCAACGCGGCGCCCTTGTCTTCCTTCATGGTGACGACTTCCGGAGAGTCGGCGCCGTCGGCGACCTGGGCCGCGTCATCGTCGTCTATCCAGTCTTCCTTTTTCTTGCGCAGCGACGACAGCGCCTTGAAGCGGGCGATGCCGAGCAGCCATGTCGAGACTTCCGAGCGCCCCTCGAAGCCGGGCGCCTGGCGCCAGAGTTCGAGAAACACCTCGTTGGCGATATCGTCGGCCATCATTTCCGATCCCGTCTGGCGCACCACGAAGCGGTAGACCCGCGCGTGGTGGCGCATGAACAGGAGCCGCACGGCGGCACGGTCGCCTTTGGCGACCCGGCCGACAAGCGCGCGATCGGTTTCCGCGGCTGCCGTCATGGCCGGTCGAGCCGCCTGGCTCCTTTCTGCTCTGTCGCTGATCGGCCCAAAAAGGTTCACCGCTTTCCGCCCGGATTCTCTGAAAGCTAGCCGAAGAGCGGCAACGTTGCCAGAGATCTCCTCCTCCCCGTCTCTATACGGGGAGAAGTTCCCGGCAGGCGGATGAGGGGCGGCGCCAGCGCTCGCTGTTCACACTGAGCGTTCGCGCTGCCCCTCCCCTCTCCCCGTAAGGGACGGGGAGAGGGGGACGCGAAGGTTGGTGGTCGCCTCCATCAGCTCAAGAACGGCCGTGCCTTCATTGTCGCGGGCACCGGCACGCCAAGGCGCGCAAGCACTGTCGGCGCAAGCTGCAGCTGGTCGAGCAGCGTATCGGCCTCCGGACCCTTGCCCTGTCCGAAATAATACAGAGCAAAATCCTGCATCTCGTCGTCATGGCCGCCATGATGGCCGCGATCGGTCTGGCCGTGATCGGCGGTGACGATCACCTCGTAGCCGGCTTCCCGCCACCTCGGCAGGAAGGTGGCCAGCATGCCGTCCATCGCATAAACGGCGTGGTCCATCTCGTGGCAGTCGTGGCCGAAGCGGTGGCCCATCGAGTCCAGTGTGCAGGTATGCAGGATGCCGTAGTCGATGCCGTGGCGTCTGATCAGCATCGTCAGCGTCGCGAACAGGTCGACGTCGCTCGGTGTCATCTGGTTGCGGGCATTGTAGCCGGTCATGGTGTGGAACCGGCCATGCGTGATCGGCCCGCCCGGCTCGTCGAATTCCATATCCTCGACCAGATCGAACGGATAGGCCCGGAAGAATTCTGACCAGTAGGAATGGGTAACCGCGCCGGTCTTGCCGCCGGCCTTGCTGACTTCCGAGAATATATCCGGTTGCTCGATGCGGAACCGGTTCTCGTTGGTCAGAATGCCATGCACCTGAGGCGCCACGCCGGTGTGGATCGAGGCATAGCAGCCGGCCGAGGTCGATGGCAGCACGGAACGCATCTTCCAGACACGTGCTTCGCCCGATAGCACCCAGCCTTCGAGATTGCCCATCAGCCGGCGCCAGTTGCGGTAAGGCACGCCGTCGAGGATGATCAGCAGAAGTTTTGTCTTCAGTGCCACCGGGATGTCTAATTGCCCGCGCTGGCCATGCGCCGTCCCTTGATCGCCTTTTCCAGCCAGCCGATCTCCATTTCGGGGACTGAGGACAAGAGAAGGTCGGTGTAGGCATCGAACGGCGGCGCCAGCACCTGGCTCTTCGCGCCGTAGCGCACCACCTCGCCGCGATACATCACCGCGATCGAATCGGCGATCGACTTCACCGTGGCAAGGTCGTGGGTGATGAACAGATAGGCGACGTTTTCCTCTTTCTGCAGCTCGAGCAACAGTTTCAGGATGCCGTTGGCGACCAGCGGGTCGAGCGCCGAGGTCACCTCGTCGCAGATGATCAGCTTCGGCTTGGCGGCGAGCGAGCGGGCGATGCAGACGCGCTGCTTCTGGCCACCGGAAAGCTCGGCCGGGTAGCGGTCGACAAAGCCCTTGCCCATTTCGATCTTGTCAAGCAATTCGGCGACGCGCTTGTCGCGCTCGCGGCCGCGCAAACCAAAATAGAATTCGAGCGGCCGGCCGATGATGGTGCCGACGGTCTGGCGCGGGTTCATCGCCACGTCGGCCATCTGGTAGATCATCTGCAACTGGCGCAGATCCTCCTTGGGCCGGTCGGCGAGCCGGTTGGCGAGCGGACGTCCATCGAAGGTGACGGTGCCCTCTTCGGGCGGCAGGAGGCCGGTGATGGCGCGCGCCAGCGTCGACTTGCCCGAACCGGACTCGCCGACCACCGCCAGCGTCTGGCCCGGATAGATGTCGACCGAGACGTTCTTCAGCACCTTGATATGGCTGCGGCCATAGGCGGCGGTGATGTTCTTGACCGACAGGAACGGCGTCGTGCCGGGCTTCTGCTCCTGGTGCTCGATCTCATGCACCGAGACCAGCGCATTGGTGTATTCCTGGCGCGGTTCCTTGATGATCTGGCGGGTGCCGCCCCATTCGACCAGCCGGCCGTGACGCAGCACCATGATCTCGTCCGCGACCTGGGCGACCACGGCGAGGTCGTGGGTGATGTAGAGCGCCGCGACATGGGTGTCGCGGATGGCATCCTTGATCGCCGCCAGCACGTCGATCTGCGTCGTCACGTCGAGCGCCGTGGTCGGCTCGTCGAAGACGATCAGGTCGGGCTCGGAGCACAGCGCCATCGCCGTCATCACGCGCTGCAGCTGGCCGCCCGATACCTGGTGCGGAAAGCGCTCGCCGATGCTTTCGGGGTTCGGCAGGCTGAGCTTCTTGAACAGCGCAACGGCGCGTTTTTCGGCCGCAGCCCGGGTTGCCGTGCCATGCAGCAGTGTCGCCTCGACCACCTGGTCCATCAGCCTATGCGCTGGGTTGAAGGCGGCGGCAGCCGATTGCGCGACATAGCAGACCTCGCGGCCACGGAGCTTGCGAAAGCCTTCCTTGCCGCCCTTGAGGATGTCGCGGCCGTTGAGGGTGACCTCGCCGCCGGTGATGCGCACGCCGCCGCGGCCATAGCCCATCGACGCCAAGCCGATGGTCGACTTGCCGGCGCCGGACTCGCCGATCAGGCCGAGCACCTTGCCCTTCTCGAGCGTCAGCGAGACGTCGTGGACAAGCACGATGTTCTTCGGCGCCTCGCCCGGCGGGAACACCGTGGCCTCGATGCGCAGATTGCGGATGTCGAGCAGCATGGACTTTGCTCGCTGGTCAGCCATCACCCGCGTCCTCCCTTAAGGCTTGTCGTGCGGTTGAGCACCCAGTCGGCGACAAGGTTGACGGAAATCGCCAGCATGGCGATCGCCGCCGCAGGGATGAGCGCCGCCGCGATACCGAAGACGATGCCATCCTTGTTTTCCTTGACCATGCCGCCCCAGTCGGCGCTAGGCGGCTGCACGCCGAGCCCGAGGAAGGACAGCGTCGACAGGAACAGCACCGCATAGATGAAGCGCAGGCCGAGTTCCGAAACCAGCGGCGACAACGCGTTGGGCAGGATCTCGCGGAAGATGATCCACGCGCTGCCTTCGCCGCGCAGCTTGGCCGCCTCGACGTAATCCATGACGTTGATGTCGACGGCGACCGCCCGCGACAGGCGGTAGACGCGGGTCGAGTCGAGGATACCCATGACCAGGATCAGCGTTACCAGATTGGTAGGCAGCACCGAGAGCACGACGAGGCCCATGATCAGCGTCGGGATCGACATCAGGAGATCGACGAGGCGCGACAGCAGCGTGTCGAACCAGCCGCCGAAAACCGCCGCCGAGAAGCCAAGGATCGCGCCAAGCGAGAAGGACAGCGCCGTGGCCAGCACCGCGATGAGCAGCGTGACGCGGGCGCCGTAGATCATGCGCGAAAGGAGGTCGCGGCCGAGATTGTCGGTGCCCAGCCAATGTGTCGCCGACATCGGTCCCCAGACGTCGCCGACAATCTCGCCATTGCCATAAGGAGCGATCCAGGGCGCGAAGATCGCCCCCAGCACGAACAGCGCCGTCAGCACCAGGCCGATCAGCGCAGGGATGGGGATGCGTTTTATGTCGAGCATGCCCGCTCCCCTATTTCGGATGTCTGAGACGCGGATTGGCGACGATCGCCGCTATGTCCGCAATGATGTTCAAGCTGATGTACACGGCGGCGAAAATCAGGCCCACCGCCTGCACCACCGGCACGTCGCGCTTGGTGACGTGGTCGACGAGATATTGGCCCATGCCCGGGTAGACGAAGATCACTTCGACCACGACGACGCCGACGATGAGATAGGCGAGGTTGAGCATGACGACGTTGATGATCGGCGCAATCGCATTGGGAAAGGCATGCCTGCGGATGACGGCGAATGCCGAAAGCCCCTTGAGCTCGGCGGTTTCCACATAGGCCGACTGCATGACATTGAGGATTGCGGCGCGCGTCATGCGCATCATGTGGGCGAGCACCACCAGCGTCAGCGCCGCCGCCGGCAGCATGATCGCCTGCATGCGCTCGCCGAAAGGCATTCCGTCATAGACCGTCGAGATGCCGGGGAAGATCTGGTATTTCACGGCAAAGAAATAGACCAGCACGTAGCCGATGAAGAATTCGGGAAACGAGGTCGAGGCAAGCGCCAGTCCGGAGATCAGCTTGTCGACCCAGCCATTGCGGTAACGCACTGCGATCAGGCCGAGTATGATCGCCAGCGGCACGGCCACGACCGCCGCCCAGAAGGCGAGGAACAGCGTGTTCCACAACCGCCCCTTGATCGACGTCGCAATATCCTGCCCGCTCGACATGGCGGTGCCGAGATCGCCGGTCACGACGCCGCCGAGCCAGCGGAAATAGCGGATAAAGGCCGGATCGTTGAGGCCGAGCTGCTCGCGCAGATTGGCGAGCGACTCCGGCGTCGCCGACTGTCCGAGAATGGCTTGCGCGACGTCGCCGGGCAGGATCTGGGTGCCGGCGAAGATCAGGACCGAGACGGCCAACAAGAGAAGGATGCCCAGCGCAACGCGCTGGGCCACCAGTTTCACAATGGGTGAGGACATATCCGCAAGGCCAGGCTCAAGCTTCGAGCCAGCACTTCGCCAGAGCGTAGCCGTTCATCAGTTCCTGATGCGGATCGTCGACCCAGCCGGCGACCTTGGCACCCGTCGCGTCGATGAACTGATTGAACATCGGCAAGATGAGGCCGCCCTCGTCGCGCACCATGACAGCCATGTCGTGATACATCTGCTTGCGCTTGGTCTCATCGAGCTCGGCGCGCGCCGCCAGCACCATCTTGTCGAAGTCCGGACGCTTGAAACGCGTATCGTTCCAATCGGCCGTCGACAGATAGGCGGTCGAATACATCTGGTCCTGGGTCGAGCGGCCGCCCCAATAGGAGGCGGAGAAGGGCTGCTTGTTCCAGACCTCGTTCCAGTAACCGTCGCCGGGCTCCCGCTTGAGCTCGATCTTGATGCCGGCCTTGGCCGCGCTCTGCTGGAAGAGCTGGGATGCGTCGACGGCGCCGGGGAAGGCGACATCCGAGGTCCTGAGCAGCACGGTGCCGTCGTGCCCCGACTTCTTGTAGTGGAACTTGGCCTTGTCGGGGTCGTAGTTGCGCTGCTCGATCTCGGTAAACAGCGGATAGGACGCGTTGATCGGGAAGTCGTTGCCGAGCGAGCCATAGCCTCTGAGGATCTTGTCGAGCATCTCCTCGCGGTCGATCGCCAGCTTCAGCGCCATGCGCAAATCGTTGTTGTCGAACGGCGCCGTGTTGCAATGCATGATGAAGACGTAGTGGCCAGGACCCGCATGGTTGCGGATGGTGACGCCGGGCAGCCGCTTGATCAGGTCGACGATCTTCGGCTCGACGCGGTTGATCATGTTGACCTGGCCGCCCTGCAAGGCCGAAGTGCGCGCCGTGGCGTCGTTGATGACGATGATCTCGATCTGGTCGGCATGGCCCATCTTGTCGGCCTGCCAGTAATTGGCAAACCGCTCGCCGCCATGGCGCACGCCGGGCTCGTTGGTGGTGATCTTGTAGGGTCCGGCCGAGATGCCGGCGTCGGCCTTGTCCTTGCCGCCATTGGGCTGGATGATCAAATGGTAATCGCTAAGCAGATAGGGCAGGTCGGCATTGGCTTCCTTCAGCGTCAGCACGACTTCCTTGCCGCTGGCCTTGATGCTCTCGATGCCTTTCATGTAGCCGAGCGCGCCCGACTTCGACTTCTCGTCCGAATGGCGTTGGAGTGTGGCGGCGACGTCCTCGGCGGTTACCGTCTTGCCGTTATGGAATTCGACGCCGTCGCGAATCTTCAGCGTCCAGACCTTGGCGTCGTCAGACGAGCCGATCTCCTCGGCGATGCGGTTCTCGAGCGTGCCTTCCGGGGAAAGCTCGACGATCAGTTCGCCCCACATCTTGCCGAAGGCGAACGGCACCTGCGTCATGAACAGGGCCGGATCGAGGCTGTTGGTGGACTCGCCGCCGACCAGGCCGGCCTTCAACGTGCCGCCCTTGACCGGACCCGCGGCGCGCGCTGCACTTGAAAGCAGCGAGTTGGCGAAGGTCGCGGTGACGCCGAGCGCTGCCGCCCGGCCGAGAAAATCACGACGGCTCAGTTTGCCGGATGCGACGCGCAGGCTAAGAAATTCCAGTTCGTTTGACATGTTGAGTTCCTCACTCTGTTGGTTCGACCTTGTGGTCGTTTTTTATGGTTTCTTGTGAGGAGAATAATGACCGCAAGGGAACGCCGTAAGCAAGACCGAATGCGACATGCCGTGGCGTAAATCGTACGTCGCAATTGGACCAATCCGCATAAGCGCTCAAAGCAGATCGCGCGGGATTTTCTCTTCGAAATTACGCTCGAAAACCAGTTCCTCGCCTTCATAGGCTTCGATTCTGGCGCTAATAATGAAGTTTTGCGCATCGGACCGCATCTCGGCTGACGTTTCTGTGCGCACCGACCATCCATTTCGCGACAGCGTCTGCGTCCAGTGGGTCTTGCCCGACGCTGACAGCGGATTGTCAGGATGGATCGCCCATGTCTCGCGGGCGACGCTGCCATTGGCGAGGCCATGCTCCAGGTCGCGCACCTCGCCGAAATCGTCGACAATGGAAAGCGTGACGATTCCGGTCTTCTCGTCGCGATCAACATGACGCTCCGAATTGGCGGCACGGACCGTTTCGGTTGCCCAGGGCACGGCTGCCTCGGGCGTAGGGAACGTGACTTCGTCGCCTTGCGCCGGCGGACGCAGCGGCAGCTTCAGCGTAGCCGCCGACAGGTCGAGCCGAACCGGTTCCGGCGATGGCCAGATCATCGGCCAGTAGGCGTTCGAAACGGCAATACGCAGGCGATGGCCTGATGGCACGCGATAGGCGCATTGGTCGAGCACCACCCGCGCCAAAACGGTCTCTTCCGGCACCAGCGCCTCGGGGAATTCATGCGAGTTGCGGTGCGTCAGGTTGAGCACGCCGTAGGAGATCAATTCGGATGCGCCGTCAGGATGCACGTCGCACAGCCGCACCGCGATGTTCGCCTGCGGTCGATCCGAGGCGACCTGGATCAAAACCTCCGGCGCGCCGACAATGTCGATCGCCTCGCCGAGCGGGGGCTGGTCGAAACACACCGACAGCAAATCGTCGGGGCGCTGGTCGCCGGGCAGTTCCGGCCCGAAGGTGAAGGGGAAATATTCGCCGCCGGCGAGGCCGCAGCTTTGTGGCGAAGCCACGATTGCAGGCCTGGCGCCTTCCGGGATCAGTTCGATCGCCTCAGCCTTGATGTTGGGCGATGGCCAGTCTGCTTCGGCAACCCAGCGGCCGGGCCGCTCGGGATGCCAACGCGCGGGGCGCACGCTGTCCATCACATAGGCGCGGTAGGCCGGGTCGGCCTCGACGCCGGTGTCGATGCCTTTCAACCAGCGGTCCCACCAGCGCAAGGCCTCCTGCAGGAAGCCGATCGCTGGTTTCGGTGCGGCGTAATGCGGGTACTTGTGGATCCACGGGCCGACGATGCCCTTGACCGGCGCCTCGATATTGGCCGCGAGGTGGGAAATCGTATTGCGATAGCCGTCATGCCAGCCGCCGATCGACAGCACGGCGGCTTGGATGGCGGAATAGTTCTCGCAGATCGAACCGCGCTTCCAATAGGCGTCGCGGTGCTGATGCTTCAGCCACAATGGCGCCAGGAAGGGCTGGTTCGCCAGTCGGGTCAACCACAGGTCGCGCCAGCGGTTGTCGCCGGCGAGCAGCGGATCCGGTGGCCGCGACGAATAGGACAGCATGGTCGAGGCCCAGCCGAAATTCTCGACCAGCAGGCAGCCGCCCTTGTAGTGGATGTCGTCGGCATAGCGGTCGACGGTCGAACAGAGACTGATCACCGCCTTCAGCGCCGGCGGCCGCTTGGCTGCCGTCTGCAGGCAGTTGAAGCCGCCCCAGGAGATGCCCATCATGCCGACACTGCCGTTGCACCAGGGCTGGGCCGCCGCCCAAGCGATCACGTCGCATGCGTCCTGCAATTCTTGCTCGGAATATTCGTCATCCATCAGCCCTTCGGAATCGCCATTGCCGCGCGTGTCGACGCGGATAGAGGCGTAGCCGTGACCGGCGAAATAGGGATGCGTCAGCTGGTCCCGATAAATTGTGCCGTCGCGCTTGCGGTAGGGCAGGTGCTCGAGGATCGCCGGCACCGGATCGTCGGCGCCATCGGCCGGCATCCACACCCGCGCCGACAGCCGGCAGCCATCCGGCATGACGATGCCCATGTCCGGAAACTCGACGACCTTGCGGGGAAATTCAGTGACGGTTTTCATGCGGGCGACTCCAGGACCGCCAAATGATGGAGCCCGTGGGACGTCGTCGTGGGCCAGCCAACGAATTCGGCTGGTCAATCCGCGTCAACTCAACGGAATGTCGTTTTCGTCCTTGCTCGCCTGGTAAGCGCTGGACAGTTCGTCGTAGCGCGCCGAGATCTTGCCGATCCGCGTTTCCAGTCGCACACGCTCGGTCTCGGGCAGCGACCACACCAGTTTTCGGATCGAAAAACTCTTCCAATAGGCGTTCTCGGCATTGTAGCCGCCAGGGTCGAGGGTGAAGACCTCCTTCAGGATCTTCAGGTCGTGTGGGATGGCGAAGCTGTCGCGCGAATCCTCGTGCGAAAACAGATAGTAGAAATTGTCGAAGCCGGTCCAGGTGATCGCCGACAGGCATAGCGAGCAGGGTTCGTGCGTGGCGAGGAAGATCGCGTCCTTGGTGTCGACGCGCTCGGCCTTCGGCATTTCGTAGAACCGCTTCAGGCAGTGCACCTCGCCATGCCAGAGCGGATTTTCCGCCTCGTTGTTGGTTTCGGCGAGCACCAGCGAGCGGTCATCCTTTCTCAAGATCGCCGCGCCGAACAGCTTGTTGCCATGGGCGACGCCTTCGGCCGTCTTCGGCACAATGTCATGCTCGATGACGTCGAGCAGGCGGTCGATCAGCGAAGTATCGGCCATTATTGGCTCCTGTCCGGCAGATCGATCTCGTAACCGTGCGAGAAATGGCACTCTTCGAGGTTGGAGCCGTCGCCACCGCGGTCGACGACGAGAAAATCCTGGGCCTCACCGATCGGCGTCAGCACGCCGTGCCACCGATTGCGTGGGTAATTGACGCCTTGCCCGGGCGTGGTGATGAATGCGTGCGGCTCTCCTGGGCCTTCGTCGCTGTCATGGCAGACGACGACCAGGAACGGCCGTGGCGACAGCGGGATGAAAGCCTGGCTGCCGAACGGGTGACGCTCGACCATGGTGAGCTTCAGCGGAAAATCGTAAGGCGTGCCGCGCACCATAGAGATCAGCACGCGCGCATTCGGTCCCTGCGCCTCGGCGGTGGCGAGGTCGTGGTAGCGTTCCGCCTTGCCGCCATTGATCGGGTAGTGATTGTCGCCGCCCATATCGATGACGTCGCCGAATTCAGCGAAGTTCTCGCGGGTCAGCGAGCGCGCCACAATGCGGCTCATGGCGCGCGCCTCGCGACGCCGGCGCCGCCAAGCTTGGCATGCCGGTTGACGTCCTTGTAGAGCAGATATCGGAACTGGCTCGGACCGCCGGCATAGCAGGCCTGCGGGCAGAAGGCGCGCAGCCACATATAGTCGCCGGCCTCGACCTCGACCCAGTCCTGGTTAAGGCGGTAGACCGCCTTGCCCTCCAGCACATAGAGGCCGTGCTCCATGACATGGGTCTCGGCGAAGGGGATGACCGCGCCCGGCTCGAGTGTAACCAGGGTGATGTGCATGTCGTGGCGCATGTCTTCAGGATCGACGAAACGCGTCGTCGCCCATCTGCCTTCGGTGCCGGGCATGGGCGTGGGCGCGATGTCCTGTTCGTTTGCAAAAAGGGCTTGCGGCGTATCGATGCCCTCCACGGCTTCGTAGGCTTTTCGGATCCAGTGGAAACGAACGGGTGCGCCGCCCTCGTTGCGAACGGTCCATCCGCTGGCCGGCGGCAGGAAAGCAAAGCCGCCCGGCTGCAGGACATGTTTCTCGCCAGCCAGCAAAACGGTCAGCTCGCCCTCGACCACGAACAGGGCGCCCTCGGCGCCGGCATCCAGTTCCGGCCGGTCGCTGCCGCCGCCGGGCGCGACCTCGACGATGTATTGCGAAAACGTCTCGGCAAAACCCGAAAGCGGGCGCGACAGCACCCAGACGCGGGTCTCGTCCCAGAACGGCAGGGCGCTGGTGACGATGTCCTGCATCACCCCCCTGGGAATGACGGCATAGGCCTCGGTGAAGACGGCCCGGCCGGTCAGCAGCTCACTCTGGCCGGGGTGGCCGCCCTGCGGCGCGTAATAGGTTCGGTCGGCCATTTTCATCGTATCCATCAGTTCAGAGCCTGTTGCGGAAGCCAGGCCTATTGCGGAAGCATGTCCTTGAGGCGGAGCAGTGCGATACGCTCGACCTGTTTGCAGGCGGTTTCGAATTCAACGCCGCGGCTGTTGCCGATGCGCGCCTCGAACTCCGCCAGGATTTCTTCCTTGGTCTTGCCTTTCACCGCGATGATGAAGGGGAAGCCGAAACTGGTGACGTAGGCGGCATTGAGCTTGGAGAACAGCTCGCGCTCTTTATCGGTCAGCGCCTCGAGCCCTGCGGAAGCCTGTTCCCTGGCCGATTCCGCAGTCAGCCGCTTGGTTTGCGCCAGTTTGCCGGCAAGGTCGGGATGGGCGTTGAGCACGGAGAGCCGCTCGGCCCCGCTGGCGCCGCGAAAGACACGGCACAGCGCATTGTGCAGGCCGCCGGCACTGTCATGCGCCGGACCGAGCTCCAGCTCATAGGCGCGCTCGGCGATCCACGGCGAATGCTCGAATACGCCGCCGAATGCCTGGACGAAAGCCTCGAATTTCATCTTCGACGGGCGCAGCGCCGGCGGCCGGAACGGGTGGGCTTTTTGCCAGTGCCTGGCGATGTCGATGCGCCGCGCCAGCCAGACCCTGTCGTGCGATTTGACGTAGTCGATGAAACGCTTCAGCGCCGCGACCCGGCCCGGCCGGCCGACGAGGCGGCAGTGCAGGCCGATATTCATCATGCGCGGCCGTCCTGCCCCGCCCTCGGCATAGAGCGTGTCGAAACTATCCCTGAGATAGGCGAAGAACTGGTCGCCCGAGTTGAAGCCCTGCGGCGTGGCGAAACGCATATCGTTGGCGTCGAGCGTATAGGGGATGATGAGCTGCGGCTTTGCCGACCCGTCCGGCGCAGCATGCTCGAACCAGTAGGGCAGCTCGTCGTCATAGGTGTCCGACACATAGTCGAAGCCGCCCTCTTCCGCCGCCAGCCGCACGGTGTTGATCGACGTGCGGCCGGTGTACCAGCCGGTCGGCCGTGCGCCTGTCACCTCGTAGTGCAGCCGGATTGCCTCGTCCATGTCGCGGCGCTCGTCCTCCGGCGCATGGTCGCGATAGTCGATCCATCTCAGCCCGTGCGAGGCGATCTCCCAGCCGGCCTCCTGCATCGCCACGACCTGGTCGGGCGAACGTGCCAGTGCTGTGGCGACGCCGTAGCAGGTGATCGGCACCTCAGCCTCGGTGAACAGGCGCAGCAATCGCCAGAAGCCGGCGCGGGCGCCATATTCGTAGATCGATTCCATGTTCCGGTGGCGCTGCCCGGGCCAGGGTGCAGCGCCGACGATCTCGGACAGGAAGGCTTCCGAAGCCTTGTCGCCGTGCAGGACGCAATTTTCGCCGCCTTCCTCGTAATTGACGACGAACTGCACCGCAACATGCGCCCTGCCGGGCCATTTCGGATCCGGCGGATTAGCGCCGTAGCCGCGCATGTCTCGTTCGTAACGCATTGTAGCTCCTGCCGGATAGTGTGATCAGGATAGTCGAAAGGATGCTTGCGCATTCCCCCGAAAATTTTTGAAAGTGTTTTTGCAGCACTTCACTCGACCGGGACTTATGCATCGCCTTTAATGGGCGCACAATTCGCCAAACATGTTCGACTGTACCGGACATGTTCGAGTGTACCGGAATGGGAGCAGCCAGTGGCGGAAACGTCGAAAGCCGAAGGCGGACGTCTGACGACCCATGTCCTCGACACCGCGACCGGCAGGCCGGCGGCAGGCCTGTCGATCGAGCTTTACCGCATCAACGACGACATGCGGACGCATCTGAAGACAGCGGTCACCAATGCCGACGGCCGCTGTGACGCGCCGCTGCTGGCCGACGCGGAATTCCGCACCGGCGAATACGAGCTGGTCTTCGCCGCCGGCGACTATCTGCGCCGGCAGGGGTTGAGACTGCCGGAACCGGCCTTCCTCGACAGCGTGCCGATCCGCTTCGGCATGGCCGAGCCGATGCACTATCACGTGCCGCTGCTCATATCGCCCTACGGCTATTCGACCTATCGGGGGAGCTGAGACATGACGAGGCTCAAGATACGCAATGAGATACGCTTCATCCTCAATGGCGAGGATGTTGCGCTGACTACGGTCGCGCCCGACGAGACCTTGCTCGACTGGCTGCGGCTCGAGCGCTCGCTGCGCGGCACCAAGGAAGGCTGCGCCGAGGGCGACTGCGGCGCTTGCACCGTGCTGGTCGGAAGGCTGTCAGGCGGCCGGCTCGTCTATGAAAGCGTCAATGCCTGCATCCGCTTCCTTGGCTCGCTCGATCGCACGCATGTCGTAACCGTCGAGCATCTGCGCGGCGACGGCGAAAAACTGCATCCAGTGCAGCAGGCGATGGTGGATTTCCACGGCTCGCAATGCGGCTTCTGCACGCCGGGTTTCGTCATGTCGCTTTATGCCCTGTGGATGCGGTCACCGGAACCGTCGGATGCAGCCATCGAAAAGGCGCTTCAGGGCAATCTCTGCCGCTGCACCGGCTACGAGGCGATCATGCGGGCGGCACGTGCCATCTCCAGCTACGGCAAGGCGGCAAAGGATCCGCTGGCAGCGGAGCGCAAGGCGATCACGAGCAAGCTCGAAGCGATGAAAGACGGTTCGCGCATCGAGATCGGCGCCGGCAAGCAGCGCCTGGTCGTGCCGGCCGATGCCGACGACCTCGCCGCCGTGCTCGACAAGGAGCCGGGCGCCACCATCGTTGCCGGTTCGACCGATGTCGGCCTGTGGGTGACCAAGCACATGCGCGAGATTGCGCCGGCGATCTTCATCGGCAATCTCAACGGGCTGTGCCGGATTTCCGAAGACAAGGGCATCATCTCGATCGGCGCTGGTGTCACCTACACCGAGGCTTTCTCAATGCTGGCGAAACGCATCCCGGCGCTGGGCCCGCTGTTCGATCGCATCGGCGGCGACCAGGTGCGCAACATGGGCACGATCGGCGGCAACATCGCCAATGGCTCGCCGATCGGCGACACGCCGCCGCCGCTGATCGCACTCGGCGCGCGGCTGACGCTGCGCCGCGGCAACAAGCGGCGGACGATCTCGCTTGAAGACTTCTTCATCGCCTATGGCAAGCAGGACCGACAGCCGGGCGAATTCGTCGAGGCCGTGCATGTCCCAGTGCCGGGCAGGGATACCAAATTCGCCGTCTACAAGATCACCAAGCGCCGTGACGAGGACATCACCGCCGCACTTGGCGCATTCCTGCTGGCCCTGGCCAAGGACGGCACGGTGGCGGAGGTGCGCATCGCCTATGGCGGCATGGCGGCAACGCCGAAGCGGGCTTTCGGCGTGGAAAAGGCGCTGCTCGGCAGGCCCTGGACGGAACCGACGGTCGAGACCGCCATGGCCGAGTACGCCAAAGACTTTACCCCGCTGACCGACATGCGGGCGAGCGCCGAATACCGGGCGCTGGCGGCGCGCAACCTGCTGTTGCGGTTCTTCGCCGAGACCAGCGGCACCAAAGCACCGATCCAGATATCGCGCCACGAGGCGGCGTGATGACCAAGCACGCTCCAAACCTCAAGGCGCAGAAAATCGCTGGTGGCGTTGCCACCGACCAGCGTCATGATTCCGCGCACAAGCATGTCCGCGGCACGGCCGTCTATATCGATGACATGCCGGAATCATCCGGCATGCTGCATGGCTGCCTCGGGCTTTCGACGGCCACGCATGCCACCATCAGCAGCATGGACCTGGCGGCGGTCCGCGCAGCACCCGGCGTCGTCGACGTGCTGACGGCGAGCGACGTGCCGGGCGAAAACGATATCTCGCCGACCGGCCGCCACGACGAACCGGTGCTGGCCGCCGGCAAGGTGCAGTTTTTCGGCCAGCCGATCTTTTGCGTCATCGCCGAAACCCGCGAGCAGGCGCGCCGCGCCACAAGGCTGGCCAAGGTCGAATACAAGGAATTGCCTTTCGTCACCGACATCGGCGTCCTCGATCCCAGGAAGGACAAGCTGGTCACGCCGCCGCTGACCCTGAGGCGCGGCGATGCCGCGGCTGCGATCAGGGCGGCGCCGCGCCGGCTGAAAGGAAAAATGCGCATCGGCGGCCAGGACCATTTTTATCTCGAAGGCCAGATCGCCATGGCCATTCCCGGCGAGGATCAGGACGTCACGATTTATTCGTCGACCCAGCATCCGAGCGAAATCCAGCACATGGTCAGCCATGCGCTCGGCGTGCCGAGCCATGCCGTCACGGTCGAGATCCGCCGCATGGGCGGCGGCTTTGGCGGCAAGGAAACGCAAGGCAACCAGTTTGCCGCGCTCGCCGCGATTGCTGCAAAAAAACACCATCGCGCGGTGAAAATCCGGCCCGACCGTGACGACGACATGATCGCCACCGGCAAGCGCCATGACTTCCTCGTCGATTACGAGGTCGGCTTCGACGACGAGGGCAATATCCTCGGCGTCGATTTCATGTTTGCGGCGCGCTGCGGCTTCTCGGCGGACCTGTCGGGCCCGGTCACCGATCGCGCGCTGTTCCACTGCGACAACACCTATTTCTGGCCGGCGGTTCATGCGCAATCGGCGCCGCTCTACACCAACACCGTGTCGAACACCGCCTTCCGCGGCTTCGGCGGGCCGCAAGGCATGGTCGGCGCCGAGCGTGTCATCGAAGAGGTCGCCTTTGCCGTTGGCAAGGACCCGCTCGAGATTCGCAAGAAGAATTTTTATGGCACCAGCGACCGCAACGTCACGCCCTATCACCAGACGGTCGAGGACAACATCATCCACCGCATCGTCGCCGAGCTGGAGGCGAGTTGCGACTATGCGAGGCGCCGCCGCACCATTGAAGCTTTCAACGCCAACAGCCGCTTCATCAAGCGTGGATTGGCGCTGACGCCGGTCAAGTTCGGCATCTCGTTTACCGCGACGCACTACAATCAGGCCGGCGCGCTGGTGCATGTCTACACCGACGGTTCGGTGCATCTGAACCATGGCGGCACCGAGATGGGGCAAGGTCTCTACGTCAAGGTGGCGCAGGTGGTGGCGGAAGAATTCCAGATCGACCTCGACCAGGTAAAGATCACCGCGACCACGACCGGCAAGGTCCCGAACACCTCGGCGACCGCCGCATCGTCCGGTTCCGACCTCAACGGCATGGCGGCGCAGAACGCGGCCCGGCAGATCAAGGAGCGGTTGACCAACTTCGCAGCCGAAAAATACCAGGTGCCGCGCGACCAGGTGCTGTTCCTGCCCAACCGGGTGCGCATCGGCAACCAGGAGATCGCCTTCGCCGATCTCATCAGGCAGGCCTATATGGCGCGCATCCAGCTTTCGGCGGCGGGCTTCTACAAGACGCCGAAAATCCACTGGGATCGCGACAAGGGCGAGGGTCGTCCCTTCTATTATTTCGCCTATGGCGCCGCGTGCTCGGAAGTCTCGGTCGACACGCTGACCGGCGAATATGTCGTCGAGCGCACCGACATCCTGCACGAGACCGGACGCTCGCTGAACCGCGCCATCGACCTTGGCCAGGTCGAAGGCGGCTTCATCCAGGGCATGGGATGGCTGACGACGGAGGAGCTTTGGTGGGACGAAAAGGGCCGGCTGCGCACCCATGCGCCGTCGACCTACAAGATTCCGCTCGCCTCGGACCGACCGAAGATCTTCAATGTGACGCTGGCCGATTGGCCGGAAGCGAGCGAGCCGACGGTGCACCGCTCCAAGGCGGTCGGCGAGCCGCCGCTGCCGCTCGGCATCTCGGTGCTGCATGCGCTGTCGGATGCGGTGGCAAGCGTTGCCGGCCATCGGATCTGCCCGCGCCTCGACCCACCGGCGACGCCGGAGCGGGTGCTGATGGCGATCGAACGGCTGAAGAGGGAAGCCAAGGCTGGTGCTTGAACTCGGTCCCGGGGTTCGTACAAGGCGTGCAATCCGGGCCGAAAAACCCTATGTTTCCCAATAGGGAAAGCAAAAACATGACCTCGAAAGTGCAAAGCCTGAAAGCATTTCTTGGCGGCGCCCGCCGGGTTGCCCTGGTCGAGGTGGCCGGGACCAAAGGCTCGACGCCTCGCGAGAAGGGTGCCTTCATGCTCGTCTCGGGCGCGGCGATTTTTGGCACGATCGGCGGCGGCCAGCTCGAATTCATCGCGATCGACAAGGCGCGGCAGCTGCTCTTCTCCCCCCTTGAGGGGGAGATGGCCGCGGAGCGGCCAGAGGGGGTCGTCTCAGAAGGCACCGCCAGAGCGTCGAGCACTGCCGCGGCGACCCCACCCGACGGCTTCGCCGCCACCCTCCCCTCAAGGGGGAGGGATACGCGCACGACGCTCGATGTCCCGCTCGGGCCCGAGATCGGCCAGTGCTGCGGCGGCAGGGTCGAGGTGCTGATCCGGCTGGTCGACACGGCGTTGGCGCAAGAGCTGGTCGCGGCGGCGGACGCCGAGCAGGCGCAGCTGCCGCATGTCTACATCTTCGGCGGCGGCCATGTCGGCCAGGCGCTGGCCTCGGCGGTGGCCTTGCTGCCGGTCCGTGTCGTCGTTGTCGAGACGCGGGCCGAGGCGCTGGAGGGCATGCCGGACACGGTCGAAACCAGCCTGACGCCAATGCCCGAGGCGATGGTGCGCAAGGCTTCGGCTGGCGCCGCATTCGTCGTCCTCACTCACGACCACGCACTGGATTTCCTGATCGTCGCCGAGGCACTGAAACGCCGGGATGCCGCCTATGTCGGCATGATCGGCTCGAAGACCAAGAAGGCGACATTCAGGAACTGGTTCCTGAATGCGGCGGACGGCAGCGAGGCGCAATTTGCCGGCCTCGTCTCGCCGATCGGCGGCGATGCGGTCAAGGACAAGCGTCCGCAAGTCATCGCGGCCTTGGCGGCGGCCGAGATCATGACGGCACTGGCCGCCCATGCTGGCGCGCGAGCCGCGCCGCACCCCGTCTCTCGTGGCAAGGCAATGGCCGGCTGACGGCCAGAATTCGAGCAACGCTCATTTGCCGGCCAGAATTTCCTTGATCAGCCGTTGGCAGCGCTCGGCCATGAAATCGAGCAGCAGCCGCACCTTCGGGTCCTGCAGCTTCTTGTGCGGGTAGACGGCGGCGAACTGCACCGGCGTCGGTGGCGTGTCGGGCAGGATCACCTTCAGACGCCGGTCGCGGATGAACGGCTCGACCTCGAAGCGCGGCTTGTTGATGATGCCGCGGCCCGACAGCGCCCAGCCGGTCAGCACGTCGCCATCGTCGGTGTCATAGGGTCCGTGCACCTCGAATTTCCGCGGACCGTCGGCCGTCTGCAGCGTCCACACATATTCGCGCGCGCCGGCGTAGCGCAGCATCAGGCAGTCGTGTTTGCTGGCGATCAGTTCCTGCGGCTCGGTCGGCTCGCCGCGCGTCTCCAGATATGTCGGCGCCGCCACCAGCACCCGCTCGCACTCCATGATGCCGCGCATTCTCAGGCTGGAATCCTCGATGATACCCAGTCTGAACGCGACGTCGATGCCTTCCTTCATGATGTCGACATTGTGGTCCGAAAGCCTCAGCCGAACCTCGATGTCAGGATATTTGTCGTGGAAATCGGGGATTCCCGACGCCACCAGCCGCCGGCCGAGGCCAAGCGGCGCTGTCACCTTGATGGTGCCACGCGGCTGGCCGGACAAAGCGCTGACAGCGGCTTCCGCCTCGGTGACCGCCTCAAGCACCTGCTTGGCGCCGGAGTAGAACACCGTGCCGTGCTCGGTCGGCATCAATTGCCGCGTCGTGCGATTGAACAGCCTGACACCGAGATGTTTTTCGAGCTCCTTGATGCGGTTGGAGGCGACCGCTGGCGAAATGCGCATGTCGCGCCCCGCCGCCGACAGATTGCCGAGCTCGACGACGCGAACGAAGACGGAGATGTTGTCGAGATAGGCCATGCGGCTTGGGGCTCTCATGCGGCTGCGCAGGGATAACCCTAGTGCATGACCCCGAAAAATCGGAATCGATTTTCGGAAAGGATCATGCACCAGATAAAGTTCTACAGCGTCCTTTGCGCGTCCAAGGGACGCGCGGCGCTAGTGCATGACCCCGAAAAATCGGAATCGATTTTCGGAAAGGATCATGCACCAGATAAAGTTCTGCAGCGTCCTTTGCGCGTCCAAGGGACGCGCGGCGCTGTAGTATTTTCCATTTTTTTTTGAAAGTCATCGTGCCGCTCGGCCCTTTCCGTTTGCGCTCCAGTCCGTAAAGTCACCCAATCGGCAGGGACGACTTTTCAATGATCGATTTTGCGATTTTCTGGGACTGGCTGAGTTTCGCCGTGCGCTGGCTGCATGTCGTCACCAGCATAGCCTGGATCGGCTCGTCCTTCTATTTCGTCGCGCTCGATCTCGGCTTGCGCCAGCGTCCGGGCATGCCTGTCGGCGCCTTCGGCGAAGAATGGCAGGTGCATGGCGGCGGCTTCTATCACATCCAGAAATATCTCGTGGCGCCGACCGAAATGCCTGAGCACCTGACCTGGTTCAAATGGGAATCCTACGCTACCTGGCTGTCGGGCTTTGCCATGCTGTGCGTCGTCTACTATGCTGGCGCGGACCTCTTCCTGATCGATCCCAACGTGCTTGCCATGTCGGTGCCTACAGGCATCTTGCTGTCGCTGGCGACGATCGGCGTCGGCTGGGTGGTCTACGATCTCTTATGCCGTTCGCCGCTTGGCAGGAGCGACACCGGCCTGATGCTGGTGCTCTATGGCGTGCTGGTGTTCATCGCCTGGGGTCTTACCCATCTGTTCACCGGCCGCGCCGCTTTCCTGCATCTTGGCGCCATCACCGCGACGATCATGTCGGCCAATGTCTTCATGGTCATCATTCCGAACCAGAAGATCGTCGTCGCCGACCTGATCGCCGGCAGGAAGCCAGATCCGAAATACGGCAAGATCGCCAAGCAGCGCTCGCTGCACAACAATTACCTGACGCTGCCCGTTCTCTTCCTGATGCTGTCGAACCACTACCCGCTGGCGTTTGCTACCCAGTTCAACTGGGTGATCGCCTCGTTGGTGTTCATCATCGGCGTGCTGATCCGGCACTATTTCAACACCATGCATGCGCGCAAGGGCAACCCGACCTGGATCTGGCTGGCTGCCGCGGTCCTGTTCGTCGTCATCATCTGGCTGTCAACCGCGCCGAAAGTGCTGACCGGCGAAGTCAAGGCGTCCTCGACGGCACAGGTCTATATCGCCTCGGCGCATTTTCCCGCAGTGCGCGATACGGTGCTTGGCCGTTGCTCGATGTGCCATGCGCAGGAGCCGTCCTACGAGGGCATCTATCACGCGCCGAAAGGTGTGATGCTCGACACGGACGCCGGGATCGCCGGGCAAGCCCGCGAGATCTACCTGCAGGCCGGCCGCAGCCACGCGATGCCGCCCGCCAACGTCACCCATATCACCGACAAGGAGCGGGCGCTGCTGGTGGCATGGTTCGAGGAGGCAGGGAAATAGGCATGACCAGTGCACTCCTGCGCGGCCGCACGCTGTCCTTCCTGCGCTGGCCTGAAACCGTCGACGACCATTCCGCCTGGCGCTACGAGGATGACGGCGGCCTGCTGCTCCGCGACGGCAGGATCGTTGCCGCAGGCGCCTATGCCGACGTCGAGAAAAAGGCTGATGAAGGCGTAAAAAAGATCGACCACCGCCCGCATTTGCTGCTGCCTGGTTTCATCGACGCGCATGCGCATTTTCCGCAGATGCAAGTTATCGCCTCCTACGGCGCCGAGCTGCTCGACTGGCTGAACACTTACACCTTTCCCGAGGAAACCAAATTCCAGAACGCCCAGCACGGCCGCCGCATCGCCAGGCTGTTCCTCGACGAGATGCTGCGCCACGGCACGACGACAGTCGCCGCCTATTGCTCGGTCCACAGGGAATCGGCCGAAGCGTTCTTCGCCGAGTCGCATGACCGCAACATGCTCAACATCGCCGGCAAGGTGATGATGGATCGCAACGCGCCGGAGGGCGTGCTCGACACGCCGCAATCGGCCTATGACGACAGCAAGGCGCTGATTAAGGAGTGGCACGGCAAGGGGCGCCAGCACTATGCCATCACACCGCGCTTCGCCATCACCTCCTCACCCGAGCAATTGGAGATGGCGGGCGCGCTCTGCCGCGAGTATCCTGATCTGCACATGCAGACGCATCTGTCGGAAAACCACGCCGAGATCGCCTTTACGCTGCAACTCTACCCGCAGGCACGCGACTATACCGATGTCTACGAGCAATACGGGCTGCTCGGGCGCAAAAGCCTGTTCGGCCACTGCATCCATCTTTCGGAACGCGAGGCGGATGCGCTTTCGGACACGGACTCGGTCGCCGTGTTCTGCCCGACCTCGAACCTGTTCCTCGGTTCGGGCCTGTTCGATTATCAGCGCTACCGCACGCGTGGCAAAGCTCTTCGGATCGCGGCCGCCACCGATGTCGGCGGCGGCACCAACTACTCGATGCTGCGCACCATGGATGCGGGCTACAAGGTGATCGCGCTGAACGGCGAGAAGCTCAATCCGTTCCAGTCGTTCTGGCAGCTCACCCGCGGCAATGCCGAGGCGCTGTCGATCGTGGAAAGGATCGGCACGCTCGACCAAGGTAGCGATGCCGACATCGTCGTCCTCGACGCGCGCGCCACGCCGGCGATGCGGCTGCGGATGGAGACGGCGGACACGCTGGCGGAGGAGCTGTTTCTGCTGCAAACGCTGGGCGACGACCGCGCCGTGCGCGAGGTCTATGTCGCCGGGCGGGCGGCCAAGACGGATATGGCGGTTTAGCTATCCCACACGTCCCGCTTGACCCAGCGGCAGCCATCGGTCAAAAGCGTGCCGCGACGTTGATAGGGGAATGACATGGCCGTTGCAGACGATATCGCTCTGATCCAGAAACAGGAAGTCGAGCTTGTCTTCTCGGTCTTCGATGAAGCTGTCGCCTTCAAGATCGGCTCGACGATCCGCGACCGGGCACTGGCCCAGGGCCTGCCGATCATCGTCGACATCAGGACCTTCGACCGGCCGCTGTTTTACGCGGCAATGCCGGGCTCGAACGCCTCCAATCCGGATTGGGCGCGGCGCAAGATCAACGTGGTGCAGCGGTTCCTGAAAAGCACCTACCGCATGGTGCTGGAGCAGCAGCGTCCCGACCGCAGCTTCAAGCCGGGCGAGGGGCTCGACATATCGGACTATGTGCTGGCCGGTGGTGGCTTTCCCATAACGGTCAAAGGTGCCGGCGTCATCGGTGTGATCGCGGTCTCGGGCCTGCCGGAGCGTGAGGATCACGGCGTCGTCGTCGATGCGCTGTGCAGCCACCTCGGCGTCGACGGGCGCGAGCTGGCACTGCCGCCGGAAGCAAAATGACCGCGCTCGATCCCAAATCCTTCCTCGCCGCCATCTTCAATGCCGCCGTTGCCGCCGCCGATCCGCAGAGGACGATCAGGGATCATCTGCCGGCAATGCCGAAGGGGCGCACCATCGTCATTGGTGCAGGAAAAGGCTCGGCGCAGATGGCGGCGGCGTTCGAAAAAGTGTGGGACGGGCCGATCGAAGGGCTGGTCGTCACCCGCTACGGCTATGGCGCGACCTGCCAGCGCATCGAGATCATCGAGGCGGCGCATCCGGTGCCGGATGCCGCCGGACTCGAAGCGTCGCGCCGGCTGCTCGAAAAGGTGCAGGGGCTGACCGCGGACGATCTGGTCGTGGCGCTCATCTCAGGCGGCGGCTCGGCGCTGCTGCCGGCGCCCGCCGAAGGTCTGACGCTGGCTGACGAGATCGCCGTCAACGAGGCGCTGCTCGCCTCCGGCGCTCCGATCGCCGCCATGAACACCATCCGCAAGCATGTTTCCACCATCAAGGGCGGCAGGCTGGCGGCAGCTGCCTATCCGGCAAAGCTGGTGACGCTGGTCGTCTCCGACATTCCCGGCGACAATCCGGCGCTGGTCGCTTCCGGCCCGACCGTTCCCGATTCCGGCAGCCGCCAAGAGGCACTGGCATCGATCGCCGGCTATGGCATGAGACTGCCGGCTGCCGTGATGGCGCATATCAATTCGCCGGCCGCCGATGCGCCGCGCGTCGATGATCCGCGTTTTTCGCGCAACGAAGTGCATCTGATCGCCTCGGCCGGCGTCTCGCTGGAAGCGGCTGCGGCCGAAGCCAGGCGCCATGGCATCGAGGCGGCCATCCTCTCCGATTCCATCGAGGGCGAAGCGCGCGAAGTTGGGGGTGTCCATGCGGCAATCGCCCGCGAAGTGACGACGCGCAACCGGCCTTTTCCGAAACCCGTGCTGATCCTATCAGGCGGCGAGA
Source organism: Mesorhizobium sp. WSM4816 (assembly GCF_055811535.1). Taxonomy (NCBI): domain Bacteria; kingdom Pseudomonadati; phylum Pseudomonadota; class Alphaproteobacteria; order Hyphomicrobiales; family Phyllobacteriaceae; genus Mesorhizobium; species Mesorhizobium sp. WSM4816. The sequence goes on along the minus strand of NZ_JBVVQR010000003.1, from coordinate 62,787 downwards.
CGACGGTGACCGTTCGGGCGAAGGGCAAGGGCGGCCGTAACACCGAGTTTCTGCTTGCCTTCGCCATCGGCATCAGCGGCATGGAGGGCGCCCATGCACTGGCCGCTGACACCGATGGCATCGACGGTTCGCAGGACAATGCCGGCGCCTTTGCCGACGGCTCGACGGTGTCGCGGATGCGGGCGGCAGGCGTCGATGCCAAGGCGATGCTTGCCGGCAACAACGCCTGGACGGCATTCAACGCCGTCGGCGATCTCTTCGTGCCCGGCCCGACCGGGACGAACGTCAATGATTTGAGGGCAATCCTGATCAGATAGGGGTCAGGCGGCCATCAGCTTTTTCACTGCCTTCATGTCCTGCAGGAACCGCTCGCGTTCGGCCTGCTTGTCAGCCGGCTCGCGAATACGCAGGATGAAGGACGGGTGGATGGTGACGAACACAGGCAAGCCATCGTCCCGATCCACGACCGCGCCGCGCATCTTCATGATCGGCACGACCTTGCCGAGCAGTGACTGCGCCGCCGTTGCGCCGAGCGCCACCGCCAGATTGGGCTTGATCAGATCGAGCTCCCTGTCGAGCCACCAGCGGCAGGCCTGCACCTCGCCGGTATTCGGCTTCGAGTGGATGCGCCGCTTGCCGCGCGGCTCGAACTTGAAATGCTTGACCGCATTGGTGACATAGACTTTCAGCCGGTCGACGCCGGCATCGTCCAGGATGGCGTCGAAGACTTTTCCCGCCGGACCGACGAAAGGTTTGCCGGCCAGATCCTCTTGGTCGCCTGGCTGTTCACCGACGAAAACCACCTTGGCCTTGTCAGGCCCTTCGCCGAACACGGTCTGCGTTGCGTTGCGCCACAGCGGGCAGCGGCGACAGGCCTTCGCCACTTCGCTGAGTTCGGGAATGGTGCTTGCGCCATCGTCTTCTGCCGTCTCAGGCAATTCAGGCTTGGGCCAGCGTCTTGCCTGCACCTTGGCCTGGTGTGGAGAATTTGTCTGCATCCTGGCAATCATGGCTGATGCGGCCTTGCCCGCTGCTGCGATCAGATGCGGAATGAGCGAAGCCCCAGAAAGGTTCCTTCAAATAGCCGGGACCCGGCTTTCGCTGGGCGAATGACCGGCGATGCGATGCCTCACACCTCGTGCAGATAGAGATGATAATCCAGTTCGCTGACCGTGCGCGCCACCCGCAGATATTCGGATTGCTTGATCGCCACGAATGTTCGGTGCAGGTCTTCCCCCAGCGCCGCTTTGAGGAATGTCGAGGCCCTTGCCGCCTCGATCGCGGCGCGCCAGTCCACCGGCATGGTGGTGCGCGTGATTGCTGATTCGTAGCCATTGCCGGTGGTTTCGGGGCCTGGATCGAGGCCCTCATCGAGACCCTTGACGATGCCGGCCAGCACGGTTGCCGCCACCAGATAGGGGTTGGCGTCGACGCCCGACGGCCGGTGCTCGATGCGCCGGTGTTTCGCGTCGCCAGCCGGCACGCGCAATGCCACCGAGCGGTTGTTGACGCCCCAGGTCGGCGCCACCGGCGCATAGGATTGCGAAACGAAACGCCGCCATGAATTGGCGTGCGGTGCAAACACCAGCATCGATTCGGCCATGGTCTGGATGAGGCCGCCCAGTCCGCGCAGCAGCGGCAAGGACCAAGTCTCGCCGCTGGCTTCGGCAAAGACGTTGTTGCCGGCCTTGTCCTGCAGCGAGACATGGAAATGCATGCCGGAGCCGGCGTATTTCTCGATCGGCTTGGCCATGAAGCAGGCAGTGACGCCGTGGCGGCGCGCCTGCGCCCGCACCAGCCGCTTCAGCATGACGAGGTCGTCGGCGGCCCGCATCACGTCCTTGCGATAGTTAAGCGTCAGTTCGTACTGGCCGGGCGCATATTCGGAAATGACCGTCTCGGCCGGGATTCCTTGCACCCTGGCCGCGGCATAGATATCGGAAAACAGCGGCTCCATGCCGTGCAGATGGTCGACGGAATAGACCTCTGTCTTGGCCGAGCGGCGGCCGTCGAGCACCGCGTGCGCCGGCTGCACCTTGCCGTCGGCGTCGCGCTCGTTGGCAAGCAGGAAGAATTCGAGCTCGAAGGCGCCGGCCGGATGCAGGCCCTTGGCCGCCAGTATCTCCACCTGACGGCCCAACGCCAGGCGCGGGTCGGAGGACATCGGCTGGCCATCGAGATGGTACATCGCCATCAGCACCTGGCCGCGCGGCGGCTGTGTGCCGAACAGCGGCACCAGCGTGCCGGGGATCGGCCATGCCCGCAGGTCGCCGTCGCCCGTCGTCCAGATCAGTCCGGTCTCGTGCACGTCCTCGCCGGTGATGTCGAGGCCGAGGATCGAGATCGGCATATGCCTGCCGCCCTCGAAGATGCTCATCAACTCGTGCCGGCGCACGATCTTGCCACGCCCGACGCCATTGGCATCGGTCAGCACGATGTCGAACGCTTCGATCTCGGGATGGGCGTCGAGAAAGGTTTGCGCCTCGGCGGGCGTCGAGCCCGAAGGGGAGGCGATGATGGCATTCAAAGTTTGCTTGTGCGCTTCTCTCATGTGCAAGCTTGTCTCATGCCGCGAGCCTTGCCGCAACCGCGCCGAAGGCGGTGATCAGGCGGTTCACTTGGGCAGCGCTGGTCGCCGGCGAGATCAGCATCATGTTGTGGAACGGCGCGATCAGCACGCCGCGATTGACCAGCGCGACATGGACAGCCGCTTCGAGCGCCGGTGCGTGCGCTGCTTCCGCCTCGCCGCCATTCCTCAGCGGGCCGGGTGCGCAGATGAACTCGACGCGGGCGCCGACTCGGGCAACATGCCAAGGCAGGCGGTAACGGTCGATGACGGCGGTCAGCCCGGCGTCGAGCCGCCGCGCCAGATGGTCCATATGGCTATAGTTCTCGTCGGTCATCACCTCTTCGAGCGTGGCGCGCATCGCTGCGAACTGCAGCGGATTGGCCGAGAGCGTCGTGCCCATGCCGGAATAGCCTGGTTCCTTGGTCCTGACATAGTCGGCATAGCGGGCGGCGACGCCATCGCTCATGCCCCAGATGCTGGCTGGCACGCCGCCGGCGATTGGCTTGCCGAGTACGAACAGGTCCGGCTCCAGGAAGTGTTTCCTGGTGTAGCCGCCGGGGCCGGTCGAGATCGTGTGCGTCTCGTCGATCAGAAGCAGGGTGCCAGCGGCGCGGGTGAGACGCCGCAGCGCGTTGTGGAAGCCGGGATCGGGCAGCACCATGCAGGAATTGGTCAGCACCGGCTCGGTGACGACACAGGCGATTTGCTGGTCCCGGAGTGCTGTCTCAAGCGCCGGCACATCGTTGAACTCGACGACATCGGTCGCCCGGGTCAGGTCGCGGAATTCGCCGGCCAGTCCTGGCCGGTTGGCCGGTCTGCCGTCGACCAGGCGCACCATCGTCTCGTCGACCGAGCCGTGATAGCAGCCGTTGAAGACCAGGATCTTGCCCCGGCCGGTGATGGCGCGGGCGACGCGCAGCGCGAAGCGGTTGGCATCGGTCGCCGTTGTCGCAATCTGCCAGAACGGCAGGCCGAAGTGCTGTTGCAGCAGCGGGCCGATGGCGAGTGCATCTTCCGAAGGCAGCATGTAGGTCAGGCCGCGTCCGGCCTGCCTACGGATGGCGTGGGCGACCGGCGGCGGCGAGTGGCCGAACATCGAGCCGGTGTCGCCGAGGCAGAAATCATCGAGCCGATTGCCGTCGATGTCAGTGATAGTGGCGCCTCTGGCGCTGTCGACCATTATCGGGAACGGCGTCGGCCAGTCGTTCATCCAGTGCATCGGCACGCCGCCGAAGAAACCCGACAGGCCGTTGCCGACCTTGGCTGCCGATTTCGGCCTTGCCTTGCGGAAGGCTTCGGCCTCGGTCTCGCGCAGATCCGCGATGCGAGCAGTGCTGATGCCACCGATCGCCGTCTTTGAATCGTCGATTGGATGCATGAAGAGCCCTCGAATAGGGAGTAGTGGAATAGGGGAATAGGGGAATAGCCTAACTGCTTTGCTGCCCTACTGCCCTACTCCCTTACTCCCTTACTCCCTTACTCCCTTACTCCCTTACTCCCTTACTCCCCTACTCCCCTATGCCGAAACATCGATGACGCCGCAGTCGCCGGCGGCGCTGCCGAAGGCGACGCGGCGTTCCTCCTTGTCCCACATCATCGAGGTAATGGCGCCCTTGCCCGGTCGGCGCAGAAGCACCTCCTTGGCGTCCGCGAAACGCACCGCCATCACCATGCCGTCGTCATAGCCGACGGCGACGACTTCCTGGCTCGGATGGCAGGCGACCGAGGTCACCATGGCGTTGCCGCGCGTGCCGAGTTCCAGCGGCGCCTTGCCCATCGGCCCGTCCTTGCCCGAAAACGGCCAGACGATCGCCGCCGGGGCTCCGGAACTGGCTAGCCATTTTCCCTTGGGCGCCCATGACAGGCTTTTGACTTTGCCGGGATAGCCGCTCATCCGCATGTGCTTGCCATCGGCGAGCTTCCAGCCATGCAGAGCGTTCTCCTGCATGGTGGTGACGAGGAAGGCGCCATCCGGCGAGAAGGTGATGCCGGTATGGGCGCCGGCCCATTCCAGCTCGACCGGCTTGCCGTTCGCCGCCGGGAAATGCAGCGTCGCGCCATTGTAGCGGGCGACGCCGAAGCGCATCCCCTTGGGCGAGAACGCCAGCCCCTCAACCGAACGCGGATGCAGGAATTCCTTGGTCTTGCCGTCGGAGAAACGCACGAAGGCGATCTTGCCCGAGGCATAGGCGATGGCGCCCTGTGGTCCGGCGGCAACGCTGGTGATCCATTTCTTCCCCGCGCTTGCCAATTCTGCCGCATTGCCGCCGGCGGTAACGGAAAAAATCTTGCCGTCCTCGCCGCCGGTGATCAGCCGGTCGTTGGCCGCATCGTGGAAGGCGGCGAGAAGCCCGTCATTGGCCTGCGCCGTCTTGTGGCCATGGTCCAGCCGATGGATTGTACCGTCGGCCAGTGCGAAATGCGGCACGTCGCCAAGGAAAACGGCGGCGATGCAATGTCCCTGGAGATCAAGCGGGGCGACGGTGGGCATGGGAGATTCCATTCGAGATTTCGGCTGGTCGTCTACCTCCGCGCGAGAGCCGCCAGCGCGGGTAAGTGGCAGCTCTCCTTCTCCCCTTGTGGGAGAAGGTGGATTGGCGCGCAGCGCCAAGACGGTTGAGGGGTGCTGGACGGAGTGCCGTCGTTGCCAAGCTGGAACACCCCTCATCCGACCGAGCTTCGCTCGGCCACCTTCTCCCACAAGGGGAGAAGGAAAGAAGGTGCAGCGCTAGCGTTATAGAGCCTGAAAATCAAGCGGCCTGGCAGGCATCAAAACTCTTCTTCAGCCGCTCGGCGTCGAGTTCGCGGCCGATGAAGACCAGCCGGCTCTCGTGCTTCTCGCCGTCCTTCCAGGCGCGCTGGTGGTCGCCCTCGATGATCATGTGCACGCCCTGAATGACGTAGCGCTCGTCATCGCCTTTAAGCGCGATGATCCCTTTCAGACGCAGGATGTTAGGGCCTTCCATCTGGGTGATCTTCTCGATCCAGGGGAAGAATTTTTTCGGGTCCATCTCGCCGCCCCGCAGAGACACCGACTGCACCGTCACGTCATGGATATCGGACGGGTGCGCGTGATCATGGTGATGATGCCCGTCATGATCGTGATGATCATGGTCATGATGGTCGTGGTCGTCACGCGCCTCGAGGAAATGCGGATCGTTCTCCAGCGCCCGGGAAAGGTCGAAGGCGCCGCGGTCGAGCACCTCGGACAGCGCCAGGCCGGCGCGCGTGGTGCGATGGATCCGGGCCGCCGGGTTGATCGCGCGGATCGTCGCCTCGACCTTGCTCAGTTCCTCCGGCGTGACGAGATCGGTCTTGTTGAGCACGACGACATCGGCAAAGGCGATCTGGTCCTCGGCTTCGCGGGAATCCTTCAGCCGCAACGGCAGGTGCTTGGCGTCGACCAGCGCCACCACCGCGTCGAGCCTGGTCTTGGAGCGCACGTCGTCGTCCATGAAGAAGGTCTGCGCCACCGGCACCGGATCGGCGAGGCCGGTCGTCTCGATCACGATGGCGTCGAAGCGGCCTGGCCGGCGCATCAAGCCCTCGACGACGCGGATCAGGTCGCCGCGCACCGTGCAGCAGACGCAACCATTGTTCATCTCGTAGATTTCCTCGTCGGATTCCACGATCAACTCGTTGTCGATGCCGATCTCACCGAACTCATTGACGATGACGGCGTAGCGCTTGCCGTGGCTTTCCGAAAGGATGCGGTTTAGCAGCGTCGTCTTGCCGGCGCCAAGATAGCCGGTGAGAACGGTTACGGGGATTTGTATCGTCTGTGCATCGCTCATGTTGGGCCTCGAAAAGGATTGTTGGCTCCATATAGGATGCACGCCATGCTTTTGCACGTGGCAACCGATGGGCCAAACAGGTCGCCAACATTGCGGGGTTTTCCCAACATTGCTGGGTTTTCATTGGCGTTGGCTGGTCTCACTGACTAGATAAGACCAAGCCAGCTTCCTCGACAGAAACCAAAAAGAGGCGCCGGATGTCCGACAAACCGTCCTCCTTGCCGTTGAGCCGGCGCCAGGCGCTTGGCCTCATTGCCGTTAGCGCGGGCGGCGGTGTCTGCCGGGCATCGCGCTGGCGCAGCAGGCCTCGCCCTATGCCGGGCTTGCCCTGTTCGATAGCGGCGCCGGCGTCTGCGCGATCACACCGGAAGCGACCGAGGGCCCGTTCTATTTCGACCCGAAGCTCGAACGCGCCGATATCACCGAAGGCAAAGCGGGCATTGCCCTCAACCTGCGGCTGCAGGTCATCGACGCAGGCTGCCGGCCGCTTGCCGGCGCGCGGGTCGATATCTGGCATTGCGACGCGCAAGGCCATTATTCAGGCTATCCGGGACAAGGCGACGGCCAGGATGTCGATACGTCAGGCCAGAGTTTTCTGCGCGGTTGGCAAAAGACCGATGACAGCGGCATCGTCTCGTTCGCCACCATCTATCCCGGCTGGTATCGCGGCCGCACCACCCACATCCATTTCAAAGTCTTCCCCAACGACAATTCGGTGATGACCGGCCAGCTGTTTTTCCCCGACGGCCTGAGCGAACAGATATTCACTACTGTCGCGCCCTACACCGACCGGTCCGGCAAGCGGGATACGTCGAACGCCAGGGACGGTATCGCGCGGCGCGCCGGGCCGCTTTCGCAGGTGGCGCTGCGTGAGGTGGCGGACGCCTACCAGGCCCTGATGATCGTCGCGGTGAGGGCTGATTGAGTCCCGCACCGGGTGTGCGGCGCTCCTGCCGAACCCGTCCACCTCAGCTGAAAAGTCGTTTGTCATCTAACTGAAATAAACATCTGGCATTAGCCTCGGCGGACACCGCATTGCTTGCCGGCAAAGCTGTTTTGCAAAGCCGGATCTTTTTTGATCGTCATTGCCAACCGGGCGGCTGCCTCTATGCTGTCCACACCGGTTCGGCCGAAGAGGGATAGCCATGGCCAAGGCGGACAAGACTGCGACAATGAGCCGGCTGCATTCGGCGGCGCGGCTGGCGCGTACGGCACTCGCCGCGCGGCTTTTGGCGCACGGCTTCTATGCCGGCCAGGACCAGATCATGCTGGCGCTCGACCGTGAGGACGGGCAGACGCCCGGCAATCTTGCTGGTCGCCTCGGTGTTCGCCCGCCGACCATCACCAAGACCATCAACCGGCTGCAGGCGCAGGGCTTTCTGGAAAAACGCGCTTCTTCCGCCGATGCCCGCCAGGCCCATATCTTTCTGACCGACACTGGCCGCGAAATCATTCATGCCATCGAGAAATCGGTGAAGAAGACCGAGAAGCAGGCGCTGAAGGGGCTCGATAAAAAGGACCAGAAGGCGCTGTTCAAGCTGCTCGCCCGCGTTGAGGCGAACCTCTCGAACGGAGAGATGGTTCTCGTCGATGACGAGATCGACGCCGACGAATGATCCGCGGCTGACGCCATCAGGCAGCGGCTGCTGACGATCCATGCACCAATGCCGACCAGCGGCCCGGCGTGACACCGAACGCCTTCTTGAAGTGCCTGCTGAAATGACTTTGGTCGTTGAAACCGGCCGCTATTGCGATCTGCGCCAATGACTCGCTCGCCTCGATCATGCGGCGTGCTCGTTGAAGCCGGCGCATCAAGAGAAAGCGGTGCGGACTGGTGGAGAAAGCGGCAGGGAAATGCCGCGACAGGGCGTAGCGATCGAGCCCGGTGATCGCCTCCAGCTCCTCGGAACGGACGGTACGGAAAACATTTTCTTCCAGATAGTCGCGTGCCAGGCTGACAGCCCGCCACGCTGTCCTTGGGATCGGTTTCGCCGGCAGGCCTGAATGCCGTGCCAGGCTTTGCATCAATTGCGCAACGAAGTCGGCGACAAACAGATCGTCCAGCTTCTGGTCCAACGGCCCCAGCGCCGAAAGCAGCCGCGTGCGGAAAACAGGATCCGTCACCACGGCATTCCTGACGAAAGGCAGCGATGCGCCTGTCTGATCGAGGCAGTCCAGCACGATGGACGGCTCCAGATAAAGTATCCTGTAACGCAAACCGTCTTCAGTGCCGGCGCCACCATCGTGCAATTCGTCGGGATGGAGCACGATAATCTGGCCGGGCAGGCTGTGATGCGTCGCGCCGCGATACCGGAAAGTCTGGACGCCATGCAGCGTCACGCCGATGGCGTAGGTATCGTGACGATGGAGATCGAAGGCGCTGCCGTGGAACCGGGCCTCGATACGCTCCATTCCGACGCAATCGGGCGCCGAGATGACGCAGTTCTCAGCCGCGTCAACGCACAAACGTCCAAGACCCTGAAAGGCCTCGCCATCTAGACCGTGTGACATCGCAAACCTCGAATGGCAATTGTCTCATGTTCGACACGAAATTTGCAATCGTGCTGCAGGACGACCTTCCCGTCTGGCAAAAGCTCAACGTAACCGCGTTCCTGACCAGCGGCATCGTCGCGCAGTATAGCGACATCGTCGGCGAACCCTATCGCGACCGCGCCGGCAATATCTACAATCCGCTCTCGATCCAGCCGATCATCGTGCTTTCGGCCGATCGCTCGACGCTCAGTGCGATCCACCGGCGGGCGCTGGAGCGCGGTGTGACGACCTCGCTCTACGTCGACGAAATGTTTTCGACCGGCCACGACGCGGCGAACCGCGCCGTCTTTGCCGAGTTCGCACCCGACGATGCCAAGGTCGTCGGAATCGCGCTGCGCGCCGAAAGGAAGCTTGTCGACAAGATCACCAAGGGTGCCCGCATGCATCCCTGATGCATATCGACACTGGTTCATCCTGTTGACGCTCGGTGTCTTCGGTGCTCGTCATCGTCGCCAGCGGCTTTTATATCGTTCATCGCGAGCACCGGCTTCGCGTGCGCAACCGCGCTGCCCTCGACGTCGAGGTGGATGCGCTGGCAAAAAAACTTTGATTTGTTTCGGAAGGGTGGCATAAGGCCGCATTTAAACTGTTTAGACCATGATCCCGAAAACGGGCATCCGGTTTTCGCTGGAGATCATGGATCAGCTCTGGATCGTCGGGGGAGCGCAAGGCGCTGGCACAGAAGATCAAGCTTTCGACGATCGCGGATGCGCTCGGTGTGTCCACGGCCACGGTCTCGCTGGCCCTGCGCGACAGCCCGCTGGTTGCTGGAATCACCCGCGACCGCATCAAGGAACATGCCCGCGCCATCGGCTATATCTACAATCGCCGCGCCGCCAGCCTGCGCACCTCGCGTTCGGGCATCGTCGGCGTCGTCGTCCACGACATCATGAATCCCTTTTTCGCCGAGATCCTACGCTCGATCGAAAGCGAGCTCGACCGCAGCCGGCAGACCTTCATCCTGTCGAACCATTACGACCAGCTCGAAAAGCAGCGCACCTTCATAGACACGCTTCTGCAGCTTGGCGCCGACGGCGTCATCATGTCGCCGGCCATCGGCACGCCGCCCGAAGACATCTTCATGGCCGAGGAAAACGGCCTGCCGGCGGTGCTGATCGCACGCACGGTCGAAGGCGCTGACGTGCCGGTGTTTCGTGGCGACGACGCCTATGGCACCGGGCTAGCCACCAACCATCTGATCTCGCTCGGCCATAAACGCATCGCCATGATCGGCGGCACCGACCAGACCTCGACCGGCCGCGACCGCTACCAGGGCTATCTCAACGCCATGGAGGCGGCAGGGCTGGAGGTCAGGCCGTCCTGGCGCATCCCCGGCCCGCGCACCAAACAGGCTGGCTTCGAGGCCGCCGGGCAGTTCCTGGCGCTGAAGGACAAGCCGACCGCGGCCTGCTGCTGGAACGACCTCGTCGCCATCGGCCTGATGAACGGCATTGCACGCGCCGGACTGGTGCCGGGCATTGACATATCCGTGACCGGCTACGACGATCTCGAGGAAGCGGCGATCGCGACGCCGGCGCTGACCACCGTGTGGAATGGCCAGCGTGAAGTCGGCCGCCGCGCCGCCAGCGCGCTGCTCGACAAGCTCAATGGGCAGATGGTGCGACCGTCGCAGGAACTCATCAAGCCGGAACTGCATGTGCGCCAGTCGACCGGCAAACCAGTGGAACGTGCATGACAAAAGCCGAACAGCAGCAAGCAGTCGCCATTCTGGTGCCGGGCCAATTCAACGACCACGCGGTCGGCCGCATCGACCGGACGTTCAGCCGTGCCTGGATCGAACGGCCTGATGCGTCGCTGGTCACCGACGAGATGCGCCGGACGGTGCGCGGCATTGCCGCCTTTGGCGGGATCAACGCAGCCCTCATCGACGCGCTGCCGAATCTCGAGATCATCGCCAATTTCGGCGTCGGCTATGATTCGGTCGATGCCCGTCACGCAGCGCAGCGCGGCGTCATGGTCACCAACACGCCGGATGTGCTGACCGAGGAGGTCGCCGATACGGCGATCGGGCTTTTGATCAACACCGTCCGTGAGCTGCCGCGCGCCGAGACCTGGCTGCGCGACGGCAGTTGGGCACGCAATGGCAACTATCCGCTAAGTCGGCTGACCTTGCGCGGCCGTCGTGTCGGTATTTTCGGCATGGGCCGCATCGGTCTCGCCATTGCGCGCCGGCTGGAGGCCTTTGGGTTGCCGATCGCCTATCACAACCGGCGCCAGGTCGAAGGTTTGCCCTACGAATACCACGGCACGCTGAAGGGCCTTGCCGAGGCGGTCGATACGCTGATCTCGGTGGCGCCCGGCGGCGCCTCGACGGAAAAAGCGGTCAACGCCGAGATCCTGTCGGCGCTCGGCCCGAATGGCGTCTTCGTCAACATCGGTCGCGGCAGCACGGTCGACGAGGCAGCACTTGCCGCGGCGCTTGCCGGCGACACCATCGCCGCTGCCGGGCTCGATGTCTTCGCCGACGAGCCGAACGTGCCGCCGGCGCTGCTCGCCGCCCCCAACACTTCACTTTTGCCGCATGTCGGCTCGGCTTCGGAACATACCCGCCGCGCCATGGCCGATCTGTGCGTCGACAATCTGATTTCCTGGTTTTCGAAAGGGAGGGCGTTGACGCCGGTGCCGGAAACGGAAAAGCTCAAGGCGCGCAGCTGAGCGGCACGCTTTCCTATTTGTTAACCACGGTTTAACGCTTTGAAATCATCTTTATCTATCGCCAAACACCCGGAGAACGCAGATGAAAGCACTTGCTGCATTGATAGCGGTGGTCGCGCTGTTCGGCAGCGTTCAGCTGTTTCACAGCGGCGGAGGCGAAGGCCGCACAGCCGATGAGTCAGCGCAGTCGCCCGGCGACTACCGGCTGGTGGCCAATGGCGACGAAGCGTCCTGCGCGGTCAAGCGCGGCACTGAGGTTGCGCATGGCCTGTCGCTGTTGACAGTCACTGCGAATTGCCACCGGGTCTTGCCCGGCATCGAGCGCGCGAAATTCTGGCGCGAGCAGGATGACGGCACGGTCACCTTCAGCGCGAACGGCATCGACCCGATCGTCACTTTCGGCGTCGCCGATGGCGACGGTTATGAATCCTACGCACCAGCCCTGCCGCTGCTGTCGCTGGCGGCCAGCAGCGATTGACGTTGACGTCCGACGAACTATTCCGCGGCGGCCCACGCGCCGGATTTCGCCGCGGCGTGCAGGCGCACCGCGTCGCCGAAGGCGCGGAATATCCTTGCTGAGACGCTGTCCGACTTGACCCAGTATTCGGGATGCCACTGGACGCCGACGGCGAAAGCGCGGGCGTCGCGCACCGAAACCGCCTCGACCGTGCCGTCGCTGGCGACCGCCTCTATCTGCAGCTTCGGGCCGAGCCGGTCGATGGCCTGGCGGTGCACCGAATTGACCATGATGTCGCCTCCCCCGAACACGCCGGCGAGGCAGCTTCCGGACTTGATCGAAATGGTCTGGCGGATGGCGAAGCGTTCGTCCTGATTGTCGCTCGCCGGTGCCCGATGGTCCAGCGATCCCTCGCGCTCCTGGATTTCTGTGGCAAGCGTGCCGCCCAGCGCCACATTCATCTCCTGGATGCCGCGGCAGATGGCGAGCAGCGGCACGCCGCGCTCCACTGCCTTGCGGATCAGCGGCAGCGTCGTGGCGTCGCGGGCCGGATCGTAGGGGCCGTTGGCCTCGCTGGCATCGCCGCCGTAGTGCGAGGGATGAACATTGGACTTCGAGCCGGTGATCATGACGCCGTCGACCAATGACAGGAGTTCATCGAAATCGAGCCGGTCGCCGAAGGACGGCACCAGCACCGGGAACACGCCGGCCGCCGAAAGCGCCGCCTCCAGATATTGCTGCGGAGCGGCATGCCAGGTGTAGTTGTCGAACTGGCGGACGTCGGTCGATATGGCGACTAGCGGCTGCTGCATTTTTAATCCGGGTCCATTCAGTGCAAGGATTGTTCTGCCTTTAAAATAGGCGATCCGACGGCGCTTTGCCATGACAAGTTCGGCATCTCGCATGGGCCACGGAAGGGGCGTTAGACTTAAGTTGCAGGAGGCGTGTTCGCGCCCGCGTATTTCGCGAAAACGCCGCCGGCAAAACCGGCTCCCATGGCTGGACTCGACTTCTTGCCCGTGTATTGTCTGCCGCGAAGCCGATCCGGGGCACAGAGCATCTCCCGAACGTCGGTCTGTTGATCCAATAGGGAGGACTTCATGGATCGTCGATCATTCATCCGCAAGGCCGGTGTGACCGGTGTCGGCGTTGCGGCGGCTACGGCGGCGCTTGCCGCGCCGGCTATCGCCCAAAACAACCCGAAAGTGACATGGCGCCTGGCGTCGTCCTTCCCGAAGTCCCTCGATACGATCTATGGCGGCGCCGAGGTCTTTTCCAAGATGCTCTCAGAGGCGACCGACGGCAACTTCCAGGTGCAGGTCTTCGCTGCCGGTGAACTGGTGCCCGGCCTGCAGGTCGCGGATGCCACCACCGCCGGCACCGTCGAGGCCTGCCATACGGTGGCATATTATTATTGGGGCAAGGACCCGACCTGGGCTTTGGGTGCCGCGGTTCCGTTCTCGCTCAACGCGCGCGGCATCAATGCCTGGCACTACCACGGCGGCGGCATCGACCTGTTCAACGAGTTTCTCGCCACGCAGGGCCTTTTTGGCTTGCCGGGCGGCAACACCGGCGTGCAGATGGGCGGCTGGTTCCGCAAGGAAATCAACACCGTCGCCGACCTTTCGGGCCTCAAGATGCGCATCGGTGGCTTTGCCGGCAAAGTGGTGCAAAGGCTCGGCGTCGTGCCGCAGCAGATCGCCGGCGGCGACATCTATCCAGCGCTGGAAAAAGGCACAATCGACGCCGCCGAATGGGTCGGCCCTTATGACGATGAGAAGCTCGGCTTCTACAAGGTCGCTCCCAATTATTATTATCCTGGCTGGTGGGAAGGCGGGCCGACCGTCCATCTGATGTTCAACAAGGCGAAATACGAGGAGCTTTCGCCGGCCTACAAGGCGCTGGTGCGCACCGCCGCGCAGGCCGCCGACGCCAACATGCTGCAGAAATACGACTTTCTGAATCCGGCGGCCGTCAGGCGGCTGGTGTCAGCGGGCGCCAAATTGCGTCCGTTCAGCCCGGAAATCCTGGCAGCCTGCTTCGAAAAGGCAAACGAGGTCTATGCCGAGATGGAAGCCTCAAACGCGCCGTTCAAGAAGATATGGGACTCGATCAAGGCGTTCCGCAAGGAGCACTATCTCTGGGCGCAGGTGGCCGAGTACAATTACGATACCTTCATGATGGTCCAGCAGCGCTCCGCCAAACTCTGACGACAGTTCGGCGCCACGCGTTCTTCGGACGCGTGGCGCCGAAGCGCTTCTATTTGCTGATCAGCGCGGCAGCACCAGCACCTTGACCTCGCCTGGCGCAGGCGGATTGGCGATCACCGCAGCCGCCTCCTCAAGCGTCACCTGCCGGGAGATAAGCTTGTCGATCTCGATCGCACCCGAGGCGATGAGATCGGCAGCTCGGCGATGCGTAAACGGATTGAGGAAAGAGCCCAATATCCTCAATTCCCGGAACAACAGGTCGAAAGGTTCGAATTCTGCTTTCATGCCTTGAGGCATCACGCCGACAACGACAACCGTGCCACCGGCCCTGGCGAGCCGCATCGATTGCTCGACCGTCTCTCTTACGCCAGCACATTCGAACACCACATCGACGCCGCCCGGCATGAGGCCCGACGGACCGACGACCGTGTCGATGATATCGCAAGCGATTGGATCGACCGTTGCCGTCGCGCCCAATTCTTTGGCAAGGGCACGCCGCGAGGCCTGACGCGTCGACAGGATGATTGTCGTCGCGCCGGCAAGCCTCGCCAGTTGCACGGTGAGCAGGCCGATCACGCCGCCGCCCAGCACGGCGACCGAGGAGCCGGGTCTGACCTGCGCCAGGTCCACGCCATGCAGGCAGCAGCCAAGCGGCTCGCAAAACGCGCCATGCGTCGGCTTCAGGTCTTCCGGGAGGAAGAAGGCCTGCTTGTGAGGCAGCACGACATATTCGGCGAAGCCGCCGTCGCGGCGGATGCCGATGGCAACCAGATTTTGGCAAAGATTTACGCGACCGGCGTGGCAGTGCGGACAGCGCCCGCAGGCGATGTTGGGGTCGCCGGTGACGCGATCGCCGACCGAAAAGCCGGACACGGCGGTTCCAATCGCCTCGACGATCCCGGAGAATTCATGTCCGAGCGTCACCGGCGGCGCACAGGGAAATTCGCCATGGAAAAGATGCCGGTCAGTGCCGCAGACGCCGCATGCCTCGATCCGCACCAGGAGATCGTCCGGCCCGGCCACCGGCTTGTCGACCTCCCGAAGGGCGATGCTGCCGACGCCCTCCAGCCGCACCGCTTTCATGTCTGTAGAGCCTCCGGCGTCAATTGAAACTCGGTGGTTGCGACAGATCGGGCGCTGGCGCAGCCGGCTTGGCAGCCGGCGTTTCACCGAAATTCGGCGGCTGCGACAGATCCGGTGCAGGCGCAGTCGGCGCCGTGCCGCCATCCGCAGGCGGGACGCCGAGCGGCGACAGGCTCGGCGTTTCCGGCACCTGGTAGTCGATCGTGCCCGGGTCCGCTGCCGTGCCCTTGTAGTGCATCACCATTTGCGGGAAGGCGATGGTCAAGCCGATCATGATCACCTGGATGCAAACGAAGGGCACCGCCCCCCAATAGATCTGGCCGGTGGTTACCGGCGCGATCTTTTTGCCGGTGAGGCGATCGAGATAGGGCACCCGGGCGGCGACCGAACGCAGGTAGAACAGCGCGAAGCCGAATGGCGGGTGCATGAAGCTGGTCTGCATGTTGACGCCGAGCAGCACGCCGAACCAGATCAGGTCGATTCCGAGCTTGTCGGCGGCCGGCGCCAAGAGCGGCACGATGATGAAGGCGAGCTCGAAGAAATCGAGGAAGAAGGCGAGCAGGAAGACGAGGATGTTGACGCCGATCAGGAAACCGATCTCGCCGCCCGGCAGCGATGTCAGGAGGTGTTCGACCCAGATATGGCCGTTGACACCGTAGAAAGTGAGCGAGAACACGCGCGCGCCGATCAGGATGAACAGCACGAAGGAGGATAGCCGCGTCGTCGACGCCAGCGCCTGCTTGATCACGTCCAGCGACAGCCGCCCCTTCATCGCTGCCATGATCAGCGCGCCGACAGCGCCCATGGCGCCGCCTTCGGTCGGCGTGGCGATGCCGAGGAAGATGGTGCCCAACACCAGGAAGATGAGCGCCAGTGGCGGGATCAGCACGATGATCACCTGCTGCGCCAGCCGCGACATCATGTTGATCTTCAGGCGCTGGTCGGCGATTGCCACGACATAGATGAGGATCACGCCGATGGTGGCGCCGAGGATGTCGGCGTTTTGGCCCTGCGAGGGCGCCAGATAGCGATAGGCCGCGTAGGAAACCACGACTGCCGCCAGCACCGCGACCAGCAGCGACAGGACACCGTGGCCGAGGGTGCGGGCCTCCAGCGGCAGGGCCGGCATCGAGTTCGGCCGAATGATCGACATGACCACGATATACGTCGTGTAAAGGCCGGTCAGAACCATCCCCGGGATCAGCGCACCCGCATACATGTCGCCGACCGAGCGACCGAGCTGGTCGGCCAGAACGATCAGCACCAGCGAGGGCGGAATGATCTGGGCGAGCGTGCCCGACGCGGCAATGACGCCGGACGCCACTCGGCGGTCATAGCCGTAGCGCAGCATGATCGGCAGCGAGATCAGGCCCATGGCGATGACGGAGGCAGCCACCACGCCCGTGGTTGCGGCAAGCAGCGCGCCGACGAAGATCACGGCATAGGCGAGGCCACCGCGGATCGGTCCGAACAATTGGCCGATCGTGTCGAGAAGGTCCTCGGCCATGCCCGATCGTTCGAGCACGATGCCCATGAAAGTGAAGAACGGGATGGCCAGCAGCGTGTCGTTCGACATTACCCGGCTGCCGTAGAAATTATCCGGCAGCGCGTGCAGCAGCGGCCAGGCGAGATTGATCGATCCGCCCGAATAGGGTGACAGCACAACACCGATGAAGAAGAACAGCAGGCCGTTGGCGGCGAGTGAGAAGGCGACCGGGTAGCCGATCAGCAGGAAGATGACCAGCGAGGCGAACATGATCGGCGCCATGTTCTGGGCGATGAACTCGATCACGAGCGCACCTCTTCGGCGAGCGCCTTCGCTTCGAGCTCGGCCTGTTCATGCACCGATATGAACGGTGTGGGATCGTCCATGTCGCCGCGCATGATGGCGATCTTCTTGATGATCTCCGAGATGCCCTGCAGCGCAAGCAGGAAAAAGCCGGCCAGCAGAATCGCCTTCGCCGGCCAGATGATCAGCCCGCCGGAATTGTTCGACATTTCGCCGCTGTGAAACGACAGTGACACATAGGGGACGAAATAGATCACCATCAGCGTCACGAACGGCATCAGGAAGAAGAGATGGCCGAAAAGGTCGATCCAGTGCTGCACGCGGCGCGAGAACATGCCGTAGACGATGTCGATGCGGATATGGTCGTTCTGCTTAAGCGTGTAGGCAGCGGCCAGCATGAAGGCGGCGCCGAACAAATACCACTGCAATTCCAGCCACGCGTTCGACGACATGTCGAACGTCTTTCGGATGACTGCATTGGCGGCACTGACCAGGATTGCCAGCAGGATCAGCCACGACACCCATTTGCCGATGAACTCGTTCACACGGTCAATCGTTCTGGATAGAGTGAGAAGCCCTGCCATACATTCCTCCCTTTACGCTTCGGCCCGAAAATCGGTGTCGATTTTCGGAAAGCACGATGCGTGACTCAAAGTGTTAGCGACGCGCCGATTCCCGCTTGTTTTCCGCCGCTTCGATGTGGCCCAACGGTATGCCGTGCGTGGACCGGCGGGTCAACACAGGGCAGACCGAGTAAAACAATCTTGTGGCATGGGGAAGGGGCGAAACAGCCGCGGGAGGAATCATGCGCAAAAATCAAAGTGGCGTCTGCGACCAGCGCTACCCAGGTTGGCGCAGTCAGACGATCTTGCTCTGGTCTCGCCCGGCGCCGATCAGCACCAGCATGGCGACGAGGAACAGATACATCCAAGCGTCGCGCCACTCGACCGGGAAGTAGCCGGCCCACAGCGATTCGGCCATGCCGAAAGCGGCAGCGCCAAGTGCTGCCCGCGACGGCGAGAGATAGCCGCCCACCGCCGTCACGAACAGGATTTTCAGCCCATAGACCAGGCCGGAGCCGAAGCTGATGTTCCCATAGTAAAGGCCGGCGAGGACACCGGCCAGCGCCGCGCAAAGGCCGCCGGCGAGCACCGCGTGCCGAAACACCGCGCGCACGTTGACGCCGCACATGGCGGCGGCTTTGGCGTCGTCGGACACGGCGCGCCAGCGCCGGCCGAAACTCGAGCGGGCGAACGCCCAGGAGGCGAGCACAATGGTTGCCACGACGATCCCGCAGTCGAGCAATTGGATAAGCGTCAGGGTGGCATTGAAGTTGGCCCCGTTCGCAAAAACGATGGGCTGGGCCAGCATTGGCGGCAGCCACAGATCATGCGTGTCAGCGGCGATGCGGCTTGCCTCCGACAGCAGCAGCAATATGCCTAGCGTCGTCACCACGATCGCATTGGGCGTGCGGTCGGCCAGCGGCTCGAAGATGCTGCGCGACAGGACATGGCTGATCAGCCCCGCATACAGGAACGCCGCGACAATACCGAGCGCGACGGCCGCGAACAGGGTCAGCCACAGGGCCTGATAGCCGAAGGCCGCGGTGAGAATCATCGTCTGTCCGCAAAAGGCGAACAGCGCCCCATAGGCGAGGTTCGTCCGGTGCAGGATGCCGTTGGTCAGCACATAGCCGAAGGCGAGCAGGGCATAGAGCGCGCCGGAATGCAGCCCGTTCAGCACCTGCTGGAAGAAATAGAGCATGCCAATGTCCTTGGATCGCGGAGAACCGCGTCCGTGCGAAGCAGATTTGCATCGGCAATCTAACTTGTCAAACGCAGCTTATCGGTTAGAAATGGCGCCCATGACGGTTTCCTGGACCCCGCACCGCTTCACTGGCGGCCTTCTTGCGCTCGACACGGCGAACACCGTCGTGCTGCGCGGCGATCCCCGGAAAACCTTCGACCGGTTCAAGGATCCGGCGGAGATCGCCCGTTTCGCCGACGCGGCAAGCGTCTTTCGCGCCGCCGAGCTTGGCGGCAGGCGGCTCGAAGCGCCGTTCCCGGGCAGGATCGCGCCGGTCGTGCTGGCGATCCGCGAGACGACCGACCGGCTGTTTCGTCGTGCGGTGTCGAAGGGCGCGGTCACTACAGGCGATCTGCCTGGCTTCCTGAAGGCCTGCGCCGACGGTCTCGCGGACGGCCGCACCGAGATCGGTGCGCCGGGACGGCCGTTCGGCGAGCCGGCGACGCCCATCGCCTTCGAGGCGGCACTGGCGGTTTCCGCACTGTCGCTGCTGCAGGCTGACACCGTCGCAAGGCTGAGGATCTGCCCCAATTGCAGCTGGTTGTTTCTCGACCGAAGCCGCAATTCCAGCCGTCGTTGGTGCGACATGGCGGTGTGCGGCAACCGCCAGAAGGCAAGTCGCCACTATCGCCGCCGAACGGCAGCCAGAGGGACCGCCAATGTCTAGGAAAATCTTGCGCCTGATCGTTGTCGGCGCCATGCTCGTGGCCGCGGCAACGCTCGGCGCCTGCCGCGATACCGGCAAGGACGGCGAAGGCAGATTGTTCGAGATTTCCGGCAGGCTGGTCGTCTTCAATTATCGCCTCGCAAGGGCAACCTTTGTCGTCACGCTGAGACCGCTGCAGCCGATGGGAGAAGGACAGGCGGCGGTCGCCAGCTTCCAGAATCCAGCAGGCGGCGAGCCGCTGATCGTCGAACAGAAAGTCTGGCCGAAGCTCGGCAAGGTGTCGCTGGAGAGCCCGGCGCTTTCCTGCATCGTCAAGGACAAGCCCTATGCGATATCGATCAGCATCAAGGATGCCAACGGTGCAATCCTCCAGAAGATCGACACCACGCTGATGTCGACGCAGGACCAATCGGTCCTGCCCGACCGGCCGCTGGTCATCGATCAGCTCTATACGCCCAATCCAGAGCTTGCCGGCCATCCGGACGGCAAGCTGCCGGGCGCGCCCAAGCCCGACTGTTCGAAGGCCGGCTGACGCGACATCGCCGGTATCGGTCGCGGTCGGAATATTCTTGGCGCCGAGGGACCAATTGGTGCGCGTTTCTTACAGAATCGGGCGTGGACCGGATCGTTTGTTGCGCTTCGCCTGGCATCTTCGATTTTGTTTGACCTGCCCGGCAAGGGGAGAAACACTGCAGCCTCCAACTCCGACGTTGGCTGCGCTCGAACTGCGGCCTCCGCAGAGGAAATGCCTGATGACGCTGCATGATGTCGCGCTCGACGACAAGTTCGACCTGCGAAAGGAGCGCATCTTCCTTTCCGGCGCGCAGGCGGTCATCCGAATGCTTTTGATGCAGCGCGAGCGCGACCGCCGGGTTGGCCTGAACACCGCTGGCTTCGTCTCCGGCTATCGCGGCTCGCCGCTCGGCGGCCTCGACATGCAGCTTTGGAAGGCCAAGAAGCAGCTCGCCCAGTCGGACATCGTCTTCCAGCCCGGCCTCAACGAGGAACTCGCGGCCACCGCCTGCTGGGGATCGCAGCAGGCCGAATTGCTGGGCGAGGGCACGCATGACGGCGTCTTTTCGGTCTGGTACGGCAAGGGACCGGGCGTCGACCGCTCCGGCGACGTCTTCCGCCATGCCAATCTTGCCGGCTCGTCAAGACATGGCGGCGTGCTCGCCCTGATGGGCGACGACCACATGGCCGAATCCTCGACCAACGCGCACGCGACCGAGTTCCTGTTTGTCGACACCATGGTGCCGATCCTCAATCCGGCCGGGGTCCAGGAGATCATCGACTATGGGCTCTATGGCATTGCCATGTCGCGCTTCGCCGGCACCTGGGCGGCGATCAAATGCGTCAAGGACAACATCGAATCGACGGCTTCGGTCGATGCCGCGCTCGAACGGCTTGATATCGTCGTCCCGGACTTCGAGATGCCGCCCGGCGGCCTCAACATCCGCAACGAGATCGACATGCTCGGCCAGGAGGAGCGACTGCATGAATACAAACGCGCCGCCGCTTCGGCCTTTATCCACGCCAACGGGCTGAATCGGATCGTCTATTCCGGCGGCAGTGGCCCGAAGCTTGGCATCGTCACCGTCGGCAAGAGCTATCTCGACGTTCGCCAGGCGCTGGAAGACATCGGCGTCGACGAAGCCGCCGCCAACCGCATCGGTATCAGGCTGTTCAAGGTTGGCTGCCCGTGGCCGCTCGACCTGCAGCACATCGCCGACTTCGCTCGCGGACTCGAGACCATCGTCGTCGTCGAGGAGAAACGCTCGCTGATCGAGGTGCAACTGCGCGAGAACCTTTACGGCACCGCCATGCACCCGGTCATCGTCGGCAAGAGAGACGAGCGCGGCGACGGGCTGTTCCCGGCCAAGGGCGCGCTCGATCCCAACGACATCGCCATCGCGCTCGGCGAGAGAATCTTGCGGACGATCGGTCCGTCGGACGAGATCGCCGCGCGGGTGGCGAAACTTCGCCAGTTCCAGGCGATGCTCGCCGAGACAACAGACATTGCCTCGCGCACGCCCTTCTTCTGCTCCGGCTGTCCGCACAATTCCTCGACCAAGGTGCCCGACGGCTCGCTCGCCGCCGCTGGCATCGGCTGCCATTTCATGGCGCTGTGGATGGATCGCGACACCGTAGGTTTCACCGCCATGGGCGGTGAGGGCGCGCAATGGGTCGGCCAGGCGCCGTTCTCGAAGCGCGACCACATCTTCCAGAATCTCGGCGACGGCACCTACAACCACTCCGGCGCGCTGGCGATCCGCTTCGCGCTGTCGACCGACGCCAACATCACCTACAAGATCCTCTACAATGACGCCGTCGCCATGACCGGCGGCCAGCCGCACGAGGGTGGCCTGACCGTGGACATGATTGCCAGGCAGGTGCGGGCCGAGGGCGTCGGGCGGATCGCCATCGTCACCGACGAACCGGCCAAATATACCGGCAAGGTCGAATTCCCCGCCGGCGCCACCATCCATCACCGCGACGACCTCGACCTCGTGCAGCGCGAATTGCGCGCGGTCAGAGGCACATCCGTGCTGATCTACGACCAGACCTGCGCCGCCGAAAAGCGCCGCCGCCGCAAGCGCGGCACCTTCCCCGATCCCGACAAGCGCGTCTTCATCAACGAACTGGTCTGCGAAGGCTGCGGCGATTGTGGGGTGCAGTCGAATTGTGTGTCGATCCAGCCGGTCGAGACCGAATTCGGCCGCAAGCGCAAGATCGATCAGTCGAGCTGCAACAAGGATTTCTCCTGCATCAACGGCTTCTGTCCGTCCTTCGTCACCGTGCATGGCGCCAAGATCAGGAAGGCCGAGGGTATGGCCGGCACCACCGATCCGCTCGACGGCGTGCCCGCGCCCGCGGAATTCCCGCTCGGCGACCAAGGCTGGGCGGCGATCATCGACGGCGTCGGCGGCACCGGCGTCGTCACCATCGGCGCGGTGCTTGGCATGGCGGCTCATCTCGAAGACAAGGGCTGCGGCATGATCGACATGGCCGGCCTTGCCCAGAAGGGCGGCTCGGTGTTCACCCATGTCCGTATCGCGCGCAGCCCGGACGATATCCATGCCATCCGCGTTTCGGCCGGCAAGGCAGACCTTGTGCTTGGCTGCGACCTCGTCGTGTCGGGCGCCCAAAAGGTGCTCGCCGCGGTGCGCGAAGGCCACACGATCTTCCTCGCCAACACCGCGGAGATCATGCCCGGCGAGTTTACCCGGTCGGCCGATTTCTCGCTGCCCGTTGAGCGGCTGAAAAAGGCGATCCGCACTGCCGCCGGCGACGACAAGGCGCATTTTTTCGACGCCACCCGCACCGCCACCGCGCTGTTCGGCAGCTCGCTCGGCGCCAACATGTTCATGCTCGGCTTCGCCTTTCAGCATGGCGGCTTGCCGCTGTCTGCCGAGGCAGTCGAAAAGGCGATCGAGCTCAACGGCCAGTCGGTGGCGATGAACGTCTCAGCCTTCCGCTGGGGCCGCCGCGCCGCCCACCAGCCGGATTTCGTGCGCGCCCTCGTCGTCCAGCCGGGCACGGCTGCACAGAACACCGCTGTCGCCGAGACGCTCGATGACGTCATTGCCCGCCGCGTCGCCTTCCTCACCGCCTATCAGAACGCCGCTTATGGCAAGCGCTATGCCGACAGAGTGGCCGTGCTGCGCAAGGCCGAAGCCAGCGTGGCGCCCGATTCGACTGATGTGACCGAAGCCGCCGCGAGGAACCTGTTCAAGCTGATGGCGATCAAGGACGAATACGAGGTGGCAAGGCTCTACACCGATGGCTCCTTTGCCGCTGAACTGGGCAAGCAGTTCCAGAGCTACGACAAACTCGAATTCCATCTCGCGCCGCCGATCATGGCCAGGCGCGGCAAGGACGGCAAGCCGAGGAAGTCGAGCTTCGGTCCCTGGATGATGAAGGGGTTCCGCCTGCTGGCAGCGATGAAAGGCTTGCGCGGCACGGTCTTTGATGTGTTCGGCTACAGCTCCGAAAGGCGTATGGAACGGCAGCTTCTTGCGCAATACGAGGCCGACCTGGAGCTTGTCGCCGGCGCGCTGGTGCCAGGCAAGGTCGAGGCCGCGGCAGCGCTTGCCTCAGTGCCGGCGCTCATTCGCGGCTATGGTCACGTCAGGCGGGCCAGCGCCGAAAAGGCCGCCGGCGAGCGCCTGAGGCTGGTCGATCGCCTGGCGAAGACACCGGCTCGGCCGGAACTCCAGGCCGCCGAGTGATCGATGTCTTGTTTACCTGAAGGGTAGCTTCCCTGGCGTTAGCCGACCTGATGGTGAGGCCCGGAACCGCCTCTCTAAATCTTTCTTAAGGCTGATGTGACACAGCTTGCCTCCCCAGGGTGGGACTCAGGCGTGAATCTGAAAAGAAAAAACGAGATCCCGGTCGACGTCTACATTCCGTTCGTGGAAACTCTGTTCCGCGACAGCCTGACGCTTTCGATTGGATTCTTTGCCCAAACCCTGCTGGTCGCGCTGGTCTACTGGAAGACCAGGGATCCGATCTATATTGCGGTGGTCGCCGGATTTCTGATCGTCGCATTTCTGCGCCTGCGTAACATCAGAAAATACCGCCACGCCCCGTCACCCAGGAATTGGGAGGAGGCGCGCCGCCGCGAAAATGATTACATTTTCTATGGCTCCATGCATGGTTTAATGCTGGGCGCCTTCTGTTTCGCCGGCATCTACTTGGCGCATGACAACTATGCCGAAATCGCCGCTGTCTGCGTTACGCTGGCGTCCGCCACGGCGATCGCCGGCCGCAATTACGGCTCCCCGAGGATGGTCATGATCTTCATCATGACCATGACGTGGTCGATCTCGCTGGGCTTTATCCTGCGTGGCGATGTCTACCATGTGATCCTCGGTCTGATGTCGGCTCCCTTCCTATTCGCGATCAAACGCTTCGCCGATGTGGTCAGGGAGGTGCTTTTCGCCGCTTTGTCCGAAGAGAAGAAGGCGAACCGTCTCGCCCAGCGCTTCAATCGGGCGCTGAACACCATGTCGCACGGGCTTGTCATGCTCGGCCCTGACGGCCGGGTGGTGGTGGCCAACGCCGAAGCCGCGCATCTGATGTCGCTCAAGTCGCCCGACGCGCTGCTCGGGCGATCGATCCACGGCCTGCTGATGCGCGGCGTTGCCGGCGGCATGCTGGCGCCGAAGGACTGCCGCTACATCGAAGCCCAGCTTACGCGCGCCCTGCGCGAGGGCCGCGACCGCAAGGTTCTCGTCTCGCTCGCGAACGGGCAGCACTATGAGTTCTCGGCGCGTGAGGGCAGCCAGGAACTGGGCGTCATCACCTTCGAGGATGTGACGGCCCGCGTCGAGGCAGAAGGCAAGATCCGCTTCATGGCGCGCTACGACAGCCTCACCGGCCTGCCCAACCGCGCCTATTTCCACGAGCTGATCGGAGAGGCCATGGCATCCGGTGACCTCGAGCGTCTCTGCGGGCTCGCCGTGCTCGACCTCGACGACTTCAAGAGCGTCAACGACACGCTTGGCCACCCGGTCGGCGACGGATTGATCTACGCCGTCGCGGAGCGGCTGGCAGCGATCGCCGGACCAGGCGTCACCATCAGCCGTTTCGGCGGCGACGAGTTCATGGCCTTCTTCGACCGCGTTGAGGACGAGAGCCACCTGACCAGCCAAATCGACGGGATTTTCATTGAACTGCAGGGCGAGGTCGACGTCGCCGGCCACGGACTGCGTATCCAGGCCAGCGGTGGCGCGGTGCTGTCGCGGGTCAGGGATACCGATGTCGACGCCATGATCGTCAAGGCGGACCTGGCGCTCTACAAGGCCAAGGAACTCGGCAAGAACACCTGGCGGCTGTTCGAGGCATCGATGGATGCCGCTTTCCGCAGCCGTCAGCTGATGAAGGCGGATCTGCGCACTGCGGTGGAAAGCAAGGGGTTGCGGGTGGTTTACCAGCCGATCGTGGCGATGAGCACGATGCGCATAGCCAGCTGCGAGGCGCTGTGCCGTTGGGACCACCCCGATCTCGGACCGATCTCGCCCAGCATCTTCATTCCGCTGGCGGAGGAAATGGGCATCATCTCCGAGATCAGCACCTTCGTCCTGCATGCAGCGTGCATCGAATGCGCCAAATGGCCAGCACGGACCAGTGTCTCGGTCAATCTCTCGGCCAAGGACTTTCGCAACCGCGACGTTGTGCAAAAGGTTCGCGATGCGCTCGCCAGCTCCGGCCTCGCCGCCGGCCGTCTGGAGATCGAGGTCACCGAGACGGCGCTGCTCGACGACAAGTCGCTGACGCGTCAGTATATCGAGGAATTGAAGCGGCTTGGCGTGCGCATCGCGCTCGACGATTTCGGCACCGGCTATTCGAGCCTGAGCTATCTCCACAAACTGCCGCTCGACAAGATCAAGATCGACCGTTCATTCCTGATGGACGTCACCCAGAACAGCCGTTCGCTCGAACTGCTCAAGGGCATCGTCAATCTGTCACGGCCGCTGGGGCTTTCGGTGACTGTCGAGGGCGTCGAGACTTTCGAGCAGCTCAAGATCCTGGCCTTGCAGGTCAAGCCGGACCTGGTTCAGGGATTCCTGTTCGGCTCGGCGCTCAGCGCATCCGGCATCGAAACGATGGCGAGTACGGTCTGGCCCTTCGCCAAGGACATCAAGACGGCCAGCGAGGCGACGCATCGCTGAATTCGCCGGAAGACCTGGTACTTCAGTATAATTCTGCCGATTATTAACCTTAATAGCCGGTAAATGATTTCTATCTTGTTTTCATCTTTACATCATACGGCCCTATCGTAGTGTTGATCGCGGCGGCAGTTGCGGGGAACGAGTTGATGATTGTCGAGTTGACTTCGCCTCGCCAGGCGGCGGGTGCGGACGGGACTAATGCGTCTGACGATATGTCCGGCTTTGCCAGGAACGTCTCGGCGATGCTCGAGCGGACGGAATATCGCCGCTGCGACAAGGGCGAAGATCTCGAAGACATTTACAGGTTGCGCTACAAATCTTACCGTCTGAGCGATATGGTCCCGGAGAATCCCGACCATATTGTGCATGACGAGCTCGACGAAGCGGCCAATTGCTCCAAGTTCGGAATCTATATCGACGGCGTTCTGGTCAGTACGCTGCGTATTCA
Source organism: Mesorhizobium sp. WSM4816 (assembly GCF_055811535.1). Taxonomy (NCBI): domain Bacteria; kingdom Pseudomonadati; phylum Pseudomonadota; class Alphaproteobacteria; order Hyphomicrobiales; family Phyllobacteriaceae; genus Mesorhizobium; species Mesorhizobium sp. WSM4816. Next base: position 36,058 of record NZ_JBVVQR010000003.1, on the reverse strand, counting down.
CCATGCCTGCAGCGCCACGCCGCAGTCGCCTTCCACGACGGTTTATGGCGACATATTGCGCCCCATGCTGGCGTCTGGTCTGCATTTTGCCGATCCCAGCCGCTTTGCCGCCGATCCGGACTGGTCGCGGGTCTATCCGCAAATTCCGTATCTGACGCTGCGCCTCGCTGGCATGGCATGCTTCTACTTCGACGCGCCTTATTGTCTCTCCACCATCCGCCCGGAACATGCAGGCTTCTATCGTCGCATTTACTGTTCCGAGCAAATTGGCGAGTTACGCAATTATCCGGGCTTGAATTACAAGGTCGTGCTCTACCGAGCCGACGTCAGCGCCATTCGCGAACGGTCTTTCTCCCGGTTCCCATTCTTCCGGTCGACGCCGATGGAACAGCGCATGCTGTTTGAGACACCTGGTGCCGGTGAACTCGCGCCGCTGACCATTCTGCCGACCGCCAAATACTACCGCGAAGCCGCCTGACAATTGGCAAATTTAAAGCGCGGCTGGAACTTTCAGGCCGCTTCTGGTTTCTGGGAGGCGCGCCGGTGGTGCGTGGGCGACGTCAATCTGCGTCGCTTCGGCGGAAATTCTATAGAGAGGAACCCGACATGACCATTCCCACGCTCGCGCTCACTCCGTTGATCTCGCTGATTGCCGGCGTGCTGATCCTGGTGATGCCGCGACTCCTCAACTACATCGTCGCGCTCTACCTGATCGTCGTCGGCCTGCTTGGGCTGTTTCCGCAACTCGCCGGCTGAAAAATGTCGGCAGGCGCGGTAGCCGGAAAGCAAGCGCGAGGGCGGCAGCCGCGAGCGCCTCCGAAACGAAATCCTGCATCTGGCGGCTCCAATTTTCTTTTGAGGCTGTTGTCTCCAGCGATGCGGCAATAGCGCCATTGCCCTCGGCCTGGCTTTTCGCTATGTGCCTGAAAGATGTCTTCGAAGGGGTATTCCTATGGCTGATCACTCGCCGACCGGTCCTGTCGAACTAGGCGCGAAGATGGACTATGCCGAGCACGACCGCACCTATGCCGGCTTTATCATGCTCGCCAAATACGGGTCGCTGTTTTGCGCCGCCGTGCTTCTGGCAATGGCTTTCGGTTTCTTTGCGGGCGGCTTCTTCTCGGGCTTTGTCCTGTTCGTTCTGATCCTCGCCGTCGGCGCTTTCATTCTCCGGTAAATTCTTCAAAATCCCCTTGCCCGCGACATCGCCGGAAGTTCGGTCGGCGTCCTGCGCAGACAGGTTCCAGCCGAAAGGATCATGCGGTGGGACAGACGGTTTTCATCCCTCGTGAGCTCGATGCGAACGAGCCACGCGTTGCTGCCTCGCCCGACACGGTGAAGCGGCTGGCGGGGCTGGGGTTTGACGTCATCGTCGAAAGCGGCGCCGGCACGGCATCGCGCATTCCCGACGAGGAGTTCGCCAAGGCCGGCGCTGTGATCGGTAAGGCCAGCGATGTCGCCAAGGCTGATGTGGTGCTGAAGGTGCGCCGGCCTGAAGGGGCGGAGCTGAAGGCCTATCGCCCGGGCAGTGCCGTCATCGCCATCATGGATCCCTATGGCAACGATGCTGCCGTCGATGCACTGGCAAGGGCCGGCGTCACCGCCTTCTCGATGGAGTTCATGCCGCGCATCACGCGCGCCCAATCAATGGACGTCCTGTCCAGTCAGGCCAACCTCGCCGGCTACCAGGCGGTGATCGATGCGGCTGCCGAATATGACCGGGCGCTGCCGATGATGATGACGGCGGCGGGCACGGTGCCGGCGGCGAAAGCTTTCGTCATGGGCGTCGGCGTCGCCGGCCTGCAGGCGATCGCTACTGCGCGTCGTCTCGGTGCCGTGGTCACCGCCACCGACGTGCGTCCCGCCGCCAAGGAACAGGTCGCCTCGCTCGGCGCAAAGTTCCTGGCGGTCGAGGACGAGGAGTTCAAGGCGGCCGAGACGGCTGGCGGCTACGCCAAGGAAATGTCCAGGGAATACCAGGCCAAGCAAGCCGCGCTGACTGCCGAGCACATCGCCAAGCAGGACATCGTCATCACCACGGCGCTGATTCCCGGCCGTCCGGCGCCGAAGCTCGTTTCGGCCGCGATGGTCGCCTCGATGAAGCCGGGCTCGGTGATCGTCGACCTGGCGGTCGAGCGCGGCGGCAATGTCGAGGGTGCCGTGCCCGGGCAGGTGGTGACCACGGCCAACGGCGTGAAAATCGTCGGCCATCCCAACGTGCCGGGCCGCGTCGCTGCCTCCGCCTCGCTGCTCTACGCAAGGAACCTCTTTGCGTTCCTCGAGACGCTGGTCGACAAGACCACCAAGACGCTTGCCATCAACCGCGACGACGAATTGGCCAAGGCGACGATGCTGACCGATGGCGGCCAAGTCGTGCATCCGGCCTTCGCCGGCAAGCCGGCGGTGATGATCGCCTCGGCCGAGCCTGCGAAGCCCGCCGCTGCAAAAAATCCAGCCCTGCCAAAGAAAACTGCCGCATCCAGGAAAGCTGCCGCACCCAAATCGCCCGCCAATAAGTCGAAAGGGATCGCGTGATGGACCAGACCTTGCAGAAAGCCCTCGACCAACTCGACCAGGCGACCGCCGCCGTCCGTCTCGCGGTGCAGGATCTGGCCACAGCTCCAGGCGGCACAGATGCGGCGGGCGACGCCGCGCACGCGCTGTCCGGCGGGGCGATCGATCCGTTCGTCTTCCGCTTCGCCATTTTCGTGCTGGCGATCTTCGTCGGCTATTACGTCGTCTGGTCGGTGACGCCGGCGCTGCACACGCCGCTGATGGCCGTCACCAACGCCATTTCCTCAGTCATCGTCGTCGGCGCGCTGCTTGCCGTCGGCATCTCGGCGTCCGGCATCGCCACCGGCTTCGGTTTCGTCGCGCTGATGCTGGTCTCGGTCAACATCTTCGGCGGCTTTCTCGTCACCCAGCGCATGCTGGCGATGTACAAGAAGAAGGACAAGTAGAGCGCCATGAACGCCAACTTCGCCTCCTTCCTCTATCTGGTCTCCGGCATTCTGTTCATCCTGGCATTGCGCGGCCTGTCGCATCCGACCACGAGCCGCCAGGGCAACATGTACGGCATGATCGGCATGGGCATCGCCATTGCCACCACGCTGGCGCTGGCGACCCCTTCGGCGGGAGGCTTCGGCCTCATCGTGCTCGGTCTTTTGATCGGCGGCTCGGTCGGCGCGGTCACTGCACGGCGCATCGCCATGACCTCGATGCCGCAGCTGGTCGCCGCCTTCCATTCGCTGGTTGGCCTTGCCGCCGTCATGGTGGCGGCTGCCGCCGTCTATGCTCCGGAAAGTTTTGACATCGGCACGGTCGCCGACATCCACGCCCAGGCGCTGATCGAGATGAGCATCGGCGTCGCCATCGGCGCCATCACCTTCACCGGCTCGGTCATCGCCTTCCTAAAACTCGACGGCCGCATGTCGGGCAAGCCGATCATGATCGGTGGCCGCCATTTCATCAACGCCGCCCTCGGCATCGGGCTGATCGTGCTGATCGTGCTGCTCGTCACCACCGAGTCCAAGCTGGTGTTCTGGCTGATCGTGGCGGCGTCGCTTGTCCTTGGCGTCCTGCTCATCATCCCGATCGGCGGCGCCGACATGCCGGTGGTCGTCTCGATGCTGAATTCCTATTCGGGCTGGGCGGCTGCGGCACTCGGCTTCACACTGGGCAATCTGGCGCTGATCATCACCGGCGCGCTGGTCGGCTCGTCCGGCGCGATCCTGTCCTACATCATGTGCAAGGGCATGAACCGGTCGTTCATCTCGGTCATCCTCGGCGGCTTCGGCGGCGAGACTTCCGCCACTGCCGACGACGGCATCGAGCGCACGGTCAAGCAGGGCTCCGCCGACGATGCCGCCTATCTGATGATGAACGCGCAGAAGGTTGTCATCGTGCCTGGCTACGGCATGGCGGTCGCCCAGGCGCAGCATGCGCTGCGCGAGATGGCCGACAAGCTCAAGGCCAATGGCGTCGACGTGAAGTACGCCATTCACCCGGTCGCCGGCCGCATGCCCGGCCACATGAACGTGCTCCTGGCCGAAGCCAACGTGCCTTACGACGAAGTGTTCGAGCTCGAGGACATCAACTCCGAATTCGCGCAGGCCGACGTCGCCTATGTCATCGGCGCCAATGACGTCACGAACCCGTCCGCCCGCGACGACAAGTCGTCGCCGATCTACGGCATGCCGATCCTCGACGTCGACAAGGCTCGCACCTGTCTGTTCGTCAAGCGCTCGCTCGGCTCCGGCTATGCCGGCATCGACAACACGCTGTTCTACAAGGACGGCACCATGATGCTCTTGGGCGACGCCAAGAAGATGACCGAAGAGATCGTCAAGGCCATGGATCATTGATCCGGGTTGGCGACCCCGACAATCGTCCCACTGCGAGCGTTGCCTTTCACCGGAGCGCCACCGTTCCATAGTCTGACGCGGCGATTGAACTGCAAAGGTCAAACCACTCGCACCCGCCGCAAGCACCCCGGGTACGGCCCGAAGAGAACGCATCGCGCATAGTTCGCAGAACCGAGGGATGGAGCTGAAGTTCCATGTCCTCGGCAATCGAGTACCCCAGAAGCGTACCAACACTGGCCGCCGCCTGACGGTCGCGCTCCGTCACGCTGTCGCGAAGGCAGTGCGGCTCCGCCTCACCGAGCAGGGGCGCGCAAATATCGTCAGGCCCGGAGACGATCAGCATGTGTTCGCCTGCGGAGAGCCGAGCCGCGATCGCGTCGAAATTGGCGACGAACGCAGCGCTGTAACCCTTGCCTGCGTAAGTCAGCAGGCAAAGGAGATGGTGCGGCCGCAGCCGAACGGTCATTTTTGCGCGCGGGTCATGAGCTTGAGCGTCACCGCGGCCAATGCCGACTTGAGCGCCCCGCCGATCAGGAACGGCGCGACGCCGTGGACAATTGCCTGTTCGATGCCAATGGCGACGGAAAGCCATGCCGCGCCCAGCACGAGGCAAAGCGCGTTGCCCAGGAGCATGGAGACGAACGCCAGCCAGGGGCGGTTGCCGTTCCAGCCGCGCTCCGCCAGCCATCCCGTGAGCGCGCGACCACGGGGAAGGCAAAGAGGTATCCGGCGGTCGGGCCGACAAAGTGATGCGCACCGGCAGCGCCCCCAGATAAAACCGGCAACCCGATCGCGCCTTCGACCAACCATGCAACGATCGTGGCCGCGCCGAGTCTCCAGCCGTAGACCGCACCGATCAGGGTGACCGCAAAGGTCTGCATGGTCACGGGCACCGGAACCATAGGCACGTCGATGTAAGACGCCAGCGCCAGAAATACGGTTCCCAGGACGACCGCCCCGATCTGCCAGGACAGCGACCAGTCGCGGATGCGCGGCGCGCTTGAAGCCGCGTGGCTGGCGGAGGTGGGGTTATGAGGCATATGCGTTCTCTTTCGTACTGGCTGTGAAGCAGGCGCTATGCCTGACTTGCGGGATTGAACGACGTGCTGCCCGGGAGGACGGAGTAGCGGATCAGGCGGCTGTCGGCAACGGCGGCTTGCCGATGCTTCATGGCGGCGCGACAAACGGCGCCGGAAGTCACAGTCCTAAGTTTCGCGACAAAATCGCCAGCGTTGAACTCTTCAACAAATTCCTGTCGCAAAACCCTCCCGCAAAGTCGGCGATTTGCGACAGATATCTGCGACGCTTTTTGCACTTGCTTCGGATTCAGCACTACGATGGGCAAGTTCTGTTCCGATGGACAGATTTGTCACCAACGGAGGCACCGGTGTCTGGCCCCCAGCCTGTCGCTTCGCCGACCAAGTCCGGCTCGCCCGCGAAGGCCAGCCTGCCGGCCCCCGGAAAGGCGCCGCGCAAGCTCAGCCAGGCCGTGGTCATCGTGCATGGCATGGGCGAACAGCGACCGATGGGCACGCTGAGGGAATTTGTTCAGGCTGTTTGGAGCCATGATCCCGCCCGCGCGCCGTTTTATGCCCAAGTCGCGGATCCGGCCAACCCAGGCGGCGAGAAGATCAACCAGAGCTGGATCACGCCTGACAGCCGGACGAACTCGCACGAACTTCGCCGGATCACCACCCCTTATGATGTCGATGGCCGCCGCACTGATTTCTACGAGCTTTACTGGGCCGACATCACGCAAGGCACGACGCGGAGCCGGCTTGCCGCCTGGGTGACGAATCTGCTCTGGCGCAAGCCCGCCGACATTCCGCGCGACGCCCGCGGGCTCTATGTCGTCACCCTTCTGGCCGTCATAGCAGTCCTGGGCGCGGCATTCGTGCTCGCAACCTCGACCTTGCGAGGGCATATTTACTGGACCACGGGCATGCTCGTCACGATCCTGGCCTCGTTCGTCGTCTGGTCGGTGGACCGGTTCGGTCTTCCTTATTTCGGTGATGTGGCCGCCTATGTACGGGCTGAAGCGGCAACAGTCGAGAAGCGCGCGCTTGTCCGCGACCGTGGTTTGTCGCTGTTGAGGCGCCTCATGCTGGACGACGGCTACGACCGCATCGTTCTGGTCTCGCACAGCCTGGGATCGATTATCGCCTACGATCTGCTGCAGATATTGTGGGCCGATTTCAGGCCACGAAAGCTGGAAGCCGCCCGCGACAAGGCGAGACTGAAAGCGATCCGCGCCGTCGACAAGTCGACGCTCAAGTCAGATGGTTCTGCGTGGCCGGACAGCTTGGACGATTTTTCCGGATTCCGGCGCGCCCAATGGGAACTCTACCGCAACCTCTGCGCCAGCGACGCCGATCATCCATTGCCTTGGAAGATCAGCGATTTCGTCACGCTCGGCAGTCCGCTGACCCAGCGAATTTCTGGTGACCTACAATCTCGCCGAATTCAGGCGCGGCATCGCTGAGCGGCTGTTCTCGGCATGTCCGCCAATCGCCGACACGGCGGCCGGTGGAACCGTCCTCTACCAGGAAGGGCGCAGCCGTTCGGGCAAGCCGCAGCGGGCGGTGCATCACGGTGCGGTGTTTGCCGCGACGCGCTGGACCAACATCTTCGACAGGGGCAATGGGTGGCTGACCGGCGACCCGATCTCAGGACCGATGGCGGAGAATTTCGGCCCCGGCGTGGAGAACATTCAGATCGAGCTGCGCAGTTCGCTTGGCCGCATCTTCACGCACAGGCTCTACTGGTCGCCGCTGAAGGCGACCGGCGTCGAGGTCGCGGCAGCCGCCGGCACGCCGCCGCGCTCTCATATCGGCGTGCTGCGTGACGCCGTCGATCTCGGCCGAAAACTGGAACGACCCGAAGCATAAAGCGGATTGGCGCGCCGGAGCATGCCAATACCGCCGGAACATGGAGACAGACTTCTGTGAGCCAAGAGAGCGCAGCACGCATGAACATCCTGATCCTGGGCGGATCCGGCGTTTTCGGCGGGCGCCTGCCGCCTTTCACAGAGACGATGTCCATCGTCTTCGCCATCTCGCGCAGGACGGCGGCGGTCAGCACAGGAAAGCTGCTGATGCCCGATAGAATGAATATGCCTGCGTCCTTTGCTTGCGCGTCGAACTGAGGCACGCCGAACACAAAGTCGGCGGCGTCGGCAAAGTCGAGATAGTCGATGCCAGCGTCGATGCAGGCCGAAATCACACGATAGCGATTGGTCCCATAATGTTGGAACGGCATCATGCGTGCGGTGGTGGGCTATGCCGGCGCTCCGGTGAAGCTGCGACGACATGGGGTGCAATCGCATGGCATCGCTCTGGCTGAAAGCATGCGCTTCACCATCGCGGTGCCGGGCCGGCTGCCGCTCCGGAACATCCGTTTCTCGCTGGTGGACGTGCCGGACTTGCAGGTCATCCCGCCCGAGCATCCCTCAATGACCGATATCTGGATGGGAGCCGGGCCAGTCCCGGAATTCTTGCACCGGACACTCAACCTCCTGGCGAAGGCGCGCGCGAGGTTCAGGCTCTCGTCGCTGGAACCTTTCTCGCGTCTCTTCTACGCGGTGCTCAACCGAATGCGTTTTGGCGAGCATCGCGGCGGTATGTTCGTCAGCGCGTACGGCACCACGGATGGGCAGGACGCCGAACGGAGCTGGCATCTTTTGGCCGAAGGGGATGACGGGCCATACATCCCATCGATGGCCATCGAAGCGATCATCCGTAAATTGCTGACGGGCACTCGTCCGGAGGCCGGAGCACGGTCCGGGGTCCGCGCCCTTGAGCTTGCCGACTATGAGGCGCTGTTCCAAAGCCGGAAGATATTCACCGGGTTTCGGGGACACGAGAATGTTGCGCCCCTGTACTGCGGGATTCTCGGATCCGCCTTCTCCTCACTTGCTCCGCGCCTTCAGGAGTTGCATGGCAGCACCGCCACCCGCCAATGGACGGGCTTCGCCGAGGTACGACGCGGTCCCCGCCCGGCGGCCGCGTTCGTGGCGGCGCTTGTCGGCTTCCCGAAAGCTGCGCCACGGGTGCCGGTCACGGTGACATTTTCGCCCGAGAACGGCTCTGAACACTGGATGCGAAGTTTCGACGGCAAGTGTTTTTCTTCGATTCAGTCGGCCGGCACTGGGAGGGACCAGCATCTTCTGATGGAACGGTTTGGGATCGCGTCCTTCGCGTTGGCTCTGGTGGTGGACGGCGATCGTCTGACCCTGGTTCCGAGACGATGGTCGCTGCTGGGTATTCCAATGCCCGGCTTCCTCCTTCCCAAAGGCTCGAGCTTCGAAACGGAACGGGACGGGCAATTCTGCTTCGATGTGGAAATTTCGATGCCGCTGATCGGCCTGGTCGTGGCGTATCGGGGGACGCTCAGCCCAACCTGAATAGGTTGAACCCAAAGTCAGTAACGGTACGCGGTGTGCCACCCGCACCTGGGCAAAAAATCCTGGATTCGGTGTGGAGGACCAGCAGCCTGCCGCCGGCACCCCGCGGCGCTCGCATATCGACGTGCTGCGTGACGGCGTCGATCTCGGCCGCAAACTGGAGCCAAGCCAGCCGGCACCGACGACTTCTGCCGGAAGATAGGGCCACGCTCGTTTGGGCGAATCAGCGCGCAGTTCATGGCGATGACGTCGTTAAAACAACCGGTCGATGCCGGGGAAAGTCTCGGCGTCGATAGAACCCCTCAAGCACCGATCAACGGTCGGTCAGGAAGACCGCCTCCTCGTCGTCGCGCTGCCTGCCCCCAAGTGCTGCTGCGGCGCTTGCGATGAAAGCGCCGACGACCAGGGACAGAGCGCCAAGCAGCGCGAAGGTGGCACCGGCTTTCCTGGCGGTATCGGCAGCCTGCTGGGCCTGGACCTTCGCCTCTTCGACCCTGGCAAGCACGGCATCGACACGGGCCCTGGCATCGGGTTCCGACAGCCCGGTGCGGGCGGCTACCAACTGCGACAGATAGGTCTTGTCGTCGGCTGACACTTCGCCTGCTGCTGCGCTCGCGATCAAAATGCGCGAGGCCTGCGCCGTCGCCGCCGCATCGCTCTCCGGGTTGGCGGCAGCAAGCCTGGCCGCATCGGCCGGGCGGAACAACGCATCGACGAAGTACGACGTTGCGTTGTCGGTCGCGGCGTCTCCGGCGTTTGCGGTAGCACCTGCCGAAGCGCCCATTGCCGCGCCCGACGCGACTGTCGAAGCGGCGTGGACGCCGGTTCCGACAGCTGCGGAGAGCGCCGAGCCGAGCACACCGGCGACGAGCAACGTTGCAAGCGCCCAGGCGAGGAAGCCGTGTGCGGTATCGCGGAAAAAGACCTCATCGGTGTGGACGCCGACCCATTTGGTGCGTAGGCGCCCGGCAAGATAACCGCCTACGGCCGACGACAGCCACTGCACGATGATCAGCCACGCAGCCGTGGAGGCCGCGAAAGTTGTGACTGAGGTGCTCAAGCCGGACCACGGCGAAACCATCGTCAGCCCGAGCCCGGAGCCGAGCAGCATCAGGATCAATGTTAGCGTCGAGGCAGCAAAGGCGCCGGCCACGATTGGCCCCCAGCTGACAGCGGTAGAAGAGGATTCCGTCGGTGCGGAAACGTCGACAGCCGTTAGGGTTGACTGCATGTCAGCCCCCTAACGTGCGAAAAGCATGATGAGAATAATGATCGGAATCGGGACTCCGAGAAGCCAGAGCAAAATGCCACGTCCCATGAGTGCCTCCTGCGGCGATTGTGATCGATTACAATGCCTTGGATGCTCTTCCGTTCCGACCGGCCCTCATGATCCTTTGTTGCGACGCAGCAGGGATCGTTGGTGGGCCTGGGCCTACCAATACCTTAAGTGTCCGAAGCTGAGCAGCTGCTTGGGCTCTAAATATCCAGGTTGGCGACCGACAGCGCGTTTTCCTGGATGAACTCGCGCCTGGGCTCGACTTCGTCGCCCATCAGCCGCGAGAACAGACTGTCCGCATCGGTGGCGTCATTGACCTTGACTTGTAAAAGCGAGCGCACATTCGGGTCGAGCGTGGTCTCCCAGAGCTGCTCGGCATTCATTTCGCCGAGGCCCTTGTAGCGCTGCATGGTCAGGCCCTTGCGGCCGGTGGCAAACACGGCATTGAGCAGCGCCAGCGGTCCCGAGATGGTTTCGGACACATCCTTGCGGCGCAGCACCGGCGGCTCGCCATAGACTTCTGCTAGGCGCGGCGCATAGCGGTCGAGTTGGCGGGCGTCGGCCGAATTGATCAGCGCCAGATCGAGATGCGCGAACTCCTTGACGCTGCGCACCGTGCGCTCGAACACATAACCGCCGACCCCTTCGTTTGAGGTCGACATGCGGCCGGTCCAGCCGCGTTCGGTGTCCTCGGCGATGATGTCGAGGCGCCGGGCGACACGCTCGGCCATCGCGTTGGCCCGGCCGAGATCGACGAAGACATCCGGATTGAGCGCGCCGGCGATCGCCGCCTGCTCGACCACGCCTCTGTTATAGCGGGTGTGCAGCCCGTTGATGAGCTGGCGCACTGCCAGCGCATCGTCGATGGCGCTGCGCAGGTCCTGCCCGGCCCGCACCTCGCCGGTGCTGAGCGCAAGCGACGCCTCTTCCAGTCCTGAGCCGATCAGGAATTCCTCGAAGGCGCTTTCGTCCTTGATGTATTGCGAGCTCTTGCCGCGCGTCACTTTGTAGAGCGGCGGCTGGGCGATGTAGAGATGCCCGCGCTCGATCAGCTCCGGCATCTGCCGGAAGAAGAAGGTCAGCAGCAAGGTGCGGATGTGGGCGCCGTCGACGTCGGCGTCGGTCATCAGGATGATCTTGTGGTAGCGCAATTTGTCTGCGTTGAACTCGTCCTTGCCGATCGAGGTGCCGAGCGCCGTGATCAGCGTGCCGATCATGTCGGAGCCGAGCATACGGTCGAACCGGGCCCGCTCGACGTTGAGGATCTTGCCGCGCAGCGGAAGAATGGCCTGGTTCTGGCGCGAACGGCCGCCCTTGGCCGAGCCGCCGGCGCTGTCGCCCTCGACGATGAAGATTTCGGACTTCGCCGGGTCACGTTCCTGGCAGTCGGCCAGCTTGCCGGGCAGCGAAGTGACGCCGAGCGAGCTCTTGCGGGTGATGTCGCGCGCCTTGCGCGCGGCTTCGCGCGCCGCTGCCGCCTGGATGACCTTCTCGATGACAACCTTGCCCTCGGTCGGGTGCTCTTCGAGCCAGGTGCCGAGCGCCTCGTTGACGAGCCCTTCCACCACCGGACGGACTTCGGACGAGACCAGCTTGTCCTTGGTCTGCGAGGAGAATTTCGGGTCGGGAACCTTGACCGACAGCACGGCCGTCAGTCCTTCGCGGCAATCGTCGCCGATCAGCGCCACCTTCTCCTTTTTGGTGAGGCCCGTGGATTCGCCATAGCCGGTAATCTGGCGCGTCAGCGCGCCGCGGAAACCGGCAAGATGCGTTCCGCCGTCGCGCTGCGGAATGTTGTTGGTGAAGGCCAGCACGTTCTCGTGGTAGCTGTCGTTCCACCACATGGCGACTTCGACGGTGATACCGTCGCGCTCGGCCCTGATAGCAATCGGCTTGTCGATCAGCGGCTTCTTGACGCGGTCGAGATATCTGACGAACTCCTCGAGCCCGCCATCATAATGCAGCTCATGGCGCACGACGTCGGCATGACGGGCATCGGTCAAAATGATGCGCACGCCGGAATTCAGGAAGGCGAGTTCGCGCAGCCGGTGCTCCAGCGTGCCGAAGTCGAACTCGACCATGGTGAAGGTCTCGGTCGACGGAAAGAAGGTGATCTCGCTGCCGCTGCGCCCCTCATAGGTGCCGGCAACCTTGCGCTGCTCATAGCTGCCGGTGACCCTCAGCGGTCCGTCGGCATTGCCATGCGAGAAGCTCATCTCGTAGATCTGGCCGTTGCGGCGGATTTTCAGCTTCAGCCAGGCCGACAGCGCGTTGACAACCGAGACGCCGACGCCGTGGAGGCCACCGGACACCTTGTAGGAGTTCTGGTCGAACTTGCCGCCGGCATGCAGCTGCGTCATGATCACTTCGGCCGCCGAAATGCCTTCGCCGGTGTGGATATCGGTCGGAATGCCGCGGCCATTGTCGATGACCGTCACCGAACCGTCGGGATTCAGCGTCACCGTGACGAGGTCGGCATGGCCGGCCAGCGCCTCGTCGATAGCGTTGTCCACGACCTCATAGACCATGTGATGCAGGCCCGAGCCGTCGTCGGTATCGCCGATATACATGCCGGGCCGCTTGCGGACGGCGTCCAAGCCCTTCAAAACCTTGATGGAATCGGCGCCGTACTCGGCCTCAGCGCCGTTGGCGTTGTCGATCTGATCGCTCATGAAAACCTGTCTGATTGATGCCGCACATCCAGCGCAAAAATCGGCTCCGAATCGCGCGTCCTTGATGGCCCAGATATAGGTGCAAAAGGCGGTTTTTCCAAGGTTTGCAAGCATTTCCGAATGGAAGAAGAGCACGCCTGGCGGGCCACGGCATCGGACCCAAAAGTGGAACCGGTTTTGCGAACAGAGCGGCCGCACAAAAGCGGGCCGACCTGTTCCCGACGATCATCTACTCTCCTGTGCCCCGGTGACATTTCCGGAGAGCGGGCGCTTCGCCCTTGCCGTTCAGCAACATGGACGCTTGGCTTGCCAGCCACTACATTGAGTTCACCAGCGGAGCACGCCATGGACAGTCAGCCCGCCCCCTTTGTCCCGCCGGCGCCGAAGCCGCGCACGTCGCCGCCTTCGACGCTGGAGATGATCCGCATCGTCTATCGCAATCCGCTCGAACTGTGGGGCGAGCCGACCTACAACCAGCCTTGGATTTCGGTGACCGGCATCGGCGGGCCGCTGGTCATCGCCAACGATCCCGGCCTCATTCGCCACGTGCTGGTCGACAATGCCAAAAACTACAAGATGGCGACGGTGCGCCAGATGATCCTGCGGCCGATCCTGCGCGATGGCCTGCTGACCGCCGAGGGTGAGGTCTGGAGGCGTTCACGCAAGGCGATGGCGCCGGTGTTCACGCCGCGCCACATCTTCGGTTTTGCCGAGCCGATGCTGAGGCGTACGCGGGAGTTCGTCACCCGCTACGAGGGCGGCGGCACGTCGGACATCGCCCACGACATGACGCTGCTTACCTTCGACATCCTGGCCGAGACGCTGTTTTCCGGTGAGATATCGGGTGAGCCGGGCAGCTTCGCCAAGGAGATCGACCGGCTGTTCGAAACCATGGGCCGCGTCGATCCGCTCGACCTGTTGCGGGCGCCAGACTGGCTGCCGCGCCTGACCCGCATCCGCGGCCGCAAAACCATGGCCTACTTCCGCAAGATCGTCACCGACACCGTCAAGATGCGCGAAGAGCGGGTCAAGCACGATCCGGACAAGGTGCCGCAAGATTTCCTCACGCTTTTGCTCAAGGCGGAGGGACCGGACGGGCTGACGCGCGCCGAGGTCGAGGACAACATCATCACCTTCATCGGCGCCGGTCACGAGACCACGGCGCGTGCGCTCGGCTGGACGCTCTATTGCCTGGCCGAAGCGCCTTGGGAGCGCGAAAAGGTCGAGCGCGAGATCGACGCCGTGCTGGCGCGCGAGCCCGACCCGACAAAGTGGTTCGACGCCATGCCGTTCACCCGTGCCGCCTTCGACGAGGCGCTCAGGCTCTATCCGCCGGCGCCGTTGATCAACCGCGAGCCGATCGAGCCCGAAACCTGGAACGGCCTCTACATACCGAGGCGTGCCGCGGTGCTGGTCATGCCCTGGGTCGTCCACCGCCATCGCAAGCTGTGGGACAGGCCCGACGCCTTCATGCCCGAACGTTTCCATCCGGGAAATCGCGAGAAGATCGACCGTTTTCAGTATTTGCCGTTCGGCGCCGGTCCTCGCGTCTGCATCGGCGCCAGCTCTGCCATGCAGGAGGCGATCATCGCTCTGGCGATCATGCTGTCGCGCTTCCGCTTCGATACCACCGCCGAAACCAAACCGTGGCCGGTGCAGAAACTGACGACGCAACCGCAGGGCGGCCTGCCGATGCAGGTCACGCGGCGGCTTTGAGCCGCCTGATTGGCTATTCCGCCGTCTTGCGCTGGAACTGGCCGGCGGGCCGGTAGCGCCAGAGATAGCTCGGCAGGATGCTGCCGATCGGCTGTGGCTGGATATCGAGACCGGCGAGCGTCCGGTTTTCCCTGATGGCCGCTTCCGAGACGATGTTGTCCCCGCGCAACTGCAGGACCTGATCCTTGGTCAGCAACGGATTGGGCAAAAGCCCGAGGATCGATGCCTGCATGTTCGCCACCCACCACGGCACCGACACCAGCAACCGCTTGCGGTCGATCATGGCAAGCATTTCCTGCATGCATTGCTTGAAGGTGAGCACCTGAGGTCCGCCAAGCTCGTAGATCCGGCCACCCTGGACTTTGCCGTCGACCGAGCGCGCCACCGCTTCGGCGACATCGCCGACATAGACCGGCTGGAATTTGGTCCGCCCGCCGCCGATCAGAGGCAGGACCGGCGAATAGCGCGCCATGCTGGCGAAGCGGTTGAAGAAGCTGTCCTCGGGGCCGAAATTGATCGAGGGCCGCAAGATGACCGCATCCTCGATCGTTTCCAGGACCGCTTTTTCACCGAGCGCCTTGGTGCGCGCATACTCGGATTGCGCGTTCAGATCGGTGCCCAGCGCCGAGATATGGGTGAGCCCGGCGCCGACGGCGCGCGCCGCTTCGGCGACCGCGCGTGCGCCGAACTCGTGGACGGGCGTGAACTTCTGCCGGCCGCTCTCATGCAGGATGGCTACCAAATTGACGACATGGTCGGCGCCCTGCACGGCGCGGTCGACCGACCAGCGCACGCGAACATTGGCCTGCACCGGCTGGATCTGGCCGACATTGCCGAGCGGCTGCAGATGGCCGGCGAGATCGGGCCGGCGGCAGGCGACCCTGATGCGATAGCCACGCCGGGCCAGCGCCCGCACCACATGGCGGCCGACAAAGCCGGAGCCGCCGAACACGACGACGAGCTTTGGGGTCTGCAGGATTTCGGTCATGGCTGGCTCCGGCGCGCTTTCCAGATTACTGGGCTTGGCTGAAGCCGTTCATAATCCGTTTCGCGCCGAAGGCAAAGGGCGATCCTTTGTCGCCGTTTGCCGCGGTGTCGGCTGGTTCAGAACGCCCTGCCGATGCGCGCGTCGACCGATTGGCGGTTGCCGCCGCGGATGACGAAGAAGAACAGTATCGTCGCCCACAGCAGCGATTTTTCGGCACCCGAAAAGCCCTCGCCCAGGGTGACCCAGTGGAACCAGACGGTGACCAGGAGCACGAACATTCCGGCGAAGGCGGCCGGGCGGGTCAAGAGACCGATGGCGATGAAAATGCCGCCGAAGAACTCGGTGCAGGCCAGCAGCACCGACCAGAACGCGCCAGGATAGAAGCCGAGGCCTTCGACCATCTCGGCGGCGCCGAGCGGGTCGATGATCTTGCCAGAGCCATGGATGGTGAGAAAGATGCCGGCCACGGCGCGCAGGATGGTTTCAGAGGTAGTGTTCAGCGCCGCATAGAGGTTGCCAAGGGCCGGAACGACAAGATTGGTGCTGGGATTGTGGGTGCTTGCGGCCATTGGGGTTCCTCTTCTGCTGCTCCGCGCAAACAGCCGCCACCCCAGCCAAAGTCAAATGAACAAAAGTTGACCGGGAAATGCATGTTACTGGTCAGATGCGGGAGAGCGCGGAAAAACCCAGCCGACGCGAGGGTTTCCGCTGTTTCCGAAACGTGGTTCGACGAGGCAGCCTGGGCGTAACGGCAAGTACGCCCGCTGTCGCGCGATCAACTATCCGAAGGTGTGGACGTCTTCAGGAAGAATACCGGGCCGCGAATTCGGAGATGCGCTGCACCACGGCTTTCGGAGCCGTTATGCCCCGTGCCGCTGCCTTCTCCGCCGCTTCGGCCCGGGCACGGCCGGGGACATGCACGCCGTAGCGGCGGCGCAACCGGTCGAGTTGATCTTTCATGCGCTTCTCGAAATTTGGATCGAGCAGCTTGGGCTCGACGGCCAGAACGAAGAGGCCGGTTCCGGGACTGTCCGGTCCGTCGGTGAACCATGGCGCATCGAGTGACCAGTTGGCGCCCGACAGGCCCGCCGCCAGCACTTCGACCATCAGCGCGATGTTGGCGCCACGCTGGCCGCCGAAGGCAAGCATTGCGCCTTTCATGGCGGCGGCGGGATCGGTGGTCGGGTTGCCGCTCGCGTCCAGTGCCCAGCCTTCTGGAATTCTCTTGCCGTCGTCAGCCGCCTTGCGGATGTTGACAAAGGCGGTGGCGCTCGACGACTGGTCGATCACCAGCGGCGCACCGTCGGCGGCGGGCGCAGCGAAGGACATCGGGTTGGTGCAATAGACCGGCTTGACCGAGCCGGAGCCGGCAAGCACGGCCGGTCCATTGGTTGCGGCGAAGGACACCAGCCCCTGCGCGGCCAGCCGCCCTGTGAAATAGCCGAGCGCGCCGCATGTATAGGCGTTCTTCTGCGAAAAGATGGCAACGCCGAACAGGCGCGCCGCCTTGGCGAGATCGTCGATGGTGCGGTCGAAGCCGGTATGCGCCAGACCGCCGCGCGCGTCGGAGAGATAGATCGCCAAAGCCGGCCTGGTGATGACCGGCTCGGCCTTGCCATCGATGCGGCCGGCCTCCAGCGCTTCGAGATAGTCGATGAAATGCGACAGTCCGACCGTCGACAGACCTTCTGCCTCGGCCGCCACCACGGAGGCTGCAAGCGACTGCGCCGCTTCCTCATTGGCGCCGGCGCCGAGCGCCGCCATCCGGCACAGCCCTGTCGCCTGGTCGAGACTGAGTTGCATCGTAGCGATCCTAGGGGAGTAGGGGAGTAAGGGAATAGGGGAATAGGGGAATAGGGGAATAGTGAGCGTGATGCGAATAGGATGGAAATGTGTATGTGTGAATAGTGGCTGACCCTACTCCCCTACTCCCCTACTCCCCTACTCCCCTATCAACCAATCTTGTTCGGGATCCGCGCCTCGATCTTGCCGAGGGCGAAGACCAGGATGCCGGTGATCGCCATATAGATCAACGCCAGGAGCAGCAAGGGTTCATAGGTGAGGAAAGTGCTCTGCCGCACCTTTGACGAGACGGCGAATATGTCGATCACGCTGATGGTCGCCACCAGCGGCGTCGATTTCAGTTGCAGCACGGTTTCGCCGGTCAGCGTCGGCAGCGCCCGGTAGAAGGCTTGTGGCAGCCAGATCCGCCGCAGGATCTTCCAGCGGCTCATGCCGAAGGCGCGCGCCGCTTCCAACTGTCCTTTCGGCACGCCGGCGAAGGCACCCCGCATCACTTCCCCCTCGTAACCGGCGAAGGACAAGGTCAGCGCCAGGACGCCATAGGGCCATGCTTGCCTGAGATACGGCCACATCCAGGACTCGCGTACCCATGGGTACTGTGGAAACAGCGAGCCGAGCCCATAGTAGAGCAGCCAGAGCTGCAGCAGCAGTGGCGTTCCCCTGATGACGGTGCAGAAGGCCTTTGCAGGCGCCGCGAGCCAGAACGGGCCGGCAGCCTGCGCCAGCCCGAGCGGCACGGCGAGCAGGAAGCCCAGTGTGCAGGTGACGGCGAGGATCCAGAGCGTGCGCCAGAGGCCGACAAGCGCCATTTCGTAATATTGCGGCAGCCAGTCCCAGCGCATGAAAAAAGCGGCCGCGAAAACCAGCCCCAGTCCAGTCACAATCAGCACGATGCGGTGCGGCTGCAACCACAGCGACGCGCGGGCGGCTACGTTGACGATGGTCGCTTCGACAGCCATCAACGCGCCTCCTTGAGCGAGGGCATGCCGCGCCGAGCCCAGACCTCGATGCGGCCGATGATCAGATTGGAGACCAGCGTCAACAGAAGATAGATCACGCCCGCGGCGAGGAAGAAGGTAAGATAGGCTTTGGTCACGCCCGCCGCTTGCCGGGTGGCCAATGTCAGTTCGAAGAAGCCGACGACCGCCAGCAGGGCGGTGTCCTTGGTGGCGATCAGCCAGAGATTGGCAAGGCCGGGTATGGCGAAAGGCAGCATCGCCGGCAGCGTGATGCGTCGCAGCAGCAGGCCGGGAGACATGCCATAGGCGCGCGCGGCTTCGATCTGTCCCTGCGGGATGGCAAGGATCGCGCCGCGCATCACCTCGGTCGAATATGCGCCCTGGACGAAGCCGAGCACGGCAATGCCGGCCACCAGCCCGCTGATATCGATGCGCTGATATCCCATTGCCGTCAGCAACTGGTTGATCAAATCGGTGCCGGCATAATAGAGCAGCAGGATCAGCACCAGCTCCGGCACGGCGCGGACGATCGTCGTATAGACTGCCAGCAGATCGCGCACCACAGGCCCGCCATAGAGCTTGCCATACGCACCGCAAATGCCGATGACGAGGCCGAGACCGAACGCACCGGCAGCGATCTCGACCGAGTGGAGCAGTCCGACCAGAAGCGTTCCGCCCCACCCGGGTGGCGTCGGCGAAAGCAGTTCGATGATGCGGGCCACAGAGGCCGGAAGAAATGCGTCGATCAGCGTCGCCCCCGAATTGCTGGCGCCAAAACCACGGGCGATGCCGTCAGCGGAAAGCTTGCATAGGTAGAGCTCGACGAAGCCACACGGCGCGCTGTCTGCGCCGCGTGGTTGTTCGCTCGGGGATGCACGCCGTCAATTCGACTGTGGGTCGGCGCCATAGATGTCGAAATCGAAGTATTTCTTCGAAATCTCGTCATATTTGCCGTTGGCGCGGATCGCCTTGATGCCGGCGTTGATCTTCTCCTTCAACTCGGTGTCCTCCTTGCGGACACCGGCGCCGACGCCGGGCCCGAGGATCGCCAGATCCGGCGCGACCGTGCCCTTCAGATCGCAGCATTGCTTGCCCTGATCCGATTTCAGGAAGGCATCGAGCGCGATGGAATCGGCCTGCACGGCATCGACACGGCCGGCGGCAAGATCCTGATTGGCTTCGTCCTGGGTCTGATATTCCTTGATTTCCGCGGCTTCGGTGAAGTGCTTCTTGACGTAGTCGGCATGCACGGTCGAAACCTGGACGCCGATGATCTTGCCCTTGAGATCTTCCGGGGTAGCGCCGAACTTCTGGTCCTTCGGTCCGATGATAGCTGTCGGGGTGTTGTAATATTTGTCGGAGAAGTCGATCGTCTTCTTGCGCTCGTCGGTGATCGACATGGAACTGGCGATGACGTCAATCTTCTTGGTCGTCAGCGCCGGGATGATTCCGTCCCAGGCGACGGGGGTGATGACGCAATCGAGTTTCTGCTCGGCGCAGACCGCGTCGATGAATTCGATCTCCCAGCCAACCCATTTGCCGGAAGCATCCGGCGAGGTGAACGGCGGATAGGGTTCGGCAGCGACGCCGATCTTGACCGGCTCGGCCTTTGCCATGCTCATCGCGGCGACGCCGAGCAGAAGCGCTGCGGCAAATGTCTTCAGAACCGTCTTCATATCAATACTCCCAGTTTGTTGTTGTTCCCGTTTTCATCCGCCTCGGCTTAACCGATGTTGCGGATGAATTGCTTCAGCCTTTCGGATTTCGGCGCGCCAAAAATCTGCTCCGGCGGCCCTTCTTCCTCGACCAGTCCGTTGTAGAGATAGACGACATGTGTCGCGACCTCGCGAGCGAACTTCATCTCATGGGTGACCAGCACCATGGTGCGGCCTTCGCGTGCCAGGTCGCCGATCACCTTCAGCACCTCGCCGATCAGTTCCGGGTCGAGCGCCGAGGTCGGCTCGTCGAACAGCATGACGCGCGGATTGATGGCCAGCGCCCGGGCGATGGCCGCACGCTGCTGCTGGCCGCCTGACAGATAGGCCGGATAGACATCGCGCTTTTCGGCCAGGCCGACGCGGGCAAGCAGCTTTTCCGCATCGGCGATGGCCACATCGCGCTTGACGCCCAGAACATGCACCGGAACCTCGATGACGTTCTCGATGAGCGTCATGTGGCTCCACAGATTGAAATTCTGGAAGACCATGCCGAGCTTGGAGCGGATGCGCTCGATCTGCTTGCGGTCGGCGGGAACGGTGTGGCCGTGGCTGTCGGCCTTCATCCGGATCTCTTCGCCATTGACGCGAACGATGCCGCTGGTCGGGTTCTCCAGGCAATTGATGCAGCGCAGCAGCGTCGATTTGCCCGAGCCGCTGCCGCCGATGATGGCGATGACCTCACCGTCGCGCGCCGACAGCGAAACACCCTTCAGCACATGCAGTTCGCCGAATCTTTTATGCAGGTTCTCGACATGGATGGCTTCGGCAGCGTCGTTCTGCGCCGTGTGCTTCAGGGCGGGGGCCGTGCCTTGCGCTATCACCTTTGGGGTGCCTCACGAAGTGGCTGGACCCGTCGCTGCTGGAATTTTTTACCCATTACCATCACTGGACAGACTTCTCATTTTCAAGATGTACCGTTCCGCTTGCCTCCGTCAACCATGCTTTTTGGACCATTGATCACGGCTCGCTGAGTGGCTATTGGCTGGGATGGGCGTTTAAGGAGCACTTGTTGGCAAAAGAATACGGGTCGCAGTCCATGGCCGGGCCCCTGCAGCGCGTGCTGATGCGGTCCGCCGCAAGCGCTATGGCCCGCGCCAAAGCATCGGAATGGCACTATGGTGCGGGCTTCGATCCGCAAAAGGCCGCCGCCCAGCATGAGGCGCTGACGACGCTGGTTCTTGCGTCCGGCGCCGCGATCGAATGGCTGACCGACGCCGATGACGGGCTTGCCGATTCGGTCTTCACGCATGATCCATCGTTGATGACCGACCACGGCGCCATCATCCTCGCCATGGGCAAGGCGCTGCGCCGTGCCGAGCCCGGCCTGCACGAGGCGGCCTACAAGCGCATGGGCGTACCAATCCTCGGCCGCATCGAGCCTCCCGGACAGGTCGAGGGCGGTGATTGCGTCTGGGTGGATTCAGGGACCCTGGCCGTCGGCCGCGGTGTGCGCACCAACCAGGACGGCATCCAGCAACTCGCCAACCTGCTCACCCCCAAGGGTATTCAGGTCTATGGCTACGACCTGCCGCTCTGGCATGGCGAGGACGCCTGCCTGCATCTGATGTCGGTGATCAGTCCGCTCGCCGACGATCTGGCGCTGGTCTATGCACCGCTTTTGCCGGCTGCCTTCTACCAGATGCTGCGGGCGCGAGGCATTCGCCTGGTCGAAGGCGACGCCGGGGAGTTCTTCGCCTCCAACGGCCTCAGCCTGAATGTGCTGCCGACCGCGCCGCGCGAGGTGATCGCCGTTGCCGGCTTCCCGAAGACGGCGGCGGCCATGG
Organism: Mesorhizobium sp. WSM4816; assembly: GCF_055811535.1. Lineage (NCBI taxonomy): Bacteria > Pseudomonadati > Pseudomonadota > Alphaproteobacteria > Hyphomicrobiales > Phyllobacteriaceae > Mesorhizobium > Mesorhizobium sp. WSM4816. The sequence continues at coordinate 14,376 of NZ_JBVVQR010000003.1, read as the reverse complement.
CGGCCGCCGGCTGCAGGGTTTCAACCTTCGAGGCGGACGCACTGTGCATCGCCTGCGAGGGCGGACCGACCTGCCTCACACGTCCGGTGCTCAGGCAATGACGACAGTCGGCGAAGCGCTCATCACTTTGCTCGAAGCCCATGATGTCGATACGGTCTTCGGCATTCCGGGTGTGCATACGGTCGAACTCTATCGCGGCTTGGCGCGCTCGAAGATTCGCCACGTCACCCCGCGTCATGAACAGGGCGCCGGGTTCATGGCCGACGGCTATGCGCGCGCCGGCGGCAGGCCCGGCATCGCCTTCGTCATCACCGGACCGGGGCTGACCAACACCATCACCGCCATGGGCCAGGCCCGTGCCGATTCGGTTCCGATGCTGGTGATCTCGGGCGTCAACGCCACGCCGACACTGGGCAAAGGCCTTGGCCATCTGCACGAACTGCCCGACCAGCGCGGCATGATGGAAAAGGTCGCGCTGTTTTCGCACCGTGTCACCGACGCCGAAGAACTGCCGGGCGTTCTTGCCCGCGCCTTCGCCCTGTTTTCGTCGTCGCGTCCGGGCCCGGTGCACATCGAGATCCCGACCGATATCATGGTCAAGCCGGCCGGCGGCATCGCCGCTTTGCTGACGAATGTCGCGCCGCCCGAGCCGAATCCGGCTGATATAGCAGAGGCGGCAAAACTTTGCGCGGCTGCCCGCCGCCCGCTGGTCCTTGCCGGCGGCGGCGCCAAGAGAGCCGAAGCGCCGTTGCAGCGCCTTGCCGAAAGGCTGGGAGCGCCGGTTGTCCAGACGGCCAATGCCCGCGGCCTGCTGCACCGCCATCCGCTCGGCGTGCCGGCCAGCCCCAGTCTGAAGGCGGTGCGTGCATTGATGGCCGAGGCCGATCTGGTCATTGCCGCCGGCACCGAATTCGGCCCGACCGACTACGACGGATATGGCGACGGTGGCTTTGTCCTGCCGTCCAATCTGATCCGCATCGACATCGGCGCCGACCAGCTTGCCCGCCGGCCCGCCCGGATTTCGATCCATGCCGATTGCGGCGCAGCACTCGAGGCGCTGGTTGTCGAGATTGGTACGGACCAGCCGCCATCGGGCGACGGCCAGTCTCGCGCCGCTGCGACAAGGCAAGCAGCCTTTGCCGAAATGGCCCCGGCCCTCCAGGCGCAAACCCGCGCCGTCGAGATGATCCGCGATGCATTGCCGGGTTCGATCATCGTCGGCGATTCGACCCAGCCGGTCTATGCCGCCAACCTCTATTACGATCACGACCGTCCGGGCGGCTGGTTCAACGCCGCCACCGGCTTCGGCGCGCTGGGCTATGGTCCGCCGGCGGCGATCGGCGCAGCCCTTGCCGTGCCTGATGCGCCGGTCGTTTGTCTCACCGGCGACGGTGGTTTCCAGTTCACGCTGCCGGAACTGGGCGCCGCGCTCGACGCTGCGGCGCCGGTGATCTTCGTCGTCTGGAACAATCTCGGCTATCGCGAAATCGAAACCTCGATGCTCGATGTCGGCGTCGAGCCGGTCGGCGTCTCGCCGGCGCCGCCTGATTTCTGCAAGTTGGCCGAGGCCTATGGCATTGCCGCCGAGCGGCTCGCCGGCATCGGTCATCTGGCAGACGCACTCAAGCGCGCGCGGGCGACCCAACTGCCGTATGTCATCGAGATCACCATCGATTGAGTGCTGTGGCAGCGTCTGCCTGGGAACGCGATCCGCGTCGGATGGCCGACGTTCTGACGCGCACAAGCGGCGCTGCGTCATCAAGATTTCGGTTGAGTGATTGCGCGAAAGGCGCGACCTTCGGCGGCGGTGCGGCATAAGAGTGACAGGAGCGGTCGTAGATGACGGATACACTGGACGGCAGGCATGTTGTGGTGACCGGCGGCACCGGAGCGCTCGGTGGCACGGTTGTCGGCAAACTGCTGGAGCAGGGCGCGATCTGCCATGTGCCGAACGCCCATGCCGCCGCGCCCGCGCATTTTCCCTTCCCGGCACATGAGCGTGTCAGGCTGGCGCACAATGTCGATCTCGCCGATCCCGCCAAGGTCGATGCGTTCTTCGCCAGTGTTACGGATTTGTGGGCATCCATCCATCTGGCCGGCGGCTTCACCGCCGCGCCGGTCGAGAAGATCGAGCCCGCGTCTTTTGCCGAAATGATGGACACCAACGCCCGCACCACCTTCCTGTGCTGCCGCGCGGCGATCCGCTCAATGCTGGAATCTTCCGTGTCGGGCCGCATCGTCAATATCTCGGCGCGTGCCGGGCTCGACCTGCGGCGCGGTTCCGGCATGATCGCCTATGCCGCCAGCAAGGCAGCGGTCGCGGCAATGACGGTGGCGATGGCGGAAGAACTCAAGGGCAAGGGCATCCTGGTCAATGCGGTCGCGCCCTCGACCCTCGATACGCCGGCCAACCGGGCTGACATGCCGGCCGCCGATTTCGGCAAATGGGTCAGCCTCGAAGCGGCAGCGGAAGCGATCGCCTACCTCGCTTCGCCGGCCAATCTGGCGATGAGCGGCACACTGGTGCCGCTTTACGGCAGGGCCTGATATATCTCTTTGTTTGAGCGCGGATCTCCCAAAACCGGTTTGCCAGGTTTGGGGTTACGATGCTCTGACCATGGTCAAACAAAACCCCGCCGGATCGCTCCGGCGGGGTTTTTTAACAGGCCGCGCGAGACGCGGCGTTAGTGGACCTAGCTACCCTGCTTCTTCAGCGCGGCGCCCAGGATGTCGCCCAGCGAAGCGCCGGAGTCGGTCGAGCCGTACTGGGCGACCGCTTCCTTCTCTTCGGCGATTTCCAGCGCCTTGATCGAGACCTGCAGCTTGCGGGTCTTCTTGTCGAAGGCGATGACGCGGGCATCGACCTTCTGGCCGACCGTGAAGCGCTCGGGGCGCTGCTCGTCGCGGTCACGGCTGAGGTCGGAGCGCTTGATGAAGGTCTCGATGCCGCTGTCGACCAGCCGCACTTCCAGGCCGCCATCCTTGACGCCGGTGACCTCGCAGGTGACGACCGCGTTCTTGCGCAGTTCGCCCGAGGTCGCCGCCTCGCCGGCCGTATCCTTGGCCAGCTGCTTGATGCCGAGCGAGATGCGCTCCTTGTCGATGTCGACGTCGAGCACCTGCGCCTTGACGATGTCGCCGCGATTGTACTCCTCGATCACCTGCTCGCCCGGACGCGTCCAGTCGAGGTCGGAAAGATGGACCATGCCGTCGACATCGCCTTCGAGGCCGATGAACAGGCCGAACTCGGTCTTGTTCTTGACCTCGCCCTCGACCTGGCTGCCGACCGGATGGCTGCTGGCGAAAGCCTGCCACGGGTTCTCGAGCGTCTGCTTGAGGCCGAGCGAGATGCGGCGCTTGGCCGGATCGACCTCGAGCACCACCACGTCGACTTCCTGCGTCGTCGACAGGATCTTGCCGGGATGTACATTCTTCTTCGTCCACGACATTTCCGAAACGTGGATGAGACCCTCGATGCCCGGCTCCAGTTCGACGAATGCGCCGTAGTCGGTGATGTTGGTGACGGTGCCCTTGATCTTCTTGCCGATCGGGAATTTCGTTCCGATCTCGGACCACGGATCGCTCTCGAGCTGCTTCATGCCGAGCGAGATGCGGTGGGTTTCCTGGTTGATGCGGATGATCTGCACCTTGACCGTCTGGCCGATGTTGAGGATTTCGGTCGGATGGTTGACGCGGCGCCATGCCATATCGGTGACATGCAACAGGCCGTCGATGCCGCCGAGGTCGACGAACGCACCATAGTCGGTGATGTTCTTGACGACGCCCTCGACCACCTGGCCCTCTTCGAGGTTCTGCACGATTTCCGAACGCTGTTCGGCGCGGCTCTCCTCGAGCACGGTGCGGCGCGACACCACGATGTTGCCGCGGCGGCGATCCATCTTGAGGATCTCGAAAGGCTGCGGATTGTGCATCAGCGGCGAGACGTCGCGGATCGGACGGATGTCGACCTGGCTGCGCGGCAAGAAGGCCACGGCGCCGTCGAGATCGACGGTGAAGCCGCCCTTGACCTGGTTGAAGATGACGCCTTCGACGCGCTCGCCCTTGGTGAACTTCTCTTCGAGACGGACCCAGCTCTCTTCGCGGCGGGCCTTCTCACGCGACAGCATCGCTTCGCCAAGCGCGTTCTCGATGCGCTCGACATAGACCTCGACCGTGTCGCCGACCTTAAGCGTCGAATCCTTGCCCTTGACGCCGAATTCCTTCAGCGGCACGCGACCTTCGACCTTGAGGCCGACGTCGATGATTGCCATGTCCTTTTCGATCGCAGTGATCGTGCCCTTGACGACTTGGCCTTCGCCGGAATGGCCGGCGGAAAAAGATTCTTCGAGCAGGCTCGCGAAATCATCGCGAGTGGGATTTGCAACTGACATAGTTTCTCCTGGAATGCCCCGCATCTCAAGCGGGGCGGGCGCCGTGGGTTAGCGTTGCGTTGGCCTGCCGGCGTTCCGGGCCTCAAAAAAGCCCTTGGCCGCCTAAGCGGCAATTCCGGCGCATGAAGAATGCTGGCAGGCTGGTTCGTGCCCGATATGGGTATCTTTTCGCCGCCGGCAATCGGCAACGGCAGGAAACCCGGCTCAGGCTTTGTTTCTCTTGGCCAGAACGTCGTCGATGATCGCCTTGGCCGCCAGGAACGCGGCCTCTATAGCCATTTCCGACGTGTCGAGCAAGTGCGCGTCGGCGGCCGGCTTCAGCGGCGAGTCGGCGCGACCCATGTCGCGCTCGTCGCGGCGCAGGATATCGGCGAGGATATCGTCGAAATCGGCGGTGCCGCCGATGCTCTCGATCTCGGCCAGCCTGCGTTGTGCCCGCACCTCGGCGCTCGCCGTCACATAGAGTTTTATGTCGGCGTCGGGACAGACCACGGTGCCGATGTCGCGGCCGTCAAGCACGGCGCCCGGCGGCGCCTTGGCGAATTCGCGCTGCTTTTCGACCAGTATGCGCCGCACCGAAGGGATGACAGCCACTTTCGAAGCCGCTTCGCCGACCGCATGCGCCGTCAGCACCGACCGGTCGAGCTTGGCCAGGTCGACCTGCCGGGCAGCGGTCTCGGCGGCCGAGACATTGTCGAGCGGCAGGCCGAGCCGAAGCAGCGCATGCGCCACCGCGCGATAGGTGAGGCCGGTGTCGAGCAGGTTCAGCCGGTAATGGTCGGCCAGTCGGCGGGCAAGGGTGCCTTTGCCCGCGCCTGCTGGGCCGTCGATGGCGATGGTGAAGGTTGGACTCATCTAGCTTGCCTAAACAGACGGAACGCCAGTACCGCCAAGGCGATCAAAACCGATAATGGCAACGCAATGAAAGGTATTACGCCAATTGTCATAAAGGCCATTGCTCCAAACGCTTTGAAAATTACTGCAAGAAAGACCCAGTCGTTATTTTCTAGAAACTCGCCTGCATAGGCGAACAGGTACATGGTCAAAAATTGCAGGGCCAAAAGCCAAAAAAGAACAGCAAAAATGCCGACACGCTTTTTGAAAACGACGCCTTCGATCAGATAAGGGACCAACGCGGCCCCAAGACAGCCCGCTAACACTGGCCAGTCTCGCAGCATCAATCAATCTCCGCCCCCAGGCCCTTCATAAGCCCCATGAACTCCGGAAAGCTGGTCGCGATCATCGCCTGGTCGTCGATGGTGACAGGCTTTTCCGTTGCCAGTCCCATGACGAGAAAGCTCATGGCAATGCGGTGGTCGAGATGGGTCTGGACGATGGTGCTCTTTCCGTTCGGATGTTGGCCAAGCCCCTTGCCGCCGGGTTTTCCACGCACGGCCAGTGTGGCTTCGCCCTCGGTACAGTCGACGCCATTGAGCTTCAGCCCTTCGGCGACCGCCGACAGCCGGTCCGATTCCTTCACCCGCAGCTCTTCCAGTCCCTGCATCAGCGTCTCGCCCTCGGCAAAGCTCGCCGCGACAGCAAGCACCGGATATTCATCGATCATCGTCGGCGCCCGTTCGGGCGGCACGGTGACGCCTTTCAGCTCGGAGTAGCGCACCCGCAGATCGGCGACATCCTCGCCGCCTTCATTGCGCGGCTCGAGAACGTCGATCCGGGCGCCCATTTCCTGTAGCGTCAACAAAAGACCGGTGCGGGTCGGGTTCATCAGCACGTTTTCGATTGTAATGTCCGAGCCCGGCACGATCAGCGCCGCCACCAGCGGGAATCCGGCCGATGACGGGTCGCCCGGCACAGCGATCGTCTGGCCGGTGAGCTTGCCCTGGCCCTCGATGAAGATGTGGCGCACACCGCGCTCGTCGGTCTCGACCGACAGATTGGCGCCGAATCCCTTCAGCATCTTCTCGGTGTGGTCGCGCGTCATCACCGGCTCGATGACGGTGGTGATGCCGGGCGTGTTCAGCCCGGCGAGCAGCACCGCCGACTTCACCTGGGCCGAGGCCATCGGCACGCGGTAGGTGATCGGCGCGGCGTGTTTGGGGCCGCGCAGCGTGATCGGCATGCGGTCGCCGGGCGTCGCCTTCAGCACCTGCACGCCCATCTGGCGCAGCGGCTCCAGCACGCGACCCATCGGCCGGCCGGACAGCGAGGCGTCGCCGATGAAGGTCGTCTCCATGTCGTAGGTGCCGACCAGGCCCATGGTGAGGCGCGAGCCGGTGCCGGCGTTGCCGAAATCGAGCGGGCCTTCCGGCTGCAGCAGCGCGCCGTTGCCGGTGCCGCGGATCACCCATTCAGCGCCGCGCTTCTCTATATGCGTGCCCATTGCCTTCATCGCGGCGCCCGTGCGCATCACGTCCTCGCCTTCCAGCAGGCCGGTGATGCGGGTTTCGCCGGAGGCGAGGCCGCCGAACATGAACGAGCGGTGCGAGATCGACTTGTCGCCGGGCACCCGTGCTGTGCCTGAAAGCGCTGGCGATTTACGGGCGGTGGCCGGTTTCGGGGCGGCAGTATGCGACATGGGTTTTCCTTGGGTGAAAAACGCCGGTGGCCGGCCTTTTTCTTCTGGTTTGCGCGGTCTCGTATCACGGCGGGCGGAAATGGTCATCCCCTTGCAAGAGGTCGCTCAACGCGGGGATTTGTGACGCTGGCTTTAGGCTTTGACAGCGCCGTAAACTGTGGTTATGGGGACCAAACTTTCATCGACGAGGCTTGCTGTGGCAAAACCCGAACTTGGCACCAAACGCATCGACCCCGAGACGGGTCAAAAATTCTACGATCTGAACAAGGATCCGATCGTCTCGCCCTATACCGGCAAGAATTATCCCCGCTCTTATTTCGAGGAAGGCAAGATTGCCGCCCTTGAGGAGGAAGAGGAAGTTGCCGAGAAGGAAGTCGACGCCGAGGAGGAAGAGGGCGTCGAGGTCGTCTCGCTCGAAGAGGCCGACGAGGATGCGAAGCCCGACGATCTTCCCGATCTCGGCGATGACGAGGACGATGTGGACCTCGGCGACGACGACGATACCTTCCTCGCCGACGAAGAGGAAGAGGACGACGATGTCGCCGACATGATCGGCGTCGGCGACGACGACGACGAAGTCTGATCCGGCCTCTCACACAGCGCCCGCCGACTTTCGCGGGTTCTTGATAAAAAGCGGCTCTTAAAGGCTTGATATTGACGGAAGGCGGGGTTAGAAGCCGCCTGCACTAACGGCGCGGTCTCAACCCGCGCCGGATCTCTTCGCCGGCAACGGCGCCGGTTGACTGCCGGAGTGGGGCCATAGCTCAGTTGGGAGAGCGCTTGAATGGCATTCAAGAGGTCGTCGGTTCGATTCCGATTGGCTCCACCAAAAGTTCTATAATGATTTCAGTTGATTAGCATTCTCCCCCTCGGGGGCCTGTTGCCCTGAAATCGTTCGGGGCACCGCCGGGGCACCCCGAGGCGCTTTTTGGGGGTCGCAAAATTTGCCTAGTCTCCGTTTTCCGCCAGATTTGCCGAAAGGCGAGGGGATGGGAAATGTTCGGACTTTTTAGCGCGGGCCTAGGTCCCACGAAGTTAGATTGGCTTGAGGCACGATACGCTTGCATGTTCCGTATGCCGACGAGCGCAGGCCGTTGTGTCGCCGTAGCGTCAACCGGCTGAAGCCCGGCGGTGCTTCCTCAGCCGAGTGATTGCCGACCTGTCGACCGTAATCACGCCGCCGCAGTCAATCCGCACGGTGAGTTTGTCTGCTCCGCGATCGATGCGGGTGACGTCCCCAACAAGAACTACTCGGTCGCCGGCCCGTGCTTTGGGTGGCGGCTCTAGCGTGTAAGGATGGTCATAGGATGGAATGCTCACTCTAGCTCGGCCGCTAGGGAGAATGGAGATGACGGTACCTGCTAGCGCAACCTCATCGCCGACCTCAAATTCGCCAGGCATGTTAAGGTGCAGCATGGTCTTCCTCCCGATGCTTTCCTATTTGATGCTTTGCTAAATTAATGCCCGGCCACCGCGTTGGTTGCCGTGCAATCCGCTTCGTACGGTTCCGCACATTTCCAAGCTGGATCGCGATGGCGACGGGACCACTTTGAGGTGCCTAGAGCGCCGTAAGCCGCACCAGAGAGGCATCGCCTATCAGCTGGCCGAAATTTTCTATGGGCGCCCTACAGGGAACACTCAAAAGGTTCAAAAGGGTCTGGGCCGCAGGCTGCTCGCTGTTTCCCTGCTGTTTATCAGCGGCAGTGGATTAACTGGGAACCCCGTTATTTAAAATGGGCTAAGCCATTGGTAATGGCCTCGATTACCACGCTATAGCAACGGGCCGTTCTGATAGCGGTGCAGTGGCGAAATTTTGAATAAGCCCCTATGGGGAACATTCAGGTAAACGGTTACAAGCTCCTTGGCGCCCGAACGAAAAAGCCCGCCGCACCTTTCGGCGCGAACAGCTATGACGAAGGAACACGACCTCTGCAACGCGCGTCAGTCTTGCTTCCGCTTCCACAGATCCGAAGTCGATGCGTATGCGAACGATGCTGACCAAGCGATCAGGACGAGTCCGTTGAGACCCTCCAAGGCAGCAACGATTCGCATCGGCCCAGTGGCATAGACTTCGCCAAAGCCGATCGTCGTGTAGCAGGTAACCGAGAAATAGAAGAAATCCGCTGCGCTTCCGGAAAACAAGCCTGCGAGACCTCCAAGGTCTGGATGGTGGTGCATCCAGGCGTAGGCGAGCGCGAAAAGACAGATCCCCACCACGTGAGCAATGATTGCTGCGACGACCAAGAGCAGCAGATCAACCCGCATCGGAAGTGAAAAACGACGCCTCATCGTTCCGGCGATATTTAGCACTTCATAGTGCATCAGAACCGTTACCAGTGCGAGACCTACAGATATGGCGAACGCGATGAGCAATTGCGGTACCTTTAAGCAGGACTCAGATCCTCAACCGCTTATCACCGCGCGAGCGGTTCGAACAGCGTCGACCTGACGCGACGCGATGCGATGCCGAACACGCGAATGGTGAGGACGAACGCGAGCACCCGGTGGTGCCATCTCCCCGGGTCCTTGGCAAAATCGTCGGAACCGAACCGCTCCCAATGGCTTTCGTAATCAGGGGCAGCATCAAAGAGGAGACTGTTATGGATCGGCAAGAAAATAGCGTTTTGGAGGCGGGCTGGCTTTTGGCGGTCCCGCTTTCTATCGGATTTGCCGTTTTGATTGCAGGCTTAGTGCTGGGCTAGTGTGCTATGGGAACCGGAACTCGATCACTCGCCCCTCGGCCTTCCATGATTGCCGGGCGTCAACGGAACCAAAGTCGCGCAATAGCTGCGGGACAGGAGCAAGGCGAACGCCACCGTCGCGCTTTTCGCCAGCCGGCCGCTCGGGCTTCTGCCTCGCTGCAAAACCAGCGCTCCCCCTTGCCGGTCGAGGTTACGGTTCGGTCATGACGGGGCGAGGGAGAAATGCCGCTAGGTGTCAATCCTAATTGGAGGTTCACGCAAAGAAAAGCCCGCCACCGTGAGGCAGCGGGCTATGATAGTTTTTGTCCGGTTCAGTGATGGTCGCTCTTTCTACGGGGTTGCTTCGTGATCGGATGCGCTGCAAGAAACGCCTCGTCCGCCGCGATGAGCTTGGCGACTTCGTCCTCGCCGATCGGCAGATAGCGGTCCTTTGCGGCTTCTCGCTTCGACTGGACCGCCAGGAGATCGGGTGCTGGAACTCGGATTTGATCCGCCACAGCTTGCCGGCTCCTTTCGACGCTGAGCGTCCGTTTGTGAGAATAGACGCTAGATCGATTTTCGTCCTCTAGGACGTACATCGCGTGAATGCTTTTCGCGCACCAGTAATCCGTTTCCGCTCTTGTCAGGCTGGTGACAGCATCAGCCTTGCGCCAAGGGAGGCGGCGCGCCTGACGCATGAGCTGGTTGTGGTGCGTGTCGATGAGGACGGCATCGGGCAGCGGATCAAGGCACTGTTGCACAAATGCAGCCAGCGCCTTCGTCTTGATGCCGGCGCTCATGCTGATGCGTCCCCTGTGGAAGCCAACTGGAGAACCGACGCTGCCAACTGTTCAGCCCAACGCTCGCCGTCCAAGTAGAACTTGCTCGCAATCGACTTATTGAAGGTGGTGACCGCCTGCGCCTTGATCAGCATCCCCTCCATGGTCGTTCCGGGCTGCTCCATGATAGCGGTCACCAGATCTGAAAGTGACTTCTTCGCAGCCGCCGCCCTCGCCTTCGCCTGGTCCATCCCTGAAGTCTTGCGAAGGCGGGCGGTTTGAACCTGATAGAGCTTGCCAATCTTGAGCTCTCTCTTTGCTCTTGCGAGCCAGGCCGCTCGCCTAGCTCGCATAGCCTCACTCGCGTTGCTTCGCAGCGGGCGGTCCCAGGCCACTATGGCGGCGAGGTTTCGGATATCACGGACACAACGGACGTGCTCTTCTCCTGGGCGTTTAAGGAACCGCCCGGAGATATCACGCTCGCCATCTATGTAGTCCCCGCGCGGAGGTGATTTCGTCGGGCGCGAGCGGCCAGCGGTGTTTCCATTCCGCAGCGATCCACGCGATTTCCTCGAGCGCGGCAAGGTATTCGGCGGAAGCGGCCGGCAGCGGCTGAAGAAGGATTGACGCGCCGCCCGTGCCCGCCCGATCAGGACGCTTCCTGCACTTCCTCCACTTGTGGCGTCACGGGTGCAGGGTTAATGACGTAGGTGTTCGAGGTCAGGTCGCTAGTAGATCGGATGATGATGCCGTCGTCTCTTAATCGGACAAACGTTGCCCTTGCGATACGCATGGGCTTGCCTTTGGCATCTGCGGCTGTGACTTTGTTCGACCAGGGAACGTGAGTGATGGTATCAACGCGCTTGAGAAAGCGCTTTTCCGTCTCGGTCAACTCGATCACGCGCGTTCCTCCTATCGTTGGCAGCGTTTGGCTGGCCGGTAACGCCGATGATGCGACTCCGTTCCAAGGACCCAAAGGCAGACAGGCGCATGGTCGCTGCCTATGTCGAGAAACTCACTGGACGACCTTGAAGCTAAGGGGCTTCCTGCCGAAAGGCGCAGCAGAATAGCTATGCTCGTCACCGTCAGCCGGGAGGAGTGTAGAGCGGCTCTCTGCATCGATGAACCAAGCACTGGCCATCGAGCGTCGGCACAAACCCTACCGCTGGGGTTTCCGACCAGTCGCACGCATTGCTATACCGGCGGACGTAGAGGGCATAGGTGTTCGGGCCGGTGGTCAGCACCGCCGAGCCATGGCTCTGGATCAGCGCCTGCGTCTGTTGGCAGGTCATGGCGCGGGTGTCCGGCCTGGCCTGGGCGAGGGTTGTGAAGGCAAGCCTGACCGCAGCAGCTATGCAATGGCGGCCTCCAAATCGGAATTTCCGGACTGGAGCAAACCGCCCGCCGCGTGCGACTGACGGCGTGCCGGGGTGTCTGGCCGGTCGGAACTCGTTCTGATCGTGTTGCGCGAATGGCTGGAAGCGAACACCTATCTGCCGGTCCGGAGGATCGATGAGGAAAGCGAGACGGACGGCAGCGCTTAGGACTTTTCGCTACTACCGCCCGCGCCCAACTCTGGTAGAAGGTTGGCTTCTAATCGCGATTGCGCGCCCGCTGCGGGCCTTCGTAGTCAGGAATGATTGTGAAGAAGGATGGCGTTGGACCGGCTGACGATCAGTCTTCGAAGCAACGGCGGAAAGCGCCACGACGGGTTTGAAATGGATGGACTGTTTAACGGTTCTCAGCAACCTTCCGCCTTCAGTGATCGCACCATTCGCACCACAATCGGATCGTACGGGATTTTTTCATCGCTGCTGTAATTTATGACAAAGAGCGCGGCACGGTCGTTGCAGACCGCAATGGCGCGGACATATCGGATCTGTTCGTTCTTGATACCCGAGTAGCTGGCCCGTCTGGGCGTGACGCGCCTATAAGTCAGTTTCCAGCCCTCCTTTTCATCCTCGACCATGCGGTGCTCGATCTCGGCGCGAAAACTGTGCTCGCCGAGCCTTGCGCCCCACACGGTAAGAACGGCATCGTTTTCGCCCCGAAATTCCGCGCCCTGGTCCGAACGCTGTGTCAGGACAAAGCCAGGGGGAACATCGAATATGAAGCCAAACTGCCTGACGCCAAAAAGCTGCCACGCTTGCGCTTGGAGATGCGTGCAGCAAAATAAAATCGAAACGAGGCTCAACAGAAAAGGTGCCATCGGCATCAAATTAGCGTCGCGTCATATACTGTCCAGACCGGACAAGATCGGCGACAGAAAAAAGTAGCAGAGATGCGCGCTGCGCTCAGTTGCGCGAAAATCGCTTGAGGCAGAGAACTAGCCTTGGGGAAAATTCTCAGTCGCCCCTTGCTGAGCCAATAGGAATATGGTCCTGCCGCCTGATACTGGCATCCCGTAAGCTGTTGGATCGCATTGCCGCAGACGATACGTGAGCAAGCAATCAAGCGCCTAAAATCCCGCACCCCCAAACCGCACAGCTATTCCACGCTCGACCTTTGCACATCGGCCGTCGATTCGATTGGACCAAGGACCGCGGCTGATTGGATGGCGCCAGGTGCAGCGTGCCTACTACGACTTCTTGCAGCGTGGGCGGGGATCGTAAGAAAATCCTACGCGCGCCGGCTGCGCTGCGTCCACCAATCGGCCGTTGGAATGTTCAACAGCTTGCATCGTTGCCGGCCGCAACCTGACGGTACCGGAAGCGATTGCGGATGTGCTCGTTAAAAAAGCGGCCTTTCGCAAAGGCGGCTTTGAACGCGGCGAAGGTCGCCGGCGGCACTTCCTCAAACTCGTAACGCTTGTCGCTGGCGACGAACCACACCGAGAGGATTCTGCTGTCGGGATCGTAGGCCATTTTTCGTATCGAGGTCGATGGCATGATATGGCTCGATCAAAAGCCTTCAACGATCGCAGAGCCTGTCACGTTCCCTCGTGGTATTGCTCCTGAGCAGCGCACGAAGAGTTTCTCCGGGCCACCTAACCCAGGCGGTATCGCAAACGCGCCAGGCACGGTCTTCTGGGTCTCTAGGCGCTGTTGAATAACCAATCGACCCGCATACATTGGCGATCAGACCTATCCGAGTTCAGCAGGAAGCGCCGCGATGCTGATGATCGCGAGTTTGGCCTTGGTGGATTGGCCTTTTGCAGCCAGAGCGGGAACGTTTTTGATGGCCCCACGTTTCGGCGCGGTCGTGATCTGGTGCAGGCGTTGATCACGAACCGTCAGTTCTTTGCCCGGGACGCCTGCGTTGTCGCTCGCGATATTATTGGCGCGACGCTTCTTGTGCACGGCGTGGGCGGGATCGTCGTCGAAACGGAAGCCTATCGCGCCGATGACCCAGCCTCACACAGTTTTTGTGGGCGGACTTCGCGAAACAGCGCAATGTTCGGCGCCCCAGGGAGCGCATACGTCTATCGCTCCTATGGTCTGCATTGGTGCCTGAATGCCGTCTGCCTTCCCGGTAGTGCTGTCCTTGTGCGCGCGATCGAACCGCAATCAAAGCTCGACCTGATGCGGGCCAATCGCGGCGTTGATGACCTTCGATTTCTTTGTTCGGGACCCGGTCGCCTTTGCCGGGCGCTTGCTGTCGATGCATCATATGACGGGCTGCCATTGGACGAGCTCCCGTTCCAGTTCAAGCTATCGTCGGACAGAGCCAGCTCCATCTTGACGGGACGCCGGATCGGCATCTCCAAGGCTGTGGATGTCGAGTGGCGGTTCGGGCTGGCAGGCTCGTCGCATTTGAGCCGCAAGTTCTGAGTTGCATCTGCACGACTAATTGCCTGGCGGCGAGTTCGGGTACTTGGCCATGTGCAGGGTCTCTACGCCATGCAAGTTTGGCCCGCGATTTCGCCCAGCTTCGACTGTCAGGAGGCGATGGCCTGATGCCAAGCAATGGTCAGTTGCATGCTGGAGCGGCTGGACGCCAAGAGGCACCAGCTCCCAACCGCCCACGCCCAGAATCCCCGCCGGCCGGCC